>JBARCY010000001.1:0-15040 GCA_049794595.1 Candidatus Acidiferrum sp.
AATGGCCCGGAATGTGAAACGCTGGCGGGCCGGTAATCACGCGCTGCGCTGGACGGCCACGGGGCTGCTGGAGGCAGAAAAGAAATTCCGCAGGGTCAAAGGCTACCGAGAACTGGAACTCTTGCAGAGTAAACTGAACCCGTCGTTGACTCAGCAGGTCCAGGTCGCGTAACGTGCAGTCCTCCCAGAGTCGCTGCTTTCAACTAAACCGGGGACAATTTCTGTCGAAACTGCGACAAGGTACAGGCGGTATGCAACGGAATCGGGAATAAGTTCAGGGTGGACCCCGCCATCGACGACGTTAGGTGCGGCAACTTGATGATGCGGTGGAGGATTTTGCGCCCAAGCTCCAAGCGCAAACACGGATAGAACAAGTACGGCCACATAACGGATCATATATCGCTCCTTGTTGAAAGGATTGCGGGACAAGCGTGTTGAGGTAGAATCGCAGCAGGCATCCGGGTTTCCTTTTTATCGGCTCGGACTGCTAGGGGTGCGTTCGTGCTCGCAGCACAGCGCATCCCGCTTAATGCGACAGACTACGCGCCTCTGTTCTTCTAAAGTCAAGGCCAAAGTTCAGAAATAAATAAAGATTCACATCATCACTGCCGAGCAAACTCTGGCCGCATGTGTGGAAGTTGGGGACAGACGGGACGTTTCCGCTTCCTGGAATTGCCGAGCATTGGCGCGCTGCGCAACATGGTGCGGAACATTTACGACGACGATACGGGAAAGGCGTGCCATCACAGACAAAATATCAGAAAACGTCCCGTCTGTCCCCGGTTTCCAGAAAACGTCCCGTCTGTCCCCGGTTTCCCCAGGAGGTGAGCGCGGCGTCTCGATGCGGAGCTTTCCGAAGGGTCGAGAGCCTCGCCGGACACCGGGCCACCACAACAGGAAGTGGGGTGAGCCTATCACAATGGGCGGTAACTCACTAGATACTTATCGCACGTGAGACAGTCAGGGAAATCGTGAGAGGCCCGTCCAAACAGTTCGTCTGGATTATCGTGTGAAGTTCTTGCATTTGCCCTTAAGAACGTGCGCCCGCCAAATTTCCGAGGCACCCCCGGCCGCGGGAGGAAAAGCTTGCGGATGGGGGGAAACCTAGAATAGTCTAGCGGCACCGTTTCCGGATGGTTCTTGGAATCTCCCTCTGTGTGGAATGCGAATGGGGAGAAGCTATCGGCGGGGTGATAGCTGAAGGCAAACGGAACAGGATCTGCCGCGATTTTTCCAAGAGAGGGATTGGCGCCGCTACGGGTGGCGCTGCGGCGGGGGAGTAAGAAGCTTGGGCTCCGAAACAGAAAACTGAGGGAGAAGAATCATGCGTACTTGGTGTGTGGCAGTGGCAGCGAGCGCTCTTTTGGCTTTGCCTTTGTGCGCTCGGCAGAACAGTGATGGCGCGGCCGCAACAGCGGCCTCAGCGCCGGAGGCATTGGCGGGGAATCCGTCCGCCAAAATAACGACGGCGGATATATCGCCAGCGGCGCGGGAACTTTTTGCGCTGCCAGAGGCGCCGCGGCCGAAGCCCGCTCCGGCCGACGCCAAGCCGGACTCCGGCACGCCGCCCGGGCAACTCTTGCCGCGTTACGAAATCGGAGGGATGTTCGACTACGTGAATTTCGATCCGGGCGCGGGATTCCAATCGTTTAACAATTTCGGCGGGTCGGGATCGTTTACCTGGAACCCATCGCGATACTTGGGGCTCACCGAAGAGCTCGGGGGGCTGAGCTACAACAGAAATGTCAACGGAGTCGGGCTGCACGGCGGCCAATCGACGTTTTTGTTCGGCCCGCGGCTGAACTTGCGGAGATTCGACTACTTCGTGCCCTTTGCGGAATTCCTGATCGGTGTGGCGCATGCGGGTCCTCAAATGACCGGCGACGGCAGCCAGAGCGCGTTTGCGATGGAGACCGGCGGCGGCGTGGATATTGTGCTGACGAGGAACATCGTTTGGCGCTTTGCAGAAATCGATTATTTGATGACTTCTTACTCGGGAGCCTCCCTTGGCGGAACTTCGCGGCAGGATAACCTTCGCTTGGGTAGCGGCTTCGTGCTGCGTTTTGGCTTGCCGAACGAAACGCCTCCGCCGGCGCCGCATTTGCCTCCGGTGGCGGCGTGCTCGGCCAACCCCACATCGATCTTTGCGGGGTCAGGCGATACGGTTTCGATTCACGTGAACGCGAGCAGTCCGCAAGGCGATCCCTTGACT
Source organism: Candidatus Acidiferrum sp. (assembly GCA_049794595.1). Classification (GTDB taxonomy): domain Bacteria; phylum Acidobacteriota; class Terriglobia; order Acidiferrales; family UBA7541; genus Acidiferrum. The sequence goes on from JBARCY010000001.1 coordinate 2,213, forward strand.
TATAGTTACACGGCGACGGGAGGGACGGTGGATGGGACCGGACCCGACGCGCGGTGGAATTCGACGGGCGTAGGCGTGGGCTCGTACACCGTGACAGGCGCGGTCAATGATGGCAAGGGCGGCACAGCGTCTTGCGCCACGGACGTCAAAGTGGAAGAGCGGCCGAATCGGCCGCCGACGGCGACTTTGTCGGTCGAACGCAGCCCCATTCTGCCGGGTGAACATACGGGAGTGATCTGCACGGGCAGCGACCCCGACGGCGATCCGCTGACCTACAGCTACTCGGCTTCCGGCGGCCAGATTACCGGAACCGGCGCGAACGCTACGTTCGACGCCACCGGCTTGCAGGCGGGGACGTACACGGTGAAGTGCACCGTGAACGACGGGCGCGGCGGCACAGCGGATGCGTCAGGCACGGTGGAAGTCAGCGAACCTCCGCAAGTCCATCAGCTCGAGGTTCGGCTGGCGCTGCATAGCATTTATTTCCCGACGGCGCAGCCGACTGTGGCGCGGCCCAATGGCGGGTTGTTGGCCAGCCAGGCGGCTACGTTGGACACGCTGGCGACCGACTTCCAGCAATATTTGACCTACAAACCGGACGCGCATTTGATCCTGGGCGGCCATGCCGACGTGCGCGGAGGGACGGAGTATAACCAACTGCTCTCCCAGCGCCGCGTCAAGCGCGCCGAGGACTACTTGATCGGGAAAGGCGTTCCCGCCGATCATCTCGAAACCAAGGCCTATGGCAAGGAAGAGAACATGTCCGAGGAACAGGTGAAGAAACTTTTGGAGGATGATCCCGACTTGACGCCGGCGGAAAAGCAGAAGTTCCTGAGAAACCTGTTGACCATCCGGCTGGCCAACAACCGGCGCGTGGACGTGACTCTCAGCACCACGGGCGAACAGTCCGTGCGGCGCTTCCCCTTCAACGCCAAGGATGCGCTGACGCTGTTGAGCCGCGGAGGCGGAGAAACAGGGGCGGCGAGAAAGCCCGTGGCGAAGAAACCCGCGGCCAAGAAGCCGGCCACCCAGCCATAATCAGCAAGGCGGCGTCGCGGCTCTCGCCGCAACGGCGCGATGGATGACGAAAACGCGGCGTGCTCACTGCGGCGCGTGGGACATCGGAAGTAGAAACCGGGCTCGGCGGGAATTTTTCCCGGCGAGCTCGGTTTCTTTTTTGAGGTGAAAAACCGCGGAAAGCGGCTGGCCACGGGAAAATCTGCGAAGAGAGCCGCGGGTAGTGGCTTGTTTCGGATTTTGCGGAGAAAGGCTCGGCTAGCGGCCATTCAGGCGCGCGGAACCTGCGCTTTCCTTTCCCAGAATGAAAGCCGCCAGAGTTCCGATTTGGTAATCCGTTGAAAAGGAATAGCTTGCGAGTGGACATCGAAGCCGCGCGCCCCGAATAACCGCAGAGTAAATTCCCTAATCGGAACGTCCGAAAGAATGCTAATATAGCTAACTAGCTGAGTTATGAATCAAAGGCGTGTTTTTCCGCATTTGGCACTGTGTGTGCAATTGAAACGCCTGCAAGATTTTCGAGAGGTGATTGCCTATGAACGAAGAAGCCGGAGTCCAGCGCGCCTCCATCCCCATCACCGTCCTGGTTGTGGAAGACGAAGAGGCTACGAGGAGACTTTGCGCGGACGTGGCGGAGTCCTGCGGGATGAAGGCCATTGTGGCCGGGACCGTGGAAGAAGCGTTGCGGCGCTTGGAATCGTCTGCGGTGGATATTATCGTCACCGATTTGATTTTGCCGCCTTCCAGCGGACTGGATCTGTTGAAACAGGTCCGTGAAATGTACCCCCAGGTTGCGGTCGTGGTCTTGACGCAATATGGAACGATTGACTCCGCCGTCGCCGCCACGCGCATGGGCGCCGTGGATTACGTCACCAAACCGTTTCACATCGAGGATCTCCGCGCGCGGCTCGAACGCGTCGCGCGCGACATGGATCTGGGCCGCGAGAACCGCCTCTTGCGCGAGCAGCTGCGCTCCAAGCCCGGCTTCGGCGGAATGATTGGCGTTTCCGCGAAGATGCAGCGCGTGTACAAAATGATCGAGAAGGTCAGCCAGCACGAATATCCCGTTTTAATCCTGGGCGAAAGCGGCACGGGCAAGGAACTGGTGGCCAAAAGCATTCATTACTCCGGTGTGCGCAAAGAGCGCCCGTTTGCGCCCGTGGACTGTTCGTCGCTGGTGCCCACGCTGATCGAATCGGAACTTTTCGGCTACGTAAAGGGCGCGTTCACCGGCGCGATGCAAGCGAAGCAGGGCCTTCTGGAAGCCGCGCAGGGCGGAACGCTGTTTCTCGATGAAATCGGCGACATGCCCGTGGACCTGCAGGCCAAGCTTTTGCGCGCGTTGCAGGAACGCGAAGTGAAACCGGTCGGCTCGACGGAACGCCGCCACATTAATATCCGCATCATCGCGGCCACGAACCGCGACCTCGAATCGGCGATCCGCAGCGGCGCCTTCCGGCAAGACCTCTACTTCCGTCTCAACGTGGTGCAAGTGAAGCTGCCGCCGCTGCGCGAGCGCAAGAGCGACATCCAGCTTCTAGTCACCGCGTTTCTCGAGAAATTTTCCGATCCCCACGGCCCGCCGCGCACCATCTCCGACGATGCCATGCGCCGGCTCCTCGCCTACGACTGGCCCGGCAACGTGCGCGAGCTCGAAAACGCCATTGAGCGCGCGGTCGCCATGGGCTCCGGACCCATCGTTCACGTGGGAGATCTGCCCTCGAACCTCCATTATCCGAGCAGCGAGCGCGTTCCAGAAAAAGACGAGCTGCTGCCCATGGAAGAGCTCGAGCGGCGTGCCATTCTGCGCACGCTCCGCGAAACGGGCGGGGACAAACTCGCTGCAGCGCGCATGCTCGGCATCGGAAAAACCACTCTCTACCGCAAACTCAAACAGTATCAACTGGAACAAGTCGAACAATAAGTCGCCGCTCTCGACTGCCGGCTTCCGCCGCTCGAGAACCCGCTTCACTTTCGTTCACGCACTTTCGCATTCCAGGCTCGAATCCTCGTTTCGTATTGACGGCGAAGTGTTGCCAACATGCCGCTAGCAGCCAACTCTGAGCGCCGCGCTCCGGCCCACTCTGGGAAGGACCGGCGTGCCAGTCTCGCCATGGGACTCGTTTGCCTCCCCTCCCCGTTTTCTCTCACCGCAAACCATTGATTCTACGGGAACTGCGCGGGCCATCGGTTGGGCCTCTCAATGCAGGGTGCAACCTCAGAGAACGCAAGTACCCGCGCGGCCAGCCACGCTTTGGGCCGCTCAGGAACCGCTTCGAGGTGCAATTTAACGAGATGTGGGCCCGGCGAAAAAAAGAAGAGCAAGAATATTGCTGGCAAGGCGCGGCACGTTCCGGCCTTGCGGGAGAGCCTCGTGCACAGTTAATGCGCGAAGCGCTCCACACGCTCGCCAGCGAAGGCCGCGCGGACCGGATCGGCGTGTGGCTGGAGCAGGATTTTTCCCAGGCCGCTGATCCTCTCGCGCCTGCATGTCTTCGCGGGATAATCTGGCAATCGGACGCGGGAGAAACGCCCGCTGATTGGGAGCGGTTGTCTCTCGAGCCTCCTGTGCCGCAGGAGTTGCTCGATTCCGGCAAGAGCGTCTACCAGGACCTCGACGATCCCGCGGGCGGTCTTGCGAACCGTCCCATGATCGGCCCTTTGGTGGGCCTGCGCCACGCGCTGTGGACCCCGATCGGCACCAAAGATCATTTGCGCGGCGTGCTTCTGACGGCCACAAGCAGAAAACAAGCCGCCCTGCCTCGCGATTCGGCGGAATCCGTCGCCGCCGAGATTGCCCTGGCGCTCGCCCTCGAGCAGGAACAACGCCTCGCTCACCAACGCCAGGCGGATCTTCGGATCAGCAAACAGGTGCTCACCGCTCTTGCCAGCAGCGCTTCCGCCGACACCATCCTTTCGCAAATTGCCGCCAGTTGCACGGGGGAATCCACAAATGGCGCCGGCGCGGGTGCTTCCTTCGCAGTTATCGGCCACCGCCCCATGCAACCAACGAAGGACTCTATCTCGCCGGAAATGGAGTTTGCCTGGGAAAGTGGCGAGGCTTCTTGGACCGATGCGGTCGAGCGCGAGCCTCTCGCAACTTTGTGGCGGTCAGCGATCGAGGCCAAACACGTGGTGGGTGTTAAATCCCCGGCATCCTCGTTCAAAGCGGGACTTGCCCGACTGGTGGCCGTCCCTCTTCTGGCCTCCGGAGAAGCTCTTGGAGTGCTTGTCGCGGGTATTCCTCACCGAGCAACTTCACTGGGCACGCTCGAGCGCCTCGAATTCCGCGCAGCGCTGGCCGTCGCCGCTTTGGAGCGCCGAAGACTCCATGCGGGACAGATCCGGCGTATCGCCCGGTGCCGCGCGCTTCTGGAATCCAGCCCCGAGGCCACCATCCTGCTAGACTCGCGCGGAAATATCACCAGCCTGAATCGCGGCGCGAGAATTCTGCTCGAAGAACGGCCCGCGGAACGGGCGTCAGAAGCGCCGCGAGAGGACTCTCCGCAGCCCTCGGCGAACGAATCGGTGTGGTACGTCGGCGGCGGCCTCTGCAATCTTTTCTGCGCGCGGGAGAAGCAACGCATCGAGGAGTGGACAAACCGCGCCCTTGCGGGCGAGCCGGCGGATGCACTGGAGATTCAGGAAGCAATCGAAGGAGAGCTGGTCAACGGCATCCGTGTGCGCCTTCACGCCCCCGTGGCCTCAGGAGACGACCTGGCGGCCGTGGTTCTCAGTCCGGCGGCTTCGCGCGAAGTCGCCCAGCAGCGCAACCGCTCGCAGGCCGAGCTCGACAACGTCCTCGAATGGGTCGAAGAAGGCATTGTGCTTTTCGGAGCGAACCATTCCATTCGTGCCATGAACACGCGTTTCGCGCAGATCGCCGGCTTGTCTCCCGAAGAAGCCGAAGCCTGCACCACGCTCGAGAGCCTGATCGCCCGGCTTGCGGACCGTGCCACGGAACCGGAAAAATTCGCCAAACGCTGGCGCGAACTGGCTCGCGGCGACGAAGGCGGGACGCGTGAAGAGCTTCAGTTGGCCCGTCCTATTCCGCGCGTGCTCGAGCGCTCCGTGAGGCCCGTGGTGGACCACACCGGCCAGCGTCTCGGCCGCGTCGAGATTTACCGCGACTTGACGGCGCAGCGCGTTTTTCAAGCCAAACTCCTGCAAACCGAAAAGCTCTCTGCCCTCGGACAGATGGTCACCGGGATTGCTCACGAATTGAGCAATCCGCTCACCAGCATTCTGGGCTACTCCCAGCGTCTGCTGGTCCGAAAGGATCTCACCGGACGCGCGGAAGATGTGCGCCAGATCTATCAAGAAGCCGAGAGAGCCAGCACCATCCTGCGCCAGCTTTTGCTGAGCGCCCGAGAAAATCGGCCCGAACGAAAGCGAGTGGCGCTCAATCAGGTGGTCCAGCGGGCCATGGAACTGCAGCGTTTCGGCTCCGCGGCGGAGAAAATTCGCATCGAGCTCGACCTCGACCCGGCTCTGCCTTTCGTCAATGGAGACTCCGGCCAGTTGCAGCAGGTGCTGATGAATCTGATCGGAAATGCCCGCCAGGCCATCGTGCAAGACGGGAAAGAGGGAACAATCCGCCTGCGGACAGCCAAGAGCGGCGACCACCGCGTCCTTCTGCAGGTGATCGACGACGGTCCCGGCGTTCCTCAAACGATTCTCGCGCGTATCTTCGACCCTTTCTTCACCACCAAGCCCGCGGGCGTCGGTACCGGACTGGGCCTTTCCATCGTGCTCAGCGTCGTGCGCGAACACGGCGGCCAGGTAAATGTGAGCAACCTGCCGGAGGGGGGAGCCATTTTCTCCGTCGAGCTTCCGATGTTTTCCGAATCGATCCTTGAGTCCGAACGCGCTCCGCTGGTCGTGGGAGCGCCGCTTGCGCCAGCGGTTCGCGGCCCCGCCGGTCCGCGCGAGCGGCCGCATGCCGCGGCGCATTCCGCTCCGCGTTCCAATCATCGCGGGACGCGCGTCCTGGTCGTCGAAGACGAGCCCACCGTGGCGCGGCTTATCGCCGACGTGCTCGAGGACGAAGGACTGCGCGTGGACATGCTGCTCGACGGACGCGAGGCGCTGGATCGCGCCGCGCGCGAGCGCTATGACCTCGTCATTTGCGACATGAAGATGCCTGGACTGGACGGCCAGAATTTCTATCAATCGCTCGCCCGTGCGGGCCATCCGCTGCAGGAACGGTTCCTCTTTGTCACTGGCGACGTGATTGCCCACCAAACCCATGAATTCCTCGAACGAAACCGGCTTCCTCACGTGGCCAAACCTTTCCGCGTCGAAGAGTTGATGGAGAAAGTTTTCAGCCTCTTGGATGGCCGGCTCGCGCACGGGGGACGGGCTTCAGTCGCCAGGAAGGGACACTAAAAAATGGATGGTGACATGACACCTCGCGAACACACGATCCTATTGGTAAGCGATGACCCCACACTTCGCGCGGCGGCGCGGCACGAGCTCGAAACCGTCGACGGCCGCAGGCATGTTTCTTCGGTAAGCACCGTGGACGCGGCGCGCCGCATCGTCGAGGATGCGGCGCCCGCCGTGATTTTACTGGCGGAAGCAGGCGGGGTGCGAGGAGCGGACGATCCGCGCGAGCGCGGCCAGCGGCTGGATGTGGAAGTGTCCTCTCTGGCGACCTACGCTCCGGTGGTGGTGATCGGAGACGCGCAACACCAGATGGAGCTGTCCGCACTGGTGGCGGCGGGCGCTGCGGATTATGTGGTGCGGACCGACGAGTGCCTGAATGTGGCGCTGGGCCTTGTCGAGCGGCGGCTGCGCAAGGCTCAGAGCGACGCGCGTGCCTTGCCGGTTCGGGAGGAATTGCTCGAGGTACCGCGCAAGGAGGTCCTGATGGAATTGGACCGCGAGGATTTTGGCGAAGTGCTGCGCCACGAGCTGAATAATCCACTCACAGGTATTTTAGGAAACGCGGAATTGCTCCTTTCCGAAATTCGGCGGAAGAGCGATGGCCGGTTGCCGCAGGGCGCTCCGCAGCGGCTTGAAACGATTGCCGCGCTCGCGGTTCGTTTGCGCGAATCGGTGCGGCGTCTCAGCACGGAATGGGAAGCGCGCCAGCATCCTGTGCACATTCCTTAGCTCGCTCTGAGAATTAAGAGCATCGTAGCGCCCTCTCAATTACCCCTAATCGGCGAACTCCAGCGAGTTGCGGGTAGCGAGTCAGTTTCCGGCTCGCCCGTCAAACGCCATGAATGGCCACAAATCAGACTTGATGAGGAAAGGCTGTCGGTCATTCGTGCGAAGGACTATTCATACCTTAACGCCTCTATCGGCTCAATCCACATCGCTCTCCGCGCCGGAATCCAACACGCCGCCAGCGCAACCACTATCAGCACCAGCGCCGCTGCCGCAAACGAGGCCAAATCCATCGCCGAAACTCCGTACAGTAAGCTCGCCAGACTTTTCGCGAAGCCCTCCGCCGCGACGATGCCAATCGCCATCCCCAATCCCACAATCAGCATTCCCTCTTTCAGTACAAGCTTCATTACTTCCGCACGCTGCGCGCCCAGCGCCATGCGTATTCCAATCTCATGCGTTCTCTGGGTCGTGTAATACGAAATCAATCCGTAGACGCCCACAATCGCGAGCACGAGCGCCAGTCCCGAAAACGCGATTAACAATTGGCTCGTGAACCGCGGCGTCGCGGTCGATTCGGAGACGAGTTCCTCGCCACTTTGCACTTGCCCGACAAACATATGGCCAGGAGCTATCTGCAAAGCCACGCTGCGCATTGCCGCCGCCAGACCCTTCGTCTCTCCCGCCGTGCGCACAACCACGGACGAGAACGGCACTGGCATCTGCGCGTAAGGAAGGTAAACGGCCGGGTCAGGCGTCTCGCCGCTCGCAAATCGTTTGGGCTCATGGACGATTCCCACGATCGAGTATGAGGGAGGCTTTCCACCAAACGAGCGCCTCGGCTTCAGTTTCAAGCCTAGCGCGTCGCGGTCGTGCCAGTAGCGCTCCGCCATCGCCTCATTAATCACCGCTACCGGCAGCGTCCCGTTTCCGTCCGAATCTGCCAGCCATCGCCCGCGCAGCAGCCTCATGTCCATCATGTCGAAGTATCCTGGGGTGACAATGTGCATCTCCGCCGGTTGAAAACCCTCGGCAATAAGCCCTCCGCCGTCGTCGGCCTTAAACTCCTCTGAACTGTGATGCGCCCTCACCGGTGGAAACCGATCTGACAGAGCCGTCGCTTCTACGCCCGGCATATCCGCGATGCGCCGCTCAAACTGCTCGAGCAGAATCCGAACGCGATCGCGGCCTCCCAGCGACAATAAATAGGTATTGTCAATGTCAACGTCCAACGAAAGCAGCCGCTCTGGCTGAAACTGGCTGTTCACGGCGAGGAACTTCCGCATGCTCCGCAACATCAACAGCGCTCCCGTCAGCAAAACAAGCGCCAGCGACACTTCCACAACCAGCAGCACGCTGCCCGGCCTGCGCAGCACAGAATGCGCCCGCGGCGATTTATGTGCGCTCCCCGATTTCAGTGTCTCATTCAGATTCGGCCGCGCCAGCCGCAAGCTCGGAAGCACGCTGAACACTCCCGCGGCAATCACCGAAAGCCCCGCCGCGAAAACCAGCATTCGCGTGTCCAGCGCCACCGAATCCAATCGCGGAATGTAAATCGATCGCGGCAGCAGCGCGACAAGAGCGCGCAGACTTCCGTAAGCGAGCAGCAACCCCAGCGCGCCTCCGGCCAGCGCCAGCAGCATCCCCTCTGCCAGCATCTGCCGGATCAGCTCCCATCGCCGTGCGCCAAGCGTCGCGCGAATCGCCATCTCTTTTTCGCGAGACACCGCGCGCACCAGCAAGAGATTGCCCACATTAGCGCAGCCAATCAGCAGAATGAACGTGAACGCCGCAAGCAAAGCCCACAAAACGCTGCGCACGTCTCGAATCAGCTCTGAGCTTAGCGGAACCACGCTGACTTCTTCGTCTTTGTAATAGTTTGGATATTCCGCGCGAATCCGACCTGCGATGGTGTTAATCTCCGCCTGCGCCTGCGCCAGGCTCACGCCCGGTTTCAATCGGCCCAGGACTTGCAGATCGTTCCCCGGAGAAAATTCTCCTGCCGCCAGCGAGTCATTTATCCACATGTCCGGTTTGCCGGTGTCGAGTGGATAGGGAAAATCAAAGCCCTTCGGCATTACGCCGACGATCGTATACTGTCTCTTCTCTCCAAATTCATTCAGAGTGATCGCCTTTCCGATGGCGTCAGAACTCGCTCCGTAATGCTGCCTCCAGTATGCGTAGCTCAGAATCGCCACGTGCGCGGATCCCCAGTTTTCGCCGTTCCTCGTGGCGACACCCTCGCTCGCCGTAAATGTTCTTCCCAGAAGCGGCGCCACTTTCAAGATGGAGAAGAACGAAGGCGTCACCCCATCGACTGCCACGCGTTCTTCCGTTCCCCACAACCTTTCGTAGTACATATCATTTCCAAAGTTCGTTGAACCGAACTCTGCCAGATCCTCGAAGCTCGTCGCCTGGCTTCGCAGGATCGGAAAGGAACCCTCCATCACCAAAATGTGTTTCTGCCCGGTCTTGCGATTCGAATCCCACAGCATCACCAGCCGCGACGAATCCGCATATGGCAACGGCCGGAAAACCAATCCGTACAGCGTGCTGAACATCGCCGTGTTCGCGCCAATCCCCAGCGCCAGCGTCAGCACTGCCACTGCCGCAAACCCCGGCGCGTTCGCCAGCATCCTCAGCCCGTATCGGAAGTCTTGAAGAAGGGTGTTCATGTGGCCTCCCGTCATTCAGCAAAGGTGCAAAGCGGACCAATCGTACCGCAAGAAACGGATATTGTTGTAACTCATCGGATAATTTCCGGACGAGTGGTCGGCAAAGCGGAAGTAATCCTGAGAACCGACTTGTTTGGTGGTCAGGTTGTCAACTCCCTTCTATGATGCACCGGATTTTCGGAAGCTGACTCACCACTGAGTTGTGCGGCGCCACTTCCCCTTCATGTTCGTGCCTTCGCGCAACCCGCTCTTTTCATCCCCACGCACACCTGCTAGTCTTACCCCCAACGCGGGGGCTGATTTTCCGCCCCCGCGCTTTATGAGTGAATCGCCCGCCCGTCAAAAGGTGAACGAAGTCTTTCCGGACCTCCTCGAGGGTTTCCGCATGCTCGAGGGCCGCTTCCCTGCGAACGAAATTGCCGCGCGCGTGGTACGCGCCGCGATGAGCCAGCCCGGCGTGGCGGGCGCGAGGCTTTGGCGCGCCGACCGCGGCGAAGCGGAAGTGTGGGCGGAAGGGGGAACTCTTCCGGCTTCGTCGCCCGCGGGAATCAAACCGGGTTTGCCCAGCGACAGCGCCAAGGATCCATCTATTTGGGTTGGCGCGCTCGGCAGCGACGATTTTCGCGTGCGCATCCTGGAAATTCGCGGGACGGGGCCGCTCGAGGAGAAGGTTCGCAACCAGATGGATTTGCTGTCTCGCTTCGCGGCGGTGGTTCTCGCGCTGGCGGAGCGCCGCGGAGCGATGAAAGAGCTCTCCAGCATCATCGAAGCCACCAAGAAGCTGAACTCGACGCTCGATCTCGGAGAATTGATCAGCATCATTCTGCAGATTGCCACGCGGCAGACGGGAGCAGAGCGCGGGACCGTTTTTCTCGTCGATCGCGAGCGCAACGAAATCTGGTCGCTCGTGGGGCTGGGGCTCGACCAGCAGGTGATTCGTTTGCCGTCGGAGCGCGGGATCGCGGGCTGGGTGGCGCGCGAAGGCTCCGCGGTGTGTTTGGAGAATGCTTACGATGATCCGCGGTTCGAGCCGGACATTGACCGTAAGCTGGGATTCAAGACCAAGGAGTTGCTCTGCTTGCCGATTCGCAACGAGGCAGGCGACATTATTGGCGTCTTGCAACTGCTGAACAAAAAGGAAGGATTCAGCGGCGAGGACGAAGCGTTTTTGGATGCGCTTTCGGCGCACGTGGCGCTGGCTCTTGAAAAAGCGCAGTTGCACCGCGAGCGCGTGGAAAAAGAAAAGATGGAACGCGACCTAGCGCTGGCCCGCGAGATTCAGGCCGGATTTTTGCCGGATGCGCCGCCCGCTTTTCCAGGGATCGTAATCGCGGTTTCGCACCGCGCGTCGCAGATGGTCGGCGGCGACTATTACGATTTTCTTCCCGTGCAGACGGAGGGAGGCGAGGCGCTGCTGCTAGTGGTGGCGGACGTCGAGGGCAAAGGCGCGGCTTCAGCGCTGGTGATGGCCAACGTGCAGGCAACTTTGCACGCGCTGGCGGATCACGTGGAGCCGCTCGAGAAATTGCCCGCTACGATCAATCAGAAAATTCTTTCGGCGGCGCGGGCTTCGATGGCCCAGGGGCGGCCGACGAAGTATCTGAGCATGTTTCTCGCGCTGGTGGAGAGCGGCGGGCGAAATTTGCGTTATGTGAACGCCGGACACGTGCCGCCAGCGGTGATTCGCGCGGATGGACGCGTCGAGTGGCTGGAAGCCGGAGGAATGATCGTCGGGCTTCTGCCAGACATTCAGTTTGAGTGCGGCGCCGCGGCGCTCGGGCCGGGAGATTTGCTAGTGGCCTGCACGGACGGAATCACCGAAGCGATGGATTCAGCGGGGACGGAATTCAGCCGGCAGCGGCTCGCGGAACTTGTCACCCAGCTGCGCGCGGAAACTCCCGAAAAGATCATGCGCGGCGTACTTGGGGAAGTGGAGACGCATTCCCGGAACGGCATGTACGAAGACGACCGCATCCTCATGGTAATGAAAGCCTGCTGAACCGCATTTGATTTTGTTTCTCTTCTCGGTGTCCTCCGTGTACTCCGCGTTCTCTGTGTAATTCTTTTTGTTTTCCCTACGAGCCTGTTGAAGAATAGCGGCGGAGGCCGATGCGCCACGCGGTAACGGCGAGCGCGAACGTGGCCGCGGCGACCAGCGGAATCAGGAACGCGTAGATGCGGAATTCAGGACGGCCGAGGAGGCGCGACGCGGGATAGAAGGTGGCAAAACCGAACGGAATGATCCAGCTTAGAAGGAATTGGATGTAGCCCGAGTAGATCGAGAGCGGATAGCGGCCGAAGGCTAGAAGATTCCAGAAAGGCGGATGGATGCCGATGCGATCTTCGAACCAGAAAGAGAAGGTGGAAAGAAAGAGGAAGACGGAAAGATAGATGATGCCGCCACAGAATGCGAAGAAAGCGAGGAGAAGAATATCGAGCGCGTGCCAGTGATAGTGAAGACGGCGCGAAGCCCAAATCACCACGGCCAGACCGATGACCACTTCCTGCAAAGCTTCGATGCGGAAGGCATCGAAGACCACCTGAAAGAGGGAAGAGAGCGGGCGGAGAAGAACGCGATCGAATTTTCCTTCCATGATGTAGGTGGCGCCGAATTCGTAAAGATTGAGCGAAAAAATATTGAACAGGCCGAAAGGGATAAGCGAGAAGCCGTAAAGAAAGACGACTTCTTCCATGCGCCAGTTGGAAAGGGAGGGAATGCGCGCAAAGAGAATGAGGACGAAGGCAAGCGAAAAAACCGTGGCTGCCGCGGAAGTCGCCGCGGAGATGAAGAAATCGCCGCGATAGCTGACGCGCACTTTCGCGTACTGCGCGAAATAGGAGCCGAGCAGCCAAGCGTGCCGTTTCAAGTTAATGAAGGCTTCTTTCATCTTGCCCATCATTCAGCCGTGCTCATTTAGCCGCCGTGGATTGTGATTTTGCGCGTGGCGCGCATCCACCAGACGTGTCCCAGGAAAATCAGTGCGACGACCCAGAAATATTCGACGGCCAGGAGGCGAAGTGT
>JBARCY010000002.1:0-8569 GCA_049794595.1 Candidatus Acidiferrum sp.
GGCCGATAAGACAGATTGGCGCACCGCCGATGGTGCCGCGAATCGCTCCGCGAGAAGATTTGAATCCGTTTCGCATCGCGCAGATTCAGTTTGATATGGCGGCCGAGTTTTTGAAGCTGGAGCCGGGACTGCGGCAGATTTTGCGGACGCCCAAGCGCGTGCTGGAAGTTTCCATTCCCACGAAGATGGACAACGGGCAGGTGAAAGTCCACACCGGGTTTCGCGTGCAGCACAACATTTCGCGCGGGCCGGGCAAAGGCGGGATTCGCTATCACCCAAACGTGACGCTGGACGAAGTGAAGGCGCTGGCGGCGTGGATGACGTGGAAGACGGCGGTGCTGAACGTGCCGTTCGGCGGGGCGAAGGGCGGAGTGATTTGCGACCCGAAGCGGATGTCGAAGACAGAATTGGAGCGGATGACGCGGCGGTACGCAAGCGAGATTTTGCCGATCATCGGGCCGTCAATGGATATTCCGGCGCCGGATGTGTACACGGACGCGCAAACGATGGCGTGGATCATGGACACGTACTCGATGACGGTAGGGCATTCTGTGCATGGAGTGGTGACGGGCAAGCCGGTGTCGATCGGCGGGTCGGAGGGACGAAGCGAGGCGACGGCGCGCGGGTTGCTGTACGTGGTGGAAGAGGCTTGCAAGTTGAAGAAGATTCCTTTGCGCGGCGCGACGGTGGCGATTCAGGGATTTGGAAATGCGGGCGCTACGGCGGCGCGGCTATTCGCGGAGAAAAAAGCAAAGATTATCGCGCTGAGCGATACGCGGGGCGGCGTGATGAATTCGCGCGGAATCGATCCGATCAAAGCGATTCGCTACAAGGAACGATCGGGGACGGTCGTAGGGATGCCGGGGGCGTCGCGCACGACGAACGACGACTTGCTCACCATGAAGTGCGACATCCTGGTGCCTGCAGCGCTCGAGAATGTGATCACGCTGCATAATGCCGAAGCGATCAAGGCGCGGATTGTGGCCGAGGCCGCGAACGGGCCAACAACGCCGCACGCCGATGAGATTCTGGCACGGCGCGGGATCACCGTGTTGCCGGATATTCTGGCGAATGCGGGCGGCGTAACGGTGAGCTATTTCGAATGGGTGCAAAATATGGAAGGGCTGATGTGGGACGCCGAGGAAGTGAACGCGCGTTTGCAAAAGAGCATGGTACGGGCATTCCACGAAATGGTGGAGACGATGCGGAAGCATCACGTGCCGCCACGGGCCGGAGCGATGATTCTTGCGGTCGGACGTGTGGCGGAAGCCACGCTGGTTCGCGGCCTGTTCCCGTGATGGTTGCTCGATAGTTTTCCGGAGTATTGTAAATTCCGAGCGATCCTTTTGAAGAGATTTTCTTTTTTCGCGCGATGGCTGAATCTCGCGCTGTTGATTTGTTTGCTGGCCGCGTCCGCGCAGGCGCAGCAGCACGGCGAGATAGCCATCACGGTTGATGACCTCCCCACGCACGGCTATATGCCACCCGGAATAACGCGATCCGAGATTGCGTCGAACATGATTGCTGCTTTGAAGGCCAAGGGCATCCCTCCTGTCTATGGATTTGTGAATGCCAGCAAGCTGGACCGCACTTGGGATAAAGCGGACGTTTTGAAAATCTGGACCGACGCGGGATTTCCGCTTGGAAATCACACTTACTCGCACATGGACATTACGCCGAACAGCGTTGAGGCGTTTGAAGAAGATATCGCCAGGAATGAAGGCACGCTGGAAGGATTCATGGGTAAGCAGGATTGGCACTGGTTTCGCTATCCGTATTTGAACGAAGGCTACACGCTCGAGAAAAGACACGCGATAAGAAAATATTTGCGTGATCACGGATACCGAGTGGCACAAGTTTCCATCGATTTTCAGGATTGGGCATGGAACGATCCGTATGCGCGGTGCATGAGCAAGAAAGATTCGCAGACGGTCGAGTGGCTGAAATCCAGCTATCTGAACATGGCCATGGAGTACGTTTCCCTGGCGCAGAAAATGGCGGTCATGCTGTTTGGAAGAGACATCCGGCATGTGCTGCTGCTGCACATCGGGGCGTTTGACAGCGTAATGCTTCCGGCGCTGCTGGATTCCCTTCAGAAGCAGGGATTCAAATTTGTATCGTTGCAGGAAGCGGAAGAAGACCCGGCTTACCAAACCAATCCGGACGCGGCTTTGAGCACTGGCGGGACACTGCTCGAGCAAATGGTGGAGAGCAAACACCTGGATTATCCGCCGCACGCAGAGTTGCCGCTCGGGAAACTCGACGTCATTTGCCGCTAGAAGTCTCGCTCGCCGCAATCGCCTCAGGGACAGAGACAATCAGTAGTTCGTTCGCGAATTTTTGACTTGCGCGCAGGAAACAGCGCGCGTACATTCACAAATGCCGGTGCGCCCAGTTGGCGCGACCGGCTATTTTTCTTCGAGGGGTGCTGCCAAGCACGAAAAATGAGCACGAACGGACATGGACAAACAGCTCCACCGATTCTGCTGAGCATTGCTGGGTTTGATCCTTCTTGTGGCGCGGGGACTGCGGCAGATTTGAAGACGTTTGCGGCGCACGGATGTTATGGCGTGGCGGCGATTACGGCGCTGACGGTGCAGAACACGCAAGGCGTGGAAGACGTCCACAACATTCCGAGCGCGACGCTGAAGGCACAGCTTGATGTGCTGGCTAGCGATTGCAATATCGCGGCGGTAAAAATCGGGATGCTGGGGAACCGCGGGAATGCCGTGACCGTGGCGGAATTTCTGGATGCGCACAAATTTGCGCACGTGGTGCACGATCCAGTGATGAAATCATCGAGCGGGCGAGAGTTGCTGGACGCAGCAGGAGTTAAATACATCGCGACGGAGTTGCTGAAACGCGCGAGCGTGATTACACCGAACGTGCCGGAAGCCGAGATTTTGACCGGCATGACGATTAAAGATGTAGCAGAGATGGAAGCGGCGGCGCGAAAGATTGTGGAGATGGGTGCGCGAGCGGTGATCGTCAAGGGCGGGCACATGGGTCGGCCAACGGACGTTCTTTTCGACGGCACGGAGATGGTGACGCTGCCGGGCGAGCGGGTGAACGAAGAGCAACTGCACGGAACCGGCTGCACGTTTGCATCCGCGCTGGCCGCGCACTTGGCGGTAGGCCGGGGACTGCTTGAAGCAGCGACACTCGCGAAAGCATACGCGACGAAAGCAATCGAGAAGGCCTATCCCATCGGGAAAGGCCGCATACCGCTCGACCATTTCTACCGGCAGAGGATTGAGCCGCCTGCGCGTGGCATCCATGAAGTGCCACAGCATGGCATGCATCCAGCGGCGGAGCCCACGGCGCACTAAGAAGCAGTGTCTGGCGATTAGTGACCGGTGGTAAGTGCCAGTCGGGCGCATATTTCCTTCTTTATAAAATTGTTCACAGATGGGATCAAGCAGGTTGGACCTGCAGGGCTTGCGACTGCGAGGTAGATAGGATTGTTACCGCTTGGTTTGCGCGAAAGACGACGCGTTGCGGCGGGAAGCTCTTTCTTCGCTTAGTTGGGCAAGACGCGTGGCTACGTCGGTGGCGGGCCGCTGACGCATACTTTGGAGCCGCTGCCCTCTTCCCGCGTAGCTTCTGCGCGAAGCAACCAAGAATGGCCGAGCGTCTGGCTGATTCATGGCTCTCTTCGGCGCGCGTGATCTGCGTGCGAGGCCTCTGCGGCGTTCTCCGTAAGTCCACTGGAACAAAACGTACAAGAGAAAATCGCATCCGAGAATGCAAAACGCCAAAAATAAGGTAGCTGACATGTCTCGCTCACTTCTTTAACTGACTTCGCGCGGATGGGAATGGGCTGTCCGCACAAGCAGCAGATTAGAGACAGAGGGGCAAGAAAATCCTGAGGGGTTTGTTAGAAATTCATTAAACTGGCGCTGTCGCGGTCGTGACGCAACAACCAGCGAGGCTATATTGATTTCGCGGCGAACAGGGGTATGGGTTTTGGCCGCGTTTACAATTGCGATCCTAACGGCGGCCGTGCTGACGCCTCGCATTCCCCAACCGCAGTCGTATCACCACTTTGCGGATCAGCGAAGCTGGCTTGGAATCCCCAACTTTGGAGACGTGGCTTCAAATCTACTATTCGCCGTGGCCGGCGTTTGGGGACTGATCTTCTTGAGCACGCGACGCGGGCACGATCAATTTCTGGACGCGCGCGAACGCTGGGCATACATCTTGATTTTTTGGGGGTTGCTGCTCACCGCTTTTGGCTCGAGTTATTATCATCTTGCCCCAGATAACGCGCGATTGGTATGGGACCGGCTGCCCATGACGCTCGCTTTCATGGGTCTGGTGTCGGCGATGATTTCGGAAAGGGTTAGCGTTCCTATCGGCTTTTATTTGCTTCCGTTATTGTCGGTGATCGGCGCCGGGAGCGTCGTTTGGTGGTGGCACACGGAAACGCTTGGCGCTGGAGACTTGCGTTTTTACGCAGCCGTGCAAGTGTACGCGGTGCTGATTCTGCCGGTCTTGCTTTTGCTTCCACCGCGCTACACACGCAGTTCGGATTTCGCGGTGGTATTTGGTTTCTATGTTCTGGCGAAAATCTTTGAGACAGAGGACCGTCAGATTTTCTCGCTGGACCAACACACGATCAGCGGCCACACGCTGAAACATTTGGCCGCCGGCGCCGCGGGCTTTTGGATTTTGCGGATGCTTCAGAAAAGACAACCCCAGCATTTCTAGGGCTGTTGCAACCTTAGAAGAGCAAGAGAACCGCTAATCCATGTGAAGCGCTGTGAGCGGATCCACGGTTGCGGCGCGCCGAGCAGGCAGACAGCAAGCGGCGATGGCAATCAAAAATAGAACACTCGCGGCAAGTGCAATGGGCTGAAGCTCGATGCCGTGGATTTCCGTCAGGAAGCCGGCGAGGACACGGTTGAGCGCAGCGGTGATTGCGGCGCCGAGCGCGAGACCGAACAGAGAGAGCCCGCCCGCGCGCCGCAGAACCAGAAGCAGAATTTGATACGGCTGTGCGCCGAGCGCCATGCGCACGCCAATTTCCTTTCTGCGCTGCGCGACGGCGAAGGACATCACTCCGTAGACGCCGAGTGCAGCAAGGAACAGCCCGAAGAAACCGAAAGCGGACATGAGTTGCGAGCCGAGCCGTTCGCGTTCGAGAGTTCTGGAATAGTAGTGATCCATGGCGGAAATATCGTAAACAGCGAGAGCGGAATTCACCTTCCAAATGGATTGCTTGATACTCGGCACCATCGCAACGGGATCGGAACGCGTGCGAACCATGATGTAAAACGGATCGGGAAAGCCAGGGTGCTGTACGAGCGGCAGGTACCAGGTTTCAACAGGGTCGCCGGGATCGCCCGCGTCATGCACATTGCCGACGATTCCGACGACGGTCATCCAAGGGGAATTGTTGCGCCCGATACGAATGCGTTTGCCAAGTGCGTCCTGGCTTGGCCAATAACGGTGCGCCAATTGTTCGCTGACGATGACGACAGGCGCCGCGCGTTCGTTGTCGAGATCAGTGAAGAAACGCCCACGCATCAGCGGAATCCCCATCGTGGAAAGCAATGCGGGAGTGATGAGGCGATGATTGACGTAGAACGAACTATTGGAATCGTTTGCGTTCATGCCTTCCACAACGATGGGGGAGGACCAGGTTCCACCACCAAGAGGATTTACCGTCGTGATGCCAGCCGAGCTAACGCCGGGAGTTGCCTGCACGGCGGCGAGAACGCTGCGAACGAGCGCGATACGTTGCAGATCAGGGGTGTTGGGATTTTGCGGCGGAGCGATCTGCATGGTGAGGAGATTGCGAGATTGAAAGCCAAGATCGCGATGCTGTAGCCGGCGGAAATTCTGGACCATGAGAGCCGCGCCAGCGACGAGCACGAGAGCGAGTGCGGTTTCGGCAATGACAAACGCGCTGAGCAGGCGATTCGAACGCCGCCCTCCGCCTGCTCCCGAGCGGCCACCTTCTTTCAACGCTTCGGGAGAAAGGCCACCGGAGTTCGCAAGAGCAGGAACAGCGGCAATAATCAAACCGGCAAGAATCGAAACAGAGCAAGCGAAAAGCAGCACGCGATAATCGAGTTGCTCCGGGTGCATGCCTAGTTGAAAGCTGATGTCCGAAGGAAGAAGCGCCGCCGAGAAGCGACCCAACCATGTCGCAAAAAGAAGACCAGAGACGCAGCCGAGAGCGCAGAGCGAAATGCTTTCCGTGAGCGATTGCTGGAATTGACGGGCGAGGCTGGCGCCAAGCACGGCGCGAATGGCGAATTCGCGCGCACGCGCGATCGAGC
Source organism: Candidatus Acidiferrum sp. (assembly GCA_049794595.1). Classification (GTDB taxonomy): domain Bacteria; phylum Acidobacteriota; class Terriglobia; order Acidiferrales; family UBA7541; genus Acidiferrum. The sequence goes on from JBARCY010000002.1 coordinate 6,288, forward strand.
GGGAGAGCAGCATATTCGCAACGTTAATGCACGCCAGGAGCAGCAGAAAACCAACGATGCAGAGCAACGCGAGCATCGTGCTTTCCTGATTGTCCGCGAGATTTTCGCGGAGAGTGATCGAAGCGACGGTATAGCCTGCGAGCGTTTCGGGATAGATGTCCTTGATGCGACCGGTAACTTCGTCGAGAGACTGGCGCGCCTGGCTAAGCGTGACCCCGGGCTTGATGTGGGCAAAGACAGCGAATTCGAGCGACTTTTCGCTGGGATTGACGACGTAAGGAACCCAGACGGATGCGTTGTAGGGAAAATTGAAACCGCGCGGAAGAACGCCGACGACGCGAAAGGTGCGATCGTTGATTTGGATGGACGTGCCGAGGATGGATTTGGAGGAAGCGAAGCGCCGCAGCCAAAGGCCATAACTGATTTGCGCGACGCCGCTGCCGATGCCATGTTTTTCTTCCTCGGCGGTGAAATCGCGGCCGAGGATGGGCTGAACGTTGAACGTTTGCCGCCATCCAGCTGAGCGGTAGATGACGGAGACCAATTCGGGCTCGCTGCCACCGATGAGCGTCATGTTTTCACCGTGGAGCGCGACCATGGCATCGAAAGCGCGATCGTTTTCCTGAAAGACGACAACGTTGGCGCTCTTCATGCCGAATGTTTGGACGTGGCCGTCTGGACCGCGTTGTGCATCGAGAATTCGCAAGGTCCGATCAGGCTCGGGCAATGGTAGCGGACGGAAGAAGGAAGTGTTGACGAGGCTGAAGATAGCGGTGTTGCCGCCGATGCCGAGTGCGAGAGTGAGGATGACGATCGCCGTGAACGTCGGCGCTTTGCGCAACGAGCGCACCGCATAGCGGAGATCCTGCCAGATGGATTGCATGAAATCGACCTCAATATGATCCGCGGCCGGAGATAGAAAAGATCTATGGGCTCTATGCTGTTCTAGACGTGCGAGAGGAGTTTTTGTTTCCGTCCTAAGGCTTTGAAGCAGACGGTGAGGTCAGCGCTGGAAGACCAAGCGGCCGGCGACGATGGAAGCCATGGCTGCGCCTTTAAAGGTGCGGCCGTCAAAGGGAGAGTTGCGGGATTTGCTGGGGGACTGCTTTACGTCGTAGGTCCATTCGTGAGTGGTGGAAAAAATCGTGAGATCAGCGGGTTGGTTGGGAGCAATTTTGCGTTCGATGCCGAGAACGCGAGCGGGACCGGTCGTGAACAGTTCGACCATGCGCATGAGCGAGATTTTCCCCATGTGGACAAGTTGCTCGAGAGAAAGCGCAACGGCTGTCTCAAAGCCGAGGATGCCGAAAGGCGCGCGGTCGAACTCGACGTCTTTTAGAGCGGGCTCGTGAGGCGCGTGGTCGGTGGCGATAGCTTCGACGGTGCCGTCAGCGAGGCCTTCGATGAGGGCTTCGCGGTCTCCGCGCGCGGCAAGAGGCGGATTCATTTTGTAGCGCGATTCGTACTGCACATCCTCATCGATCAAAGTGAAGTGATGCGGCGTGACTTCGCAGGTAACGGGCAACCCGCGCTGCTTGGCCCAGCGAACTTGTTCGAGCGAAGCTTTTGCGGAGAGATGCGCGACGTGAAGACGCGCGCCGGTCAGCTCGACGAGCTGAACATCACGCGCAACGCAAACGGATTCCGCGGCGGCTGGCATTCCGGGCAAACCTAGTCTCGTGGAAGTGACGCCTTCCCGCATGACCGCGCCTGCGGCGAGCGAAACATCTTCGGAATGTTCAATGACCGGAAGATCGAGCGAGCGGCAATAATCCATCACTTGTCGCGTGAGTTTTGCCGTGGCGATGGGCTTGCCGTCGTCAGAGACCGCGACGATGCCAGCCTGCTTCATCGCGGCGATTTCCGCGATGGCCTCGCCTTTGCTGCCGACGCTCGCGGCGCCGATGGGCCAGACGCGAACGCTGGCGGCGGCTTTGGCGCGATCGAGAATGAAGCGTGTGACGCTGGCGTTGTCGTTGACGGGCTTGGTATTCGGCATGCAGCAGACGGCGGTGAAACCGCCTCGAGCCGCAGCGCGCGTGCCCGTCTCGATGGTTTCGGAGGATTCCTGGCCGGGCTCACGGAGATGCGCGTGAAGGTCGATGAAGCCGGGCGCGACGATCAGTCCGGTGGCGTCGAAAATTTCGGTGGAGGGATTCTGGGAGATTTTTCCGGCTTGTGCGATTTCGACGATTTTGTCGCCGTCGAGCAGAACATCGCGCAGCGCGTCGGTCTGCGTGGCGGGGTCGATAACGCGCCCGCCCTTAATCAGTAGCATTGGC
>JBARCY010000003.1:0-12894 GCA_049794595.1 Candidatus Acidiferrum sp.
CGTACAAGGGGCGTAAGACCGGTTCGCTAGGCGACGCCGCGTGTCTTAGCTTTTATCCCACGAAAAATCTAGGCGCGTATGGCGACGCTGGAATGATCGTCACGAACTCCAGCGATCTCGCGGCGCGATTGCGCAACTTACGCAACCACGGGCAGTCCGCAAAGTACGTCAGCAGCGAAGCAGGTTGGAACAGCCGCCTTGATGAAATTCAGGCCGCAATTCTTCGCGTGAAGCTGCGTCACCTGCCGCAGTGGCAGGGCGCCCGCCAATCGCACGCCGCGGCTTACTCAAAAATGTTGCTCGGTATCCCCGGAATTGCACCGCCGCTCGTTCCGGAAAACTACGGCCACGTTTTTCACCAATTCACGATTCGCGTGGAGCAGCGCGACGCGTTGCAAAAGGCTTTGAGCGCGCGAAACATCGGCAGCGCGGTCTACTATCCCGTGCCGCTCCACTTTCAGCCGCTGTACGCCTCGCTAGTAGGCCACAAGGCCGGCGATTTTCCGCACGCAGAGCATGCCGCAAAAGAAGTGATTTCGCTTCCCATGTATCCGGAACTGCGTCCCGAGCAAATCACACGCGTCGCGGAAACCGTCGCCGAATTTGTCACCGCCGAAGAGCACCGCGGCTTGCATCCCGTCAACGGCGGCTAATGTCTACGAAAGGCATGTTTGCAAAGCGGACAAATTGGAATCTCGAGGCTAATCGTTTAAGCGCCGCGCTCGAAGCGCACCGCGCGACAGGCAAACCGCTGATCGACTTGACGATTTCCAATCCGACCGAATGCGGTTTCGAGTACGCCGAAAAGACGATTCTCGCCGCGCTTCATAATCCCGCGGCGCTAAAGTACGAGCCAAATCCGCGCGGTCTCGAAATTGCTCGAAGCTCCGTCGGGCAATATTACGCCGAACATGGCGCCACCCTTTTATTGAACGATATTTTTCTGACGACCAGCACCAGCGAAGCGTACTCCTACGTATTTCGAACGCTGTGCGACCCAGACGATGAGCTTTTAATTCCCGAACCAAGTTATCCTCTTTTCGATTTTCTCGCCGACATTCAGGACGTTCGCCTGGTCCGCTACCCGCTGATTTATGATCACGGATGGCAGATCGATTTTCACGAGCTGGAGCGGGCCATTACGACGCGAACACGCGGAGTGATCGTCGTTCATCCCAACAACCCCACGGGACATTTCTGCAAACCTGAGGAGATGCGCAAGCTAAACGAGATTTGTGCAGCGCGCGAAATCGCGATCATTGCCGATGAGGTGTTTCTTGATTTTTCGCTGAAGTCAAAACGGCCCGCCACCTTTGCCACGAATTCCGGAGCGCTGACGTTCACGATGAGCGGGCTCTCGAAGATTTGCGGGCTGCCGCAAATGAAAGCCGCGTGGCTGGTCGTAAGCGGCTCGGAGCCGCGCAAATCGGAAGCACTGGCGCGCCTCGAAGTAATCGCGGATACCTATCTTTCGATGAATGCTCCGATTCAGCTGGCCCTGCCAGCGTTGTTGGCGCAGCGTCACGCGTTTCAAAAACAGTTGATGGCGCGCGTGCGCGAAAATCTTGCAGAATTGGACGCGCAATTGGCGGAGCAAAAGTCCAGCAGCCGGCTAGACGTGGAGGGCGCGTGGAATGCGGTGATACGCGTACCTGCGACCCGCTCCGACGAAGATCTCGCGCTCGAACTGTTGGCGATAAAATCTGTGTACGTTCATCCCGGGCACTTCTATGACTTTTCCAACGACGGAACCTTGGTCGTTAGTCTAATAAGGGCCCAACTCGAGTTTGCAAAAGGCATCAAGCTGCTGTTTTCGATGTCCTGCTGATGGCTGGCATCAACGGCTTGCGGTAGACCGGCGATTCGCATTCGCAACCCAGTCGTCAGGAATAATTCGACTATCTAAATCGATGAAACGAGGAACGCTCCGCGGGCACCGAGGGCAATCATGCGATTGGCGGAGGGTTCACCGGGAGCAGGTACAAAATTCAGAACTTTTTGGCAGTGCTTTCTACGTAAACCTGTATAGAAAATTCTAAACAAAGCTTCTTTATTTGTTGCCCGGACCTGATAACTTCGCTAACACAAGCAATTTATCGCAGCTGATGTAGAGGGCTGCGTCTGGCAAGTATATTGCTGACATAAATTCAAGTCTTGGGTGCGATTTTAGGCTCAATAATCCCGAATGAGAATTTTGCACGGGCTTCTTCTACCAAGATTGCCCGACATGGAAGGTGAAGAGGGAACGAAGTTGCTCTTTCTTCGAAGAACTGCCCTGCGCGGGGGTTTGGACGAGTCAGCGTGAGGCAAAGGACTAACTCTAGGCACGAGCGAGACATCCGAACGGATAGTGATTAGGCGTCAGAGATCGAACTAGGATTCGATCGGGGGGAAGAAATATGGTTTGGAAAAATAGCGGGCGGCAATGGACGCGAGTGGCAGTGGAACTGGGAGTAATGCTAGCGACTGCGCTGATGCTATGCGTGACGAGCACGATGGCCCAAGTTCCGACTGGTTCAGTGACCGGTACGGTGACGGACGCGCAGGGGCTGCCGATTGTGAGCGTTACGGTGACGCTGACAAATCAACAGACCAATGCGGCATACACATCGGTAACCGCGTCGGCCGGAGGATATCAATTCGAGCATATCGACTACGGTTTTTATACGGTCTCGGCGTCGAAAGATGGATTCAAGACCGGACAGGTTACGGGCATCAAGCTGGATGCATCGACGGTGTATTCGGTGAAACCGATCATTTTGGAAGTCGGTGCAAAAACGGAATCCGTGGTTGTTGAGGGCGGCGCAGAACTGGTGAACACGTCCAGCGCGGAAATAACCGGGACAGTTGAAAAGCAACAGATAGAAGATTTGCCGATCTTGAATCGCAGCCCAATGGCATTGCTGGACTTACAGGCAGGAGTGGCGAACAGCGGTCCTGGGGGAATGCAATCGACCACCATCAATGGCCAGCGGTCTACGTTTTCCAACGTTACGATCGACGGCATGAATATTCAGGACAATTTCATACGAATCGGTGATCTGGATTTTACGCCAAATCTGCCCTTCAACAGCCAAGCGCAGGAGTTCACGATCATCACGCAGAATTCCGACGTGGAGAACGGGGGAGGATCGTCGCAGGTCAGTATAGTCACGCCAAGGGGAACGAATGCGTTTCACGGAGAAGGATTCTGGTACTACAGGTCGAATGCCTGGGCAGCAAACAACTGGTTCAATGACGCGAGTGGGGTGCCGCTGGCGAGCCTACTTCAAAATCAAGGCGGCGGCAACCTTGGGGGCCCCATCAAGAAAGACAAGCTGTTCATTTACGGATATTACGAACTGCTCCGGTCGCGAGCGCAAAGCCCCAATAACACGACGGTGTTGAGCCCGAGCATCCTTGCGGCATTGAGTAGTCCCACGCCAACGCTGCCGTTCACCTACCAGCCAGTGGATGCGACGACAGGCGCTCCCGATGGAGCTGCACAAACGGTGAATTTGCTGACGATGTCGAACACCGCGAGAGGTAACCCAGTTTTCGATTCGGGCGGGAATTACGTGAGCGGAGCGCCAGTATTCACATCCGATCCGACAATGTTGGCGCTGCTGAGTCGGATGCCTACGACGTCAAACAACACTCGTGTGGGCGACGGAGTGAATTTGCTCGGGTATCAATTGAACGCGCGAAGCGACGATACATTGGACAACTACGGATTCCGAGTGGACTACAATGCGAATGTCAAGAATACACTGACGGGAACCTATTCTTGGAATCGGCAGATTGTGGACCGGCCGGACATCGACACTTCTTTTGACAAAGTGCCGCTCGTGCAAAACAACGATGATATCAAGTTCCTGTCCACCTCTTGGCGATGGAATCCGAGGTCGGATTTCACGAACGAGGTGCGATTTGGATTCGACCTAGCTCCAGCTTATTTTGTCACCTCCCAGAACTTCAGTTCGGGTTTCGTTTTAGACGACACAACATTGCCGTTTACTGATCCAAACCCCAACTTCTTGCCACAAGGACGCGATACGCACACCTGGTCCTGGCAGGACAACGCGAACTGGACGAAGGGGAATCACACGATCAAATTTGGAACGCAGATTGAGAAGGTAACAATTTACGCCACGAATTCGGCGGGGATTTATCCAAGTTATTCGGTAGGATTCAGCCCGGTAAATCCGTATGGGCCAGAACCCTCCGATTTCCCCGTGCCGAATTCGAGTGCGGATACGGTGACCACCAGCGCGCTGAACAACGCGACAAGCATTCTGGCGAGCGTCGCAGGAATTTTGAGCCAGGAAAGCCAAACGTTTAACGTGAAAACGCAGACCTCGGGCTTTGTCCCCTTGGTGGCACAAAACCGGAACTACCGTCAGAGTGATATTTCATTCTACCTGGGAGATAGCTGGCGGATTACGCATAAGCTGACACTTACGTTCGGGACCCGCTACGAGTACTTCAGTCCGGTGGATGAGAAGAATGGCCTAATACTCTTGCCAGAGATTCCGGCGGGTCAGACGCTTGAACAGACGATGCTGGGAGATGCCACGGTGAACTTCGCTGGCGGGCCGAGCAGCCGCCCACTCTACCGGGACCACTTTAATCAATTCGCGCCGAATATCGGGTTGGCCTGGGATCCCTTCGGGGACGGGAGAACTGCGGTTCGCGCAGGATTCAGCATCAACTATGTGAATGATGAGTTCTTTACCGCAGTGGCTAACGCGGCCGCGGGAAATGCGGGTTTGGGCGCGACGGTGACTAATCTTGGACCGACAGGATTTGGTCTCTTTGGACCGACGGTGAGCAGCCCTGCGTCAGTTGCGACTCCACCGTTCCAAGTACCCGCCGACTTCTTAACCGAGGTGGAAAACCTGGGTGATGATGTCGGGGGCGTGGCGGGATATGCCATCGACCCCGGAATAAAGACACCCTATGTCCAGCAATGGAATTTGAGTGTACAGCGAGACATCGGATGGAATACCTCCCTCACAGCAAGCTACGTAGGGAATCACGGAGTCGGTTTATGGCGAGCGATCGACCTAAACCAGCTGGACTTCACGAATAATGGATTCCTGGCCGATTTCAATCGTGCCCGCGCAAACTACTTCCTCACCGGGGACCCGGGATGCACAACCACAGGCTGCCAGCCGTTGAGCGTTTTTCCCAATCTAGCGCTTGGTGGGTTGGTGGAGAACCCCACGGTAGAAAATCTGATCTTTACGGGCCAGATTGGAGCGCTCGAAGAAATCTATCATGCGGATGGTTTTGATCAAGGGAACAATCCGCTGCCTGGGCCGGGGAATCCAGTGCAACTCTTCCCGAATCCTTACATCATGGGCGCTGACGTATTAAAGAATACTTCGTTCTCGAGTTACAATGCGGGGATAGTGGAAGTGCGGCGTCGGTTCAACCGCGGTTTGTACTTCCAAGCAAACTATACGTATAGCAAGACGATGACGGATTTTGGGGGTTCACAATCACAATTCCTGCCGTTCCAAGACAACGCCCGGCCGCAACTCGAGAAACAGCGCGCGCCGTTTGATTTGACCCACGCGTTCAAAGCTAACTTTACTTATGAGTTGCCGATCGGCAAGGGCCACAGACTGTTCGGCTCGCGAAGCCGGGCGCTGGGTTTGCTGACGGACGGCTGGCAGACCGGCTCCATCTTCACGTGGCAGAGCGGAGCGCCATTCTCGATTTTGTCACAGGAGGCGACATTTAACAGGCCAAACCGGTCCACCATCAATACGGCGATAGCGACCCTGACGCACCAACAAATCAGTGGAGACCTAGGCTTGTTCAAACAGCCCGATGGCACAGTTGACGTTATCAATCCGAGTCTCATTTCTTCGAACGGGACAGGGGCACCGCTTACACCCGAGTTGAGCTGCGCGCCAGCGGTAACAGGTGGCTTCTGCAACCCGCAGCCGGGTCAAGTGGGCAATTTGCAGCTCGATGCGTTCAACGGGCCGGCTTATTTCGACTGGGATACATCGGCGGCGAAGGATTTCAACCTGACAGAGCGCCTAAAGCTGACGTTCCGTGCGGAAGCCTTCAACGTTTTGAATCATCCGGTGTTCGGAGTAGGCAGCAACGGAGGTGCCTCGCCTGGCAACGAACTCATTAACTCAACCACTTTCGGTCAAAGCACGTACACCATCTCCTCTCCGCGAATCCTGCAACTGTCGCTGCGGCTGAAATTTTAGCGAACCGGCAGTCTCTGGGCACAGCTGTTTCAATGCAGAATCGGGCATCCCCTGGCGGGCATGCCCGATTTTTTTTGAGTCTAATGATAGCGGGCAGTTTCGGCCCAGCGCTATCGACTAAAGATTGCGGAGATGGGCGAGGCGGAAGGGGGAACCGAGGTGTTCGCGGAGGTCGATCCAGTGCTGTTCGGGGATGGTTAGGAAGACTTCGACGACTTTGGGGTCGAATTGGGTGCCGGAGCAGCGGCGAATTTCTTCGCAGGCGTGGGGCATGGGGAGAGCTTTACGGTAGGGGCGGTCGCTGATCATGGCGTCGAGAGAATCGGCGATGGTGAAAATGCGGGCGCCGAGGGGGATTTGGTCGCCTTTTAGGGCGCGGGGGTAGCCAGTCCCGTCGTAAAACTCCTGGTGGGCCAGGACGATTTCGGCGGCGTCGCGAAGGAAGGGGATGCGGATGAGCATGTTATAGCCGATTTCGCAGTGCTTGCGCATGACCTCCTTTTCCGCGTCCGTGAGCGGGCCAGGTTTGCGGAGAATGCCGTCGGGGATGGCCATTTTGCCGATGTCGTGGAGGAAGGCGGCACGCGCGAGGACCGGCAAATAAGGATTCGGGACGGGCATGGCCTTGGCAATAGAAATTGTGAAAGCGGTGACGCGCTGGCAGTGGCCCTCGGTTTCGGCGTCCTTCAAGTCGAGGGCGCTGCCGAGGGCTTCGAGAGTGTCGTCATAGGATTGCTCGAGCTGAGCGAGAGCGCCGGTGAGCTGGGCGGTACGCTCTTCGACTTGCTGCTCGAGTTTTAGCTGGTAGCTGCGATTTTCGGCGACGAGGCGGCGGTGCTGGAGGGCGCGGCCCACGCCGAGGAAAAGCTGGTCTTTCTCGAAAGGCTTGAGGATGTAATCGTAGGCGCCACGACGAATGGCTTCGAGAGCGGTGGAAATGTCATGAATGGCTGTGACCATGATCACAGGGACTTCGGGGTCGTACTCGCGGAGCCAATCGAGCAACCGGATGCCATCCATTTCGGGCATGATCATGTCGCTTAGGACGAGATCCGGCGTGGACTTTTTGACTTGTTCCTGAGCAGCGCGGCCATTGCTTACGGCCGTGCAGCGGTAGCCTTTCGATTCGAGCATGGTGGAAACGACTTCTCGAATCGCCTCTTCATCGTCGACGACCAGGATCTGTTCTAGGTCCACGGATGTTTGCCCCTAGCGCCATTATACGGGACGGCACAGTACTGGTGGGGTGCGCTTGCCCATTAAGAAAATAGCATGTTAGCGTCGAAGGAAGCTCCAGAGTTGGCTTTGTGCCGTCCGCGGCAGGAGACTCAGGGAATCTTGCATCGCGGGGACGGCGATTCAGACCGGGAGGCAGCGCATCGTGTCGGCAAACCAGGGCCTGCTCGGGATAGCTTTCTTCGAGGCGTCGGCGTTCATCGTCCTGCTGGTGCTGTTCCTCATTTTCCGGCGAGATCCGATCAATAGGTATTTCCGATTTTGGGTTGTGGGCTGGTCCTGCTTTACGCTGGCCTCGCTGTGCGAAATCGCGATGTTGAGCCGTAATCTTCCGCAGTTGTGGCTGACCGTGGTGATGGGACAAGTGGCGGCGCTGCTGCTGTTCTCCGCTGCGGTCGCGCGATATACGACGAGCGCGGGGAAGCGCGGTTGGCCGGTTCTACCGCTTGCGGGAGTCGTGCTGCTCGCCGTGTTTTACTTCCAGCGTAGCGTGGAGCAGAGTTTCGGAAACGTGCGATGGGAAACGGCGTTGCTGACGAGCGCGATATGCCTGTGGGCTGGGATGGTGCTGTGGAGATCGCCGAAGGCGCAAGGCGGCCACGGGGTGCGATTGCTCGGGGGCATTTTCCTGTTGAACGGATTGCATGGAATGGACCGACATCTGTGGACGCAGCAGCCGTATTTTCTGCTGCGGGTAGCATTCGACCATTTGCTGGGCGTGGCGCTGGGAATCGCCATGGTGGTGGTGGTATTGGAAGGAGCGCGGTCGCGGACGGTAGAGCTGAACGAGAAACTGCGGCGACTGACGCTGCTGACAACGGCGAGCATGCAAACGCTGTCGGTGCAGGAAGTGTTGGACCGAGTGCTCGCGGATCTGGTGAAGAGCCTGGGGGCGACGCACGGATTAGTCCGGCTGCTGGAGGGCGAAGGAGATAAGGCCCGGTTGGTTTTGCATGCTTCGGTGGGCTTTAGCGGGGAGTTCCAAGAAAAATATAGGAAATTACCTGCGAAAGCGCCATGGTCTCAGCAAGTCTTGCAGAAGGATTGCGAGTTCCTGAGACTGGAAGACGAGCCCGACGCGGGGGTGCGGCAACGAATGGCGGAGAGCGGCATCGGGAATATCGTCACGATGGCGCTACCTGGAAAAGATGGACCGCTTGGAGTGATCGCGATAGGCTCGGCGCAAAGCGAACAGTTTCAGGCGGATGAGATTTCGTACCTTCTCAACATCAGCAACTTGCTGGGATTGACACTGCAAAATCTGCGGCTGTTCGAACAAGTGGCGACGGTGCAGCAGCAGTGGGCGTACACGTTCGATTCCATTGGCGACCCAATATTGGTGCACGACCAGCAAGGACGCATCCTCCGGTGCAATTTGCGGTTGGGGCACTTGCTGAGCAGAGATTCGCATGCGCTCGGGGGGCGGGCCGTGGTGGAACTGCTCGCAAAGAAGAATCTTAGTTATGAGAAGTGCCCGTATTGCGAGGGAGTCGCTGGAGAAGGGGATGAACCGGACCCGTGGCTGCAAGGGTATTTTCTTGCGTCGAACTCGACGTTTACCGATCCGGCCGGAAACCTGCTGGGGACGGTGCACGTCCTGAAGGACATCACGGAGAGAAAGCGCGCGGAGGAGAAATACCGGACGCTGGTGTCGAGCGTGCAGGAAGGCGTTTTTATTTCCACGCCGCAAGGACGATTTCTGGACTTCAACGATGCGATGTTGCGAATGACAGGATATGAGAAGCGGGAGGAATTGCTGGGGGCGGATATTCCTGGCGCGATGTATGCGAATCCGGGAGACCGCGAGCGGTTGAAGAAGTTGCTGCAGGAACACGGGGCGGTGGCGGATTTTGAGTTCGAGATGAAGCGCAAGGACGGGGAGATTCGGACGGTGCTGGAGTCGTCCATCGCTGTGAAAGATCTGGTCGGGAATGTCACCGCCTATCAGGGTTTTCTGCTGGATATAACGGAGAGAAAACGGGCGGAGCAGGAAATCCGGCGGCGAAACCGCGAGCTGTTGGTATTGAACTCGATCGGACAATCATTGATGGAATCGCTGGACTTGGGCGATTCGCTTCACCGGACGCTGCGGCAGATGGCCGATTTGTTCAGCTTGGATGCCTGCGCGCTATACCTGTTCGATGATGCGGGGACGCAGATCCGGCGCGTGGCGGCGGTGGGGCATCGCTCTGAGTATGCCAAGAATTTTCCCGCGGTCACTTTGAAGCCGGAACTGCTGCAGCATATCCAGGCGGTGCACGCGACGTTTCTATCGGCCCAGGGGTTGGCGTTGCCGGCGATATTCCGGGAGGCGCAGAGGAAAGAAGAACTGGTGTCCGCCTATATCGTGGTGCTTTGGTCGAAGGACAGAGTGATCGGAGGGCTGACGGTTGGAAGCCGCACGCCGAAAGAGTTTTCGCCGGCCGACATCAACTTGTTGATCGCGGTTGGCAGCCAGCTTTCGAGCGCCATTGAACGCACGACACTCTACGAAGAGGCCCGGCAGGCGTACGAGAACCTTCGTCGAACGCAGGAGCAGTTGTTGCACAGCGAGAAAATGGCCGCGGTGGGGCAATTGATTTCCGGAGTGGCCCACGAGCTGAATAATCCGCTGACGGCGATTCTTGGCTACAGCCAATTGTTGACCTCCAGCGGGCAGATGGGACCGCAAGGGCTAGAGTATTCGGAAAAGCTCTACAAGCAGGCGCAGCGGACGCACCGGATTGTGCAGAACTTGTTGAGCTTCGCACGGCAACACAAACCGGAGCGCGTGCCGGTGCAGCTCAATTTGATTTTGGAGGAGACGCTCGCACTGCGAGATTATGACTTGCGAATGAATCATATTCGCGTACATCTGGAGCTTGCAGCAGACCTGCCATTGACCTCGGCGGATCCACACCAGTTGCAACAAGTGTTCCTCAATCTAGTCAACAACGCGGTGGACGCGATGCTGGAGCATTCCAACGAGGGGGATCTCTGGGTGCGCACTGGGGCGCAGAAGGACAAACTATACATCGAGTTTACCGACAGCGGGCCGGGGGTGAAAGATGCGTCGAAGGTGTTCGATCCTTTCTACACGACGAAACCGGTCGGCAAGGGAACTGGGCTGGGTCTGAGCATCTGCTATGGGATTATCACAGAGCATGGCGGAACAATCACCGTGCGAAATGTCCCGCCGCGAGGAGCGTCATTCCTGATCGAAGTGCCTTACCAGATCGCGAAATCGACAAAGCCGAGTAAGGATCCCGAGTCTGGCCAGGCACTTGAACAGGCAAGGGGCGGCCGAATTTTATTGATCGATCAGGATGAGTCCGTGGTAGAGACGACCAGAGCGATCTTGCGCGAGCGTGAGCATGAAGTCGAGACCGCCAACAGCGCTGCAGATGCCATGGCGCTTCTTGAGAAAGAGGAATTCGATTTGGTTGTGGCGGATATAGATCTTTCCGGCACTCTGGGACGAAACATTCTTCATGACTGGATCCAGGCGCGCAGGCCGGCATTGGCGAGGCGATGCGTTTGGATGCGTGCGGTTGCGCCGTTGGGGCGGATCCCGGATGGAGCGTCGGATAACGGCCATCACATTCTCCAGAAGCCGTTTAAGTCGGCGGAGCTATTGGCCGCAGTGGATGGAGCGCTAGGGAGTGTTCAGATCTCGCCCGTCAAGAGATGAGGCCAGCGTGGCTGCCAAAGCCGTGCGCTCGCCAAGGTCCTTCATCGCCGTTTCCAGCCGGACAGTCAGTTTGCTGACAGCCTCGCTTAGGGAACCTAGCTCGGGAAGAGGAGCGAACCCGAGCATGAATTTGACGCGGACCATTTCATAGTGCAAGGAGAAGGTCAGACCGAGGCGGAGCCGGGCAAATTCTTGCGCCACGCCCACTTGTGGCGACATCGAGGCAATCACGCGCGCCAAGCGCCACAATCGCAGGAAGTCACCGCGCAGGCAGGCTAGATAGCCTAATGCAATCCTTCGGCGCTCTCTACGCACTCTGCGGGTCAATCCGCGCAAATTTCGGGAGGCAAGAAAGACAAAGTCTTCCGTAGCCATAGCCTGCCGCAATTGCGAGAAGTAGGTGACATGACGCCGCTCTGGTTCATCTTGGAAGCCGAGGCCAGCATCGGGATTTTCGAGCCTCCGCGGATCGCGAAGTACCCCCATCAGAAGAATCAAGAGAAGCGCTGCAAAACCAGTTAGAAGCAGAAGAGAAAGGTTCAATGTGAACGTGCCTCCAGTTTCCAGAGCCGCATGAGCTTTTCATTAAGCAAACGCAAATGCTCATTGATTTCGGGAGAGAGCCGCTGATATTCAGAACCTAAGAGCGAGGCAACCTGCCGGTCATCGGCGGGAAACGGTTTACTCACGGCCACCACCCAAATGACCAAAACAGCGACAAACGAGAGCGTTGTCAGGAATTGCCACATCGCCTGGTGGACTGCAAAGCCCTCGTGGAAAAGGGCTTGAATGATGGTGTAGATCAGAACTTCAACACAGGAATTAAGACAAAATCCGCCGAGAATCATTTTGTAGGGGGCGGGAACCCGAACGGAGTAGTAACGCACCAGGAGCAGGCAGACAATAACAGCTGTGGCAAAAGTAAGATGATAGCCGCGATTGAGTTCGAATAAACGTTCTCCAGCACTACGGCCCCGGCTTGTCATCGCCACAACAATCACGACGAACGCTGATATGGAGGCGAGAGCTCGCCATCCAAGCCCCCAAATGCCCGGGTACGGCTCGAGAGTGATGCCCAGAATCTCAGTGGTCGCCAGTGCTTGCGCGAGAAGAGTGATGCATTCCGACGCCCAGGCGAGCGAGATCATCGCAGCAGAACTAATCCCCGGAACGAGATACAACATCAGGAGAAAACCGGCCTGACAAATGTTGAGAACCGTGTAGGCTGTAAAAAATGGCACTCTCCGCGAATTCCCCTTCAAGATTAGTAGAGTCAGCACGATCAATTGGACGAACACGCTCCACGCCCAAATGAACTCCACGGAGAGGGACATGCCACTCATCAGTTTAGAAGGTAGCATGTCTTGACTTGCCGGTAAACAGGCTAGTTACGCGAGTAATGGTTGAGCGTTCTCGTTACGACGGCCGGGCGCACGACCATATGTTCGCAGGACTATTCCCTTCGTAGGATGGGGACTGCCCCTGAGATCAAGGAGGAATGCAAGAACTCCCAGGCTGCGAATCAATGCGTTACCGCGCTTTAGCCCGAGAGTGCGAAGCGGGGATCGGACTTCCCTCTGGATAGGACGCTCCGCAACTCGCTGCCCGACCGCGGGAGAGTTGCGGAGCGTTGATGATTTTCGCCGTTTACACCAACAATCCGGGCGGGTTAGGAATGGGAAGAGGGGAACCGCTGGCGCTGAGGGTGACAACTCCGGGCGGGTTAGGACTGGGAAGAGGGGAACCGCTGGGGCTGAGGGTGACAACTCCGGGCGG
>JBARCY010000004.1:0-3377 GCA_049794595.1 Candidatus Acidiferrum sp.
AGATCGGTTCGCGCAAGTCCTTGTATCGGACATCCCCAACCAATCCGACGATTTGATAGCGCAACCGCACACCTTCGTCCATGCTGAGGTCAACCGCTTTTCCCACAGGGTCCAGGCCATCGAAGTACGTTTTCGCGAAAGATTGGTTGACGATGGCCGCTCCCGGCCGCATGTCTCCCGGCCGAAAGTCTCTGCCGTCGATCAACTGAATTTTCATCGTATCCAGCCAGCCAGGCGAGATGCTCCGCATGTAGGCCAGGATCCCATTGGGAGGCGCCCCATTCACCGAAATAAAGTTGTTCCAGCTGCTTCCGCCGAGCAGCGGCTGATCCGCCAGCGCGACCATCTGCACTCCCTGCACCCACCGGAGGTGATTGGCCAACTGATCCCAGAACTCTACCGGCTGAGGTTGCTTTGCAACCACATCGAGAACGAGCAGCCGCTCCGCGGAAAAACCAGTGGGCAAATTTGACAAGCGTTTGAAAGTGGTGACGAAAAGTCCTGCGATGAAAAGCACCAGAAAACAGAACGCCACTTGTACCGCAACCAGCGCCTGCATTAGCCGCCTCTTCGAATGCGGATCTTCTCCGCCCTTCAGCGCACTCACCGGATTTACGGACGAAGCCCGCACCGCGGGCGCCAGCCCAAAAAGCAAAGTCACGCCAAGCGCCAGTGCCATGCCAAACACCAGCACCTGCCAATCCGCCGGCAGCACGAGGCGCGCCGGATTGTCCGGTGGATTGATCATGCTCACCACAAACGGCCCGGACCACCACGCAAACACTCCGCCGATGACGGCCGCCAGCAGCGCGAGCCACGCGCTCTGCACCAGCACCAGCTGAACCAGCCGCCATCGTCCACCGCCGATAGAGACTCGAACCGCCATTTCGCGCGCCCGCGCCGAAGCCTGTGCCGTCATGAGGTTCGCCACGTTCGCGCAAGCGATCAGCAATACCAGTCCCACCAGCACTCCCAAAATCGTCAGCGGCCGGCGCGTCTCCGATTGCAGATCAGAAACGCCGGAAGCTGCCGGCTCGAGCAAAACCTTCTGATTCAAAAAATTATCGATTTCTTTTTTGGACATTCCCAGAAAACCCTTGGCTCGTTCCTCTTCGAAGGCTCGCGAAGTTGTTTCTAGTTTCTGCCGCATGGGTTCGAGCGCCACGCCCGGCTTTACCATCGCCAGCGTCCGGTGCCACGTCGAGTCTTTGTGTGTGACCCCAGAATTCATCATCGTGGGCACGAAAATATCGACCATCGTGCCGGGCTCCGTACCGGTAAACGGCGCCTCGGCAACACCAGCAATTTCGTACAGCTCGTTGCCCATCCGAAAGGTGCGGCCGATTACGTTGGGATCCTGCCCAAAGCGATGCGTCCAGTAGTCGTTAGACAGCACCGCGTAAGGATGCCCGCCTGGTTTGAGATCGTCGTTCTCTGTAAATACTCGCCCCAATGCCGGCCGCACCCCGAGCGTCGAGAACATCCAGCCTGAAACGTACTGCAGACACGCTCGCTCCATGTCTTCGTCCGATTTGTACGTTAGGTCTACCGGCTGCGCGTACGATAGAGCGATCAATTCCGCCTGCTTCGCAACCGCTGCGCGCATCAGTTGGAAATCGGGATAAGCCCAGCCATCGAATGTCTGAGGTTTCCCTTCGGGCCCCATGCCTTGCCTCGCCAAATCGTAAAGCCGCTCGGGATGCGACACGGGCAAAGGCCGCAGCAGCAATGCATCAATCAATCGAAATGCCGATGTGCAAGCTCCGATAGCCAGCGCGAGCGACAAAATGGCTGCAATCGAAGTGACCTTGGTCTTCATGAGCTGCCGCCAGCCGAAGATTGCGTCCGCGCGCAACGATTCCAGCCATGCGATCAGCCGGACGTCGCGGCTCCCTTCGCGGTGCCGCAGCGCCGAGCCGAACGCCCTGCGCGCTTCGCCAGCGTCGCGCCCCTGCGCGATCGCTTCTGCAATGTGCGATTCCAGCTCTTCGTCGATTTCGCGGTTTAAATGATTGCCTCGAAACACGTTGACGAGGCGCGACCGTACCGACATATCAAGCCTCCCTCAAGACGCGATTGACCGCCAAGGTTACCGCCTGCCATCGCGATTCGGCCGTTCCAAGCTGTTTCTTCCCCGCCGCCGTCAACTGGTAAAGCCGCGCCCGCCGACCCGTATCCTTCGTTATCCATTCCGCCCGAATCCACCCAGCTTCTTCCATCCGGTGCAGCGCCGGATACAGCGACCCTTCCTCCACGCGCAGCACTTCGCCGGAAATGTCCTGGATGGCGGACATAATCGCGTAGCCGTGCAATCCCGGCCTCCGCGAAAGTATTTTCAAGACAAGCAAATCCATCGAGCCCTGCAAGGAGTCAGGCTTGGCCATAATCAGACCTCACCATACATAGACGTCTGAGGAGCCGAAAAGTTCCATTGGAAAAAACCGATTCTTGGGTCCGAACGATAGTGCCCTAATTTTGCGGGACCTCGCCTGCTCCGGTGAGAGGTCTCGTTGCAGCCCGGTAAGACTTGAGAACTCCGCGGTCGAACGCTCTCCCGCTTTGTTATCATGCATCCGTGCCTCTGTCCTGGAACGAAATCCGCCATCGCGCGATCGCCTTTTCCAAGGAATGGACCGGCGTCAGGAGCGAACGAGCGGAGAAACAAACTTTCTGGAATGAATTCTTCAACGTGGTCGGCATCCAGCGGCGCGCCGTCGCCAGCTTTGAAGAGCCCGTAAAGAGGATCTCCGGCGAATACGGATACATCGACCTGTTCTGGCCCGGCATCGTGCTCATCGAGCACAAGACGCTTGGCAAAGACCTCGGCAAAGCGGAATCGCAGGCTTTCCGCTACATTCAAGACCTCGCGCGAGAAGGCCGCACCAAGGAAATTCCCCGCTACGTCATCGTTTCCGATTTTGCCCGCATCGCTCTGCACGACCTTGAGCCGGAAGACCAGCGCGAATTGCCGGTTTTCAACAACCGGCGCGTGGAGACCAAGGAATTTTCCCTACCTGAATTTCACGAGCACATTCATGAGTTTGCCTTCATTCCCGGCTACAAGCAGCACAAGTTCGCGGAACAAGACCCCATCAATATCGAGGCCGTCGAAATCATGGGCCGCCTTCACGATACGCTCGAAGCCGGCGGCTACTCCGGGCACAGGCTCGAACGCTTTCTCGTTCGCATCCTTTTCTGCCTCTTCGGGGAAGACACCGGCATTTTCGAGCGCGAATCCTTTAGGCTTTATCTGCTGAATCGCACCGCCGAGGACGGCTCCGACCTCGGCCTGCACCTCGCGGGTCTTTTCGACGTGCTGAATACGCCGCCCGAGAAGCGCCAGAAAAACCTCGATGAAACTCTCGCCGCGTTTGCCT
>JBARCY010000005.1:0-8653 GCA_049794595.1 Candidatus Acidiferrum sp.
GCTGTTGCGCACTCAAAATCAACGCCGCCTTCGGTCGTCCCATTGCCATAAGCACCCCCATTCTGCACGGAAGATGCCTATATTCCCAGCAATACTATTGCCACTTATTTATGGGACAGCACACTAGTGCTGGATGGCGAATCATTCACCGTCATCGGAGTTTTGTCCTCTCGCATGCACGAGAGCATGCGCCAAACCGATCTTTTCACTTCGCTTTGGCGCCTCGAAGATAAACTTGGCGGCGAGGCCAATCGCGGCGAGCATCCCGGCATCTACGCTTACGCGCGTATGAAACCCGGAGTGACTATCGCGCAAGCGCAACAGGAGATGAAGAGCATCGCCCAGCGTCTCGATCAGCAGTTTCCGGCAAGCAACGGCAAGGACAGCGTGGTCGTCAAACCGTTGCTCGGTGCCGTCGTCGAAGACGTTCGGCCCTCCCTAATCGTCCTCATGGCCGCCGTCGGTTTTGTGCTTCTCATTGCTTGCGCCAATATAGCGAATCTTCAGCTGGCCCGCGCAACGGACCGTTATCGCGAGCTCGCCGTCCGAATGGCGCTGGGAGCCGATCGTTCGCGGCTGGTGCGCCAGATGCTGACGGAAAGTCTTCTGCTTTCCCTGATTGGCGGCGTTCTCGGCCTCTTTCTGGCGGTGTGGGTCACCGTCGGCCTGATGCGCGTTGCGCCTGCCGACATTCCGCGGATTGCCGAAGTCTCCCTGGATCGCTCGGTCCTTCTTTTTTCGCTCGTCATCTCTATCCTTACCGGCGTTCTCTTTGGAATATTTCCGGCTCTTCAGACCGCTCGCACCGATGTTCACGATGCCTTAAAAGAAGGTGGGCGTACGGGAAGCGCCGGCGCGCATCGCAAGGGGCTGCGTGACGCCCTGGTGATTGCCGAGGTCGCCATCTCGCTGGTTCTTCTTGTCGGCGCCGGCCTGATGACGAAAAGCCTTTGGAAAGTGCTGGAGGCGAACTCGGGATTCAGGCCTGCGCATGTGCTGACCGCGCGATTCACATTTCCAGAAACCGCTTACGTTGACGCTGCAAAGCGCCGTTTGTTCGTGGATCAACTGGTCGCCAAAGTTCAATCTCTTCCTGGCGTGGAAGCCGTCGGTTTCAAGAATCCGCTTTTGGGTGGCTGGCAATCCTCTTACCGCATCGAAGGCCAGCCCGCGCCTCCTCCGGGGCAATATCCCTCGACAGATATGGCTCGTGTTTCTCCGGGCGCGATGCAGGCCATGGGCATCCGGCTGATTCATGGCCGTTTTTTCGACGCTCACGACAACGAAAATAGCCAGCATGTGTGCATCATCGATGAAGCTTTTGCTCAGCAAAACTTTCCCAATGAGGACCCTCTCGGCAAACGCATCAACGTGGATGGTCAACCCGATCCTGGCACCCCGATTAACTGGATCACCGTTGTGGGCGTCGTCGGTCACGTAAAAAATTACGGCGTCGACCAGCCCTCGCGCGTCGAGTTTTATGAGCCCAACGCTCAGAGCCCAGCCTATGGCGGATCGCTTGTCGTTCGTTCCACATCTGGTCCCGCGGCGTTGCTACCAGGCATCCGTTCGGCCGCGCAATCCCTCGATCCGAACATCCCGGTTTTTGACGTTCGGCCTCTTGAAGCGATTGTGGCGGAAAATACGTCCTCTCGCCGCCTTTCCGTCATGCTGATCGCGTTCTTCGCCGCGCTGGCGCTGGGGCTTGCGGGACTCGGCATCTACGGAGTCATCTCCTATCTCGTCACGCAGCGGCGCCAGGAAATCGGCATCCGCATTGCGCTCGGCGCCTCGAGTCACGATGTCCTCTCAATGGTGCTACGGCAGGGCGCCCGGCTCGCCGCGTTCGGCATCCTGGCGGGGGTCGTAGGGGCTGTCATCCTGACGCGCCTGATGTCCTCAATGCTGTTTGAAGTGAGCGCGCTGGATGGAATGTCTTTCGGACTCGGCATCATCCTGTTGGCGGGGCTGGTGCTCTTCGCATCCTGGCTCCCCGCACGCCGCGCCACGCGCATCGATCCACTTGTCGCCCTGCGCTACGAGTAATGCCCTCTTGTCGCAAGAGCAAGTAGAAAATGCGCTTCAAAAACTAATCTCGGATGACTCACGGATTGCCGAGGATGTGCTCGCGATTCCGTCTCTGGCCTTGTGCAAATACGCTTCAGTCTTGGCGTAATGCAGTCATGGGGTCGACGTGTGTCGCTCGGCGCGCGGGAATGTAGCAGGCCAACAACGCCGATAACATAAGCAGCGCAGCCACTGCGCTGAATGCGACGGGATCGAGCGTGCCAATGCCATACAACATTCCGCGCATGAGGCGACCGGCCCCGTAAGAACCGGCAAATCCGATAAGAAGGCCAATGAATCCAAGAGTCATCCCTTCCTTCAGAATCAGGCCCAGCACTTGAGACTCTCCAGCGCCATGCGCAGTCCAATTTCGTGAGTGCGCTGCGCGACTCCAAAGGACATCACGCCGTAGATTCCGAAGGTCGCCAGACAAAGAGCGATCACTGCAAAGCTCCCGAACAAAACGGCACCGAACCGATCTCCACCCATCGATTCGTGAAGAAGCTGGTCCATGGTCTTAACATCGGCCATGGGCAAATCGGGATCTGAGGAGTGAATTACCGCGGCGATGCTTTTGGTCACTCCTTCAGGATTTCCCGCAGTGCGCACGGCCATCGAGTCGGAAGGCCAAGGGCTCTGTGCGAATGGCACATCAATCTCGGGAAATCCGTTACCCTTCGGGCCGCCGTTGCGCACATTTTCATACACACCGACGATCTGCCAATCGATAGGCGGCCCGAGGTTCGTTACTCCCGGGATGAGCTGTTCAACGGAAATGCGCTGCGTCAATGGATCGACGTTTGGAAAATAACGCTTCACGAATGTGGAGTTCACCACCGCAACAGGCAGGCCTCCGGCGACATCCGCTTCCGTAAAATTCCGGCCGCGAGCCATGCGGATCCCAAAGGTTGTGAAAAAACCGGGCGTGACCTGGTTGAAACCCGCCCCGGGGCGCTGCGAACGATCGGCAACCGGTTTGCCGACTATTTCAAACGGCATCCCGAAATTCGTACCTTCCACCGGCATGCCTGTGGACACCGAAGCCGAAGTGACTCCTGGCAGCGCCTGCACGCGCTCAATCAATTGCTGGTAAAACAATGTGATCTGCTCAGGTGTTTTCAGGCGGTCGGCGGGCATTGGGAGATCGAATGTGAGGAGGTGGCCCGTCCGGAAGCCCATGTCCACGTGAGTGATGTTCCAAAAGCTATGCACGGCGAGTCCGGCAGCCGCTAAGAGTGTAAGCGCCAGGGCAAACTCAGCCAGAACCAAAGCGTGGCGCGCTCTGTGCCGCCCGACACTAAATCCCGTGCGGCCGCCTTCCTTCAATGTCTCGTTGAGATTCAATCGCACAGCCTGCACTGCCGGCGCACAACCGAATAGCACGCCGGCAAGCATGGTAGCCCCAAGAGTGAAGAGTAGCACCGGCACATTCAGCCTGACGTCAGCTTCTGAAGGCAAGGTGAACGGCGGCATTAAGGCAATGATGACTTTTAGGAAGCCCCATGCCAAACCGATGCCCAGTGCACCTCCGATGCCGGCCAAGGCCAGACTCTCCGTGAGGAATTGGCTGAAGAGTTGGCCACGCGTTGCGCCAAGCGAAGAGCGAACAGCAATTTCTCTTTGACGCACGGTACCGCGAGCAAGGAGAAGGTTGGCGACGTTGGCACAGGCTATTAGCAGTACGAAGCCTACCGCTCCAAGCAGCATCCAGAGGGCTCGCTGCGTGTCGCGGCTCAGAAAGTCATTCTGTAAAGGCTCGACGCTTGCGCCCCAGCCCTGGTTCGATTTTGGATAGACCTCGGCGATATGCTTGGTCACGGAGTCCATATCGGCGTTGGCTTGTGCCACGGACACGCCGGGCTTCAAGCGAGCCATGACAAGCAGCCAATGGAACTCGTGATTGATCTGATCCGGCTTGAACGCCAACGGGACATACAGTTCGCTTTGCACGCGGTCGGTCGCCCCGGGGGCTAGGACGCCAACCACAGTGTAGGGGGCGCCATCCATGCGAACTTGCTTGCCGATGATCTCGCGGTCGGCGCCGAAACGGTTCTTCCACAGTTTATAGGTAAGAATGACCTCGTGGTTTTTGCCGACCTGCCCTTCCTCGGGCAAGAAGTCGCGCCCGAGCAGCAGCGGCTGGCCAAGCACCTCGAGGAAACCCGGAGTGCTAGGCTCCGAATTGACCTGCTCAGGCTGGCCGGAGATGGTCAGGCTCATCTGCCCGCCCGTAAATGCCGCCACGGATTCAAAGGCGGTGCTTTGGCGCTTCCATTCCAGGTAGTCTCCGGCGGCCGTAACATTGCGGTTGCCGCCGACCTTGGACCAAATCATGACGATGCGGTCGGGCTGACGGTAAGGCAGAGGAGCTAGCAAGGTGGCGTAGACCACACTGAAGATCGCGGTGTTCGCGCCGATGCCCAGAGCCAGGGCCAGCACGGCAACCGAGGTAAAAACAGGGTTTTTCCAAAGGAGCCGCAAGCCGAAGTGCAAGTCACGCCAGAGGTTTCTCACGCAGTTCTCCTCAACGCGAGGGTTTGGGTCAGACACCTGTCTCTCAAGTAGACGAACGATTTGGCTTTTGGTTCCCTTTTCTTGAGGTAGGGCAGGCTCATTTTTTTGAGTGGCGAAGACGGCCGAATCCTGCGGTTAGATCGGCGCCCCTTGCGACGGTGGAACAATAGGCCCAATTTCTGTGCCGAGGTGGCACGCTTCCGGTTAACCTTGCTGGTAGTTGTGCTTCCCTCGAAGAGTTTACAAAATGTCCTACGAGCACCTGCGCCGTAGCAGTCGCATTCCGAAGGAGTTGGCTATCCTTTTGACTGGAAGCGACATGGATGGCAGGGGCTTTTCGGAAATGACGAAAACGGTGCTGCTCAGTCGCCACGGCGCCGGGATTATTTCAACCTACAAACTGTCCGCTGAGCAAGAAATCATCATTCGTTATCTGGATACGAATAAGGAGGCCGTCGTGCGCGTGGTTGGGCGCATCGGCTCCGAAGGCGAGATTTATACCTACGGCGTGGCCTTTGTGGATCCCTCGATGATCGATTTTTGGGGCATCGATTTCGCTCCTGTTTCTGAAGCCGAGAAGCTTGCTCGCAGTGTGCTTCTCGAGTGCGGCAACTGCAAACAGCGCGAAACTGTGCAGCAGAGTGACGTGGAGTCGGACGTCTTTCTCATCAACGAGAGCATTGTCCGTTATTGCAAAGAGTGCGGTGATTCTACGCTCTGGAAACGAGCCGTCGAGGCTCCGACGGAAACGACGGAAGAGCAGCCCATTCTGGTCCATGCGGGGCGAGACGCCAACGTGTCTTCGTTCGTGGAAGCCACAAGTTTCGAAAGATCGAGTGCATCGTGGACTCCCGACGAGGAGCCAGTTGTGGCGGCGCCGGCGCCACCGCCTATCGTCGTATCTCCGATTCAACCAGAAAACCGGCGCAAACATTCGCGTACCAAGGTCAGCTACAAAGCGTGCGTGCGCAGATCCGGCTTTCTCGACGATGTTGTCACCTGCGAGGACATGTCCAAGGGCGGGATTTGCTTTAAGAGCCGGAAGCAATACTTTGTGCGGACCGACATCGAAGTGGCCGTCCCGTATTCCCCTGGCGGCAATGCTATTTTTGTGCCGGCGGAAATCGCCTGGGTGGTCGAAGTCACCAAGGACAAGCTCTACAGGTGCGGCGTGACCTATCGCCGCCCGTCCAGACCCTCTTGAAGCAGATTAAGGGATTCACGATTATCGGATTCTTCAAGAAAGCGCTGAAGATGTCTGGCGCCAGAGACCCAGTTATCTATTCTTCCCCGCCGATCGGCGACGACAAAGGTTATTCCGAGCTTTCTTTTGGCTGGAGTTGACCGGCGAAGGGGCTGGCGTAGTATGGATGAATGGCACGATTTAATCTCTGCCGAAGCACGGGGCGCCTAGCGGGTCAGATCCTTTTCATCGCATTCGTGTTGCTTCCTGTCGTTTTCGAGTCCCCTTTACACGCGCAGGACCAGTCGCAAGACCAAAGTGTCATTCGCGTCGGGGTGAACCTCGTTCTGCTGGATGCCACCGTAAAAACCAAGTCCGGGCAAATCATGGCGGACTTGAAAAAAGAAGATTTCGAAGTACGCGAAGATGGAGTTGCTCAAAAAATCGATGTCTTTAGCCGCGACGCTCTGCCTATCAACGTGGCGCTGGTGCTGGACTTGAGCGATTCGATTGGGCCATTTTTGGGTCCGTTGCGTGATGCGGCGAACACGGCTCTCGCGGCCCTTAAATCGGATGACGAGGTTGCGCTTTTTACGTTTTCGACAGAGGCGCAACTGCGCGTGCCGTTTACGACCGACAAAAAACAGATTGCCGAGCAGATCAATTCCTTCCACGCCGGCGGCGCCACAAATATCAACGACGGGATTTTTCTGGCTTCGCAGTATCTGCTCAAGCTTCCGCCGAAAGGCCGGCGTGTCATCATCCTGATCAGCGATGACGTCGGCACTGATGCGGGCGGACAAGGAACACGCGATATCGTCACCGAAGCCATCGCGGCCGATGCGGTGCTCTACAATCTGAAAATTCCCGGCTACAATCCGCCGCAAACACTTTTCGCCGCAAGCATGATTCCCGGCCTCGTCAATATTCGCAAAGTTACCGACGAGACGGGCGGAGAGATTTTCAACGTCCAGGACGTGGCTCATCTGGATACGGTTTTTCGGGCGCTGATCGAGCGGATCAAAACGCGCTACACGCTCGGCTATTATACGAACGCGTCGGCGGCGCTCGGCAAGCCCCACAAACTCGACGTGCGGCTGAGCTCCTCCTTCGGCAAGAAGAACCGAGACTACGTAGTCCTATCCAAAACGGGATTCTACGTGCACTGATAAACGGGAACGGGTTCCACTCCGGAACCTTCCGCGCCGTCTGGCAACCGGATCACTCCCGAGGAGGAATCATTTCCTGTTGACATCCCACAGGTCTTTTGCGATGCTCATGTGGGCAGTCCACAGGAGGTCGCATGGCGGGCGAGAAATCAGAAATACTTCAGGGCACTCTTGATTTGATGGTTTTGAAGACGCTGGCATCCATGGGACCGTTGCACGGTTACGGAATTGCGCGCCGCATCGAACAAATCAGCGAAGAAGCTTTGCAGATTAATCAAGGCACAATTTATGCCTCGCTGGTTCGCCTCATGCAAAAGGGCTGGATTTCGGGCGCCTGGGGCATCTCGGACAACAACAGAAAAGCCAAATTTTATTCCATTACAAAAACCGGACGTAAGCGGCTTTCCGCCGAAGCGCGGAATTGGGAACGCATTTCCGGGGTAATTGGTCGCGTTCTACGCATTGCGGAGCGAGGATAGCGCCATGTTTGCCTGGATAAGAACGCTTGCTTCGCGGGCTCGGACGCTACTCTCTGCCCGCCAGGTTGATCGAGACTTCGAGCGGGAGCTTGAGACTCATCTCGATTTGCTTACCGAAGAAAATGTACGCCGCGGCATGAGGCCGGAAGAAGCGCGACGCGTTGCTCGAATCCGGCTGGGAGGGAACACCCAACTCAAGGATACCAACCGCGAGCTTCGTGGATTGCCATTCATCGAGACACTCTTGCAAGATGTGCGTTTTGCATTCCGCACACTGCGCAAGAATCCCGGCTTCACGGCCGTCGCTGTGCTCACACTCGCTCTCGGCATTGGCGCCAACACGGCCATTTTCAGTGTTGTCTATGCGGTGCTCTTGAAGCCGCTGCCTTACGCGCAGCCAGACCAACTCTTCAATGTGTTTCAGGCACAGCCACAAGAGGGTGTTGCGGTGGATGGCTGGTCGTATCCAAATTTTAAGGAGCTGCGCGAGCAGAATCACGTTTTTAGTGAATTCGCGGGAAATCAGCATCATCAGCTCGCGTTGACGGGCCGTGGTGAGCCTACGGTCGTGAACACCTCGGTCGTAACTCCCGAGCTCTTCTCGGTTTTCGGCGAGAAACCGCTTGCCGGGCGTGTATTTTATTCGGACGACGGCAAACCGGGCGCGGCGCCTGTCGTCATCCTAAGCGAAAACCTTTGGCGGGGCGTGCTGGGAGCGGATCCAAACATTATCGGAAGCTCCATCGACCTGGACAAACGTTCTTTCACGGTAGTCGGGATCATGCCTGCGGCCTTTCGCTTTCCTCTTCTTACCGAAAGCGAGCAGCTCTGGATTCCGCTCGTGCAGGACCCGCTCTTCGGAAGCTGGATGCCGCGACGTGGAGGCCACTGGCTCACGGTGACCGGCCGCTTGAAACCCGGTGTATCCAGGAAGCAGGCTCAGACGGAGCTGGATGCCATAAGCGCGCGGCTCGCCAAAGAGTTTCCCGCGGAGAACAACGGGTGGACGATCCGCATGAACCCGCTCCAGCAGGATATCGTCGGAGATGCTAGGGCTTCTCTGCTTGTTCTGCTGGCCGCCGTAGGGCTTGTGCTGCTGATCGCCTGCGCCAATATCGCCAACTTACTTCTTACGCGCGCGACTTCTCGAGCGCGAGAGATTGCCGTTCGGGCGACGCTCGGCGCCGGGCGAGCGCGGATTGTTCGCCAGTTATTGAGCGAGTCCGCAGTGCTCGGACTGC
>JBARCY010000006.1:0-57884 GCA_049794595.1 Candidatus Acidiferrum sp.
CCATTGGTGGTGGCGGCATCGACCTTGAATTCCGCGGAAGGCGGCAGCGTCACGTCCACGCTGCCATTGGTGGTCATGAGCTCCAACTCGCCGCTCCACTTGGCATTGCCCATGGACACGCGCACGCCACCGTTGGTGGTTCTCGCCGAAGCCCACTCGCTGGTCGAGACTTCCACATTGCCGTTCGTCGTGGCTGCCTCGACCACGCTCTCCAGGTTCACGCAATGCACCGCGCCATTGGTCGTCAGCGCATGGAAGCGCACGCCGTGCGGCACTTGCACGTCAAAGTTGATCTTGGCGCGATTCCCATGCCACCAGTTGCCGGACTCCGATGTCACGCCGCCACGGTGGCAGCGCCCCGGTGCCTTATCCTTCGCGTACACGGCACAAATCGTGACGCCATCCGGGTACTCGACGACCTCAATAAAAAGTTCGTGTTCGTCATCGCCGTCGCCTCTCTTGCCTTCTACCCGCGCGGCATCCCCGGAAGCGCGGTTCGCGCCAATTTCTCCGTTGGTATTGACCACTTCCAGGGTCTGCCCAGCCTTGAGGTTCCCTTGCCAATGAAAATCGTCCGGCGCGAAGACCGTGCGCTTTTCGCCCTGCGCTTGCGCGGGCGTACCCACCACCAGCGAAATCACACCTAGACAAAGCGCCCCCAGTAACCAGCCCCGTAGTAAATTTTTGCCCTTTTTCATGATGCCTCTCTCCCTGACGGTTGTCTGACGCTTGAACCGGCCCGCCCGTCTCATGGTGTACCGAATATACGGAGTTCGACCCACTTTGATTCCGAAGACGTTTGCGCACCTCAGTGGCGCAGACCTCCGTCTGCCTGCGGCGAGCAGGCCTGTGACTTCAGGTAAGATCTCGTGGTCTGAAGACCGGCGGCTACAGGTTTGGGCGGCCACCGACGCCGCGGATTAGGTTGGTGTTCACGGATAGGGCAGAGGGGAAAGCTGGCGTGGTGGAAGGTGTGGTAGTCTGCAAATGGAGAAATGTGCGCCCTGACCTTTGGTCGGGGCTTTTGTTTTTTTGGGGCGTCTTCGCGTTGTGCGAAGCCGATGGGCTCGGGCTATTTTTCAGGGGAAGTAAAAAAAGAGCCGGGGCACTCCGCTGAGGGGCCGAGGGACCCCGGCTTATCCTGCCCGCCTCCGCAGTGAGCGAGCAAGAAACCTGTGAGAAATTCTGTTGTTAATGGCGCGCTGCGGCAGCCAGATTCAGCTACTTCGAGTCTTCGTCGCCACGGAGGAATTCGTAGCGCTCGATCGCGGCGACCACGCCGATGGCGCCTTCGTCGCGCGGCTCGGTCCGCTGGACGCGGCCGAGGCACCGCACGCGTACCGGACCAGCCAAAGTGATCTCGTTGGGCAAAGTCAGAAGAATTTCGACGGGCGAGCCCTCGCGAACGTCCTTGGAAAGAAAGAAGTAGACTCCGCGCGAACTGACGTCGCGAGATTGGGTGGTTGTCTCCCCCACGGCAGCGCCGGTTGTCCATCGGACAGTCAGCGGAAGCCGCATTTGGAAGCGTTGCGTTGTGCGGCGTTCGGAACCAGTCAAGGCATACCTCCAGATTGAAGAGAGAGTGTATCTGGGAGAGGTCCAGGGAACAATAGGACTCCGGGTACAAAATCGATTCAATTCTGGAGGGTACCCGTGTACTAGAACGTGGTCGGCGGGGGACTTAAGATATCGCGCCCCGCCCAGTCAGAAGTCGTCTATTCTGTCCTCCGATTTCCGCCCCCGATTTCCCGGTTTGCAGTCGCGGTTTCGTCCCCGGTTTTCCTCCGGGGTGCCTGGCGGCGGACTCGGAAGGGGGCGTATTTTGGGAACTTTGCTGCTGGTTGAAGGGAAAACTAGAGGCGGTTCTGGAAAGCAGCGCACCAGGCACCAGGGGGTATTCGTGGGCCTCCTATTGCGAGCGGCGTGCCCTGCGCAATTGGTTGGGGTGCCGCTAGGCTGCGACGTCATGGACTCTTCCGGTTGGGCCATGGTTTGAACAAATTGAGGAGCGCTTAGTCAATACCCGTAGACATGCATACCCCGATCGGAGCAACTGGATGAAGTGCAATATTCTCGCCCTATCACGCTCTTATGCGACTGGAATTCTCCTTGCAGCTGTAATCGCTACAACCGGTTGTAATAGTGTCAGTATGGCTCAAAATATCAATCTAGCGCCACGATCCCTCACGATTCATCCAGGGGATGTGAATGTTCCCGTCACTGTCAGCGTCAGCGGTGGCGCTTATACCGGCCCTCTCAATATTGCCCTGATCGGCTTGCCCTCCGGTATTACAATCACCCCGCAAACTCCGTTGACGCTGGCCGCGGGCCAGTCGGGAACGCTTCGTTTGAGTGCCTCGCTCTCCGCGGACCAAGAAGCCTTCCCTGCGGCAGGCGCGGCAGATCCGAATAGCGATACGAAGGTCGTCACCGTTGTGGGGATGGCAGGACCTGTCCTGCTCAGCTCCACGATGAACTTGACCGTCTCCTTGAGCAACTCCTCTTATTCGCCGGATCCAAGCAAAATCAATCTGCCCATCGTAAACATTGATACGAACGGGGCGGCCATCGCAGACAAAACAACGGAAGTTCCCGGCACCATCACCATCACCTCGGCCGACGGCCAGACGTCCTATCTGCCGAATGGGAGCGACAGCGACAATACGGCTACATTCCACTTGCATGGCAACAGCACATCCGCGATGCCGAAAAAGCCCTATCATGTCAAATTGAACACCAGCCTCGACCTACTCAACACGATGGGCCTTACTTGCCCCTATGTCACGAGTTCGGGCAAGAAAGTCTGCGACAAGAGTAAGAGCTTTATCCTGCTGGCCAATTACGATGACAAGACTCTGCTCCGCGATTGGGCCGCCTCCGCCTTAGCGAACGCAATCCCGATCGGCAACGGCTATCTGAACTCTCCTGCGGACTCGCCTTCTCCCAGCGGGACGAGCACGTTGATGCCCTGGGCGCCGCATTCTCTCTTTGTCGAGCTCTACCTGAAC
Organism: Candidatus Acidiferrum sp.; assembly: GCA_049794595.1. Classification (GTDB taxonomy): domain Bacteria; phylum Acidobacteriota; class Terriglobia; order Acidiferrales; family UBA7541; genus Acidiferrum. Next base: position 3,009 of record JBARCY010000006.1, read on the forward strand.
GGGGCCTATGAGGGCAATTACCAGCTCACCGAGGAGGTAAAGGTGGACAGCCACCGCGTCAACATCAATGACATGGCGGAAACCGATACCTCGGGGAACGCCCTCACGGGCGGTTACCTCATGGAAATCGATCAACCTCAGGGAGAAGCCTATAACTTCGTAACGCCCGGGCATGTGTTTATCGGCCTGGTTGATCCCGACTTCACTCCCGATCCGGAAGTTCCACAGCAGACTTCCTACATCACGAACTACGTGGACACGGCGGAAGCCGCTCTCCTTTCGAGCAGCTTCACGGATCCCCAGCAAGGCTGGCGCGCCTATTTCGATGAGGCTTCCGCCGTGAACTTCTACATCGTCAACGACGTGATGGGAAACAACGACGGTGGAGCTTTCTTCAGCAGCGATTACCTCTACAAAGACAAGAAAAACGCTTTGCTCTACATGGGTCCCGTTTGGGACTTTGACATCAGCTCTGGAAATGTCAATTACAATCCCATCGTCAATCCGACCGTTCCCTGGATGCAGGTCCATGCCTCCTGGTATGTTCGATGGCTTCAGGATCAGGGCTTCAAAGCGGATCTCACGGCCCAATGGAACGCCCTGAAAAACAACGGAGTCTTCGACCAGTGGATTGCCTCGATCAACCAGGAAGCTGCAACTCTTCAGCAATCCCAAGCCAATAATTTTAGCCGGTGGCCCATGCAAGGGATCAAGGTCTGGCCGAACCCGGAAGCGGCGGGGAGCTATAGCGCGGAAGTAGCGTACCTGACCAACTGGCTCAATTTGCGTATCGCCTATTTGGATTCAGTTTTCAATGGCAAAGGGCAGACTTCTACCACACTTAGTATTCCCACCGGGCCATTGCGCAACGGCTCTCCTGCCATTCTTTCCGCGCAGGTGACGGGGGCAAATACTCTCAGCGGTACGGTTTCTTTTATGTCCGGTGGGGTCTTGTTGGGAACGGGAACATTGGACGGCACAGGCACGGCTAGTCTGACCACTGCCAATTTGCCGGCAGGCAACGACGCGCTGCAGGCGGTCTACAACGGTAATACTTCGCAAGGATTATCGACCTCTCCTGCCAGTACCGTCACAGTCCTTGGCCCGCTGTTGAATACCGTCACGAGCCTCAACAGTTTGGCGGCCAGTGCGGGCGCCGGGCACTCCGTGGTCTTCACCGTTTCCGTGCTCGGGAATTCCGGTACCACGACTCCGACGGGCACGATTACATTCGTGGCCAATGGAACGACGCTCGGTTCCATAAGCTATCCAAACGCCGCGAGCTTTGCGACGAAGAATCTGCCGGGTGGCAACGTTTCCATCCAGGCAGTTTATAGCGGTGACGGCACCTATCAGGGATCATCCTCGAATACGGCTCACTTGACCATACTTAACTGATATTTTTCTCCTCGAAACCCAGACTAGAGATGGGCAAAGAGTGTGCTGGTTGGGAGGGGAGCGCCGGGAGGGCCGTGCCTGGCCGCTTAGGTCGTGCCTGGAGAAGTCGGAGACAGGCCGGGACGTTTCCGCTTCCTACGGCTCCCTGCGCGCCGCAACTCGCCCCACTGCCGAAGGTAAAAGCTAAGCAGTTAGGCGATTCGAGTGTCGTACGATCCCGTGCGCGCAACCAGGGGGCAGATCACCGGTCGTTTACGCAAGCAAGTTTACGCGGAGCTAGGAGCCGACGCCGTCATCTGATCAGCCGGGATTCTGGATCATTCGAAGAAATCCGGTGTAGGTTTCTTCGAGTTGATCGACTGCGGAGACATCGGCGTGACGCCACGGGATGTCCTTTCCGTCCGACGCGCGAAGCGCATCGAAGTCGAATTCTCCCGAGACCCAACCAGTTATTTGACCCAAAGTCTTGGTCGCGTCAAAGTCCGCTGCCGCCGCTGGCTTGGGTCCGGCCGGGCCTTCCTTGATGCCGACGAGAAAGACCCCGGAACCCTTCAACGACTCCTGCTTTGATCGGAACCAAGCTGTAATTTCGGCGAGTGCTAGCGGTTGTGTTTTCAATTTGTTTTCATCACCTTTGTGTTTCTAATTCACCCTCAATCAGAGTCAAGGTCGCGTCGGTCACGGTCGTGACTTGCGCTTCCGAGGCGCGGGCGAATAAGACAATCGAGGACAGCCCAAGCAGGATGGGAGCAAAGCGAGGAAGGGGCATCGGCCCTCCACAGGGCGAACGTGAAATTTCTAGATCCGCCGGTAAGTAGCTGTCAAGCAGAGAGTGCCCAGGGGACGTACCTAGAGATTCGTGAACGTCATTCGAGTGGCCGTTCGCGAGAACTGCCGGCCTTCTATTTAGGCGGAGGGCAACAAATCCCACGCGCGCCAGAATTCCTTCATTTGTGGGGGAGTGCCGAAGGAGACGCGGACGAAGGTATTCATGGAGGGGAAGAGACGAGCGATTTCGACATTGTTCTTCGCGAAATGGGCAATGACTGCGGGAGCGGGGCGATTGGTTTGGAGCATGGCGAAATTGGTGTGGGATGGGATTGCCTGAATGTTGCGAGATTTGGCTTGGTTGAAGAATTCCTGGCGATCCTGCGCGTTGCGCTTTTCGCTCATTTGAACATAGTCCAGATCGTCGTAGGCGACGAGAGCACAGTGGGCGGCGACGGCGTTGATGCCTTCTTTTAGGCGGAGGTTGGAGAGCGCGCGGATTTTTTCGGGCGAGCCGACCGCATAGCCGGCGCGGATTCCTGCGAGGCCATACACCTTGGAGAAAGTGCGCGCGACAATGACGCGGTCATCGTGCATGAGATTGTCGATGAAGGAAGAGTAGTCGGTGGCGGTGCGTTCGACAAAATGATGGTAGGCCTCGTCGATGAGGACGGTTGTGGAAGCAGGAAGTTTGCGGACGAACTCCTCGAGGTCTTTGCGCGGTGTGAGGCTGGCGGTGGGATTGTTGGGGTTGCAGATGTAGATCAGGCCAGTGTTGGCGTCGGTGCTCGCGAGCATGGCGGCAAGATCGTGGGAATAATTGCTGGTGAGCGGGATTTCGGCGACTTCCGCGCCTAGAGTTTTCGCATAGCCGCCGATGGCTTCGAAGGTGGGCACAGCGGTGATGAGTTTTTTGCCGGAAGCGAGAAACGCGGCGGCGCAGGTATTGAGGATTTCTCCGGAGCCGCAGCCGAGGACCAATTGATCGGGCTTGATGGAATGAGACTGGGCGATTCGGTCGTGGAGAGCATGTACGGCGGGGTCGGGATAGCGATTCACAAATTGCAGGGAGTTCTGCATGGAGGCGATGACTTTTTGCGAAGGGCCATAGGCGTTTTCGTTGCGGCTGAGGATGACCGGGCCGTCGGGCTCGCTCGCGCGGGAGCCGGGGACGAGTTCGCTAAACGCGAGATCTGCAAATGGAGGGAAAGCCGCGGCGACAACTGCTCCTGTGGCGGCATTGCGGAAGAAATTTCGGCGTGTGATGGACATGGGATCCTCGCTATTCGATTGGCTCAGAAACTTGATAGCAGAGAAATGTGTGTGAGGTCAATCGCAGAACGAATTAAAAAGCCGGACGATTGGCGAGCTGGACAAGGCGGAGTTTGCCGCCGAGCCAAGTTTGCTTATTCCCTGGATTGCAGGGTGCGAAACGGAACGCTAGACCAGCAAATCACGGTGGGCAAGACGTGCAAAGGAATGGCGACGCGGCAGTTAGCCGAACTATTTCGGCAGCGACTCCTGCGGTCTTCCGTGCGTGGTGTGAAGTGCCGCGAACGGGCCCGAGGTCACATGCGAAGCGGGCTTGGTTTTGTGTTTAGCGGCCATACGGAAAAACCGGCAATCGCACTCCTCGCATCGATAAGGCTTCACGAAAAACTTGGCCAGAAAGGACTCAAGGACCCCTCTGGTTTTTGACCTGCGAATTTTGTGCCCCTGACACCGGGGACAATAAAGCGACATGGCGTGCCGTCCCGTCGAGAACAAGATAAGGGAGAACAGAAAGCCGTCCCAGCCCGGCTCCCCGATCGCTCAAAGAGCCTCGTCTTACTGCTCTCCCAACGTGGGCAGATTGCAGGAAGCGAGATTTTTTGCCCATCCTGTAAATCCTGTAGGAACGCTCAGGATTTAACCCTATGAGAGAGTCCAGCCCTTACAACAGTATGAAAACTTGGAGTTGGGAGGTATACGGGGGCGGATGACACGCCGATAGGAATAGCAGGCAGGCAGACTGCTCGATCTGACGAAGGCAAAACGAGCATCGAGCAGATTTGGGAGGCGTTAGGACTGGTCTATCAGCCTGTGGTGAATTGCGTACAGGGCGAGTTCGAGACGGTCAGAGACGCCTAGTTTGTCGAAGATGTTGTGCAGGTGATTCTTGACCGTTTGCTCGCTGATGAAAAGCTTCTCGCCAATTTCCTTGTTGCGGAAACCCTGAGCGACGAGCTGAACGATTTCTTTTTCGCGGTCGCTGAGAAGGGGCTTTTCGCGGCGCGGGCCGGACTCGGAAGATTTGGAGAAAGCTTTCATCACTTCGGCAGTCATGCGATTGTCGAGCCAAATTTCGCCGGCGTGGACGCGATGGATGCTCTTGACGAGAAGGTCAGTGGCGGACTGTTTGAGGACCACGCCGCGAGCGCCGAGGCGCATGGCGCGGACGACGTCGCGATCGTCTTCGGCCGCGGTCAGAACGATGACGCGCGTGGGCAGCGTATCGAAATTGACTTCTTCGAGGACGGCAAGGCCGTCTTTATCGGGCATGCGGAGATCGAGGAGCAGGATTTCCGGCTTGAGTTTGGCGAGAAGCTTGATGCACTCGGCGCCGTTCTGGGCTTCGCCAACAATGGTGATGTCCTCGTCGGAATCGAGAAGTTTGCGGAGGCCGTCGCGAAAGATTGCGTGGTCGTCCGCGAGAAGGACGCGAATTTGCTGTTTAGTTTTAGCCATGTCAACCGAGCGGAACCTCGATAGTCAGTCGAGCGCCATGGCCGGGGTTTGACTCTACAGTCAACAGGCCCCCCACGGTTCGCGTACGCTCCTTGATGGAAATCGGACCCAGCCGCAGACGGTCGAGCTCATCCCCAGTGAACCGGCCGGCGAAACTGAAACCCTCGCCGTTGTCATCCACTACCAAAACGATGCGACTGTCATCCTGCGTCAGTTTTACCACGACATGGGAAGCCTTCGCATGCTTTTTTATGTTGTTGAGTGCTTCACGGTAAATCTGGAAAATCTCGCGGCAGACACGGTCCGGGGCATGCAGGTCGGCGGATTCGATGATGACATCGAGAGCAAGGGTGGATTCGTTGCGGTAACGCTCGGCGAAACCATGCATGAGGTCAACTAAGTCGGCGCTTTGGACCCGCAGAGGACGCAGGTCCGTGACCATGCGGCGAAGCTCGGCGGACTCGTTTTTGACGGTTTGCTGGAGGTTGCCGAGGCTGGCGACGGACTGGTCCGGCGCGGAGGCGACCTTGCGACGGAGCACGTCCAGCTGGATTTCGATGCTGAGGAGGGTCTGGAGAATGCCGTCATGGAGGTCGCGAGAGATGCGGCTGCGCTCGCCTTCGATGGCCCGGGCCCGGAGATGGCGGAGAAGGAAGACGTTTTCGAGCGAGGGGCCGATGTGGCGGGAGATGCGCTCGAGCCAGGCGAGGTCGGGGCGCTCAAAGGGCTTGCGGGCGTTGATGAGAAAGAGGCGGCCGGCGGGCTGGCCGCTTTGGTCGAAGGCGACTGACATCATGGAGCGCATGTTGAGCTCCTGCTGAGTGGGGCCGGGAAGGCGCGGGAGGGTGTTGAGGCGGCGGCCGTCGCGACGGTCCCATCCAAAGCCGCTGCCGGGCCCTTCAAGGTTGTTCCAGCAGACGGTGGCATCCATGTCGTCGAGGAGGAAGCCATCGGCGCGGGCGAGCGAATAGCTTTCGGGGGTGAGGCGCTCGCTCTCGCCGGTTTTGAGGCGCCAGAGGTAGATGCGTTCGAGATCGGTGTCGCGATAGGCCAGCAGGGCGGCCTCGACATCGAAGGCGCGGGCGAGTTCGTCCAGCATGAGGCGGAGGGACTCGGCTAGGCCCTGGTCGACCTGGAGCGTCGCGGTGATGCGGGAGAAGAAGTCGTTTTGCGACGCGAAATGGCGGCTGCGGTCGGCCAGGAAGGCCATGGCTGCGCCTCCGGCGAATGTGCCGCCGACAAGGCCCAACCAGGCGATGACGCGCATCCAGCCGATTTCGCCCTTGACGGCGGTGAGCAAAACCAGAATGAGCGCGAGCGCTCCTGCGAGGGGGAAGGCGGCACGGAGTCCCCAGCGCATGCCGGCTACCCAGCAGATAAAGAGATATGGAAACCAGACGGGAACCGAAGAAGGACTGATGTACATGAAAAAGCCCAGCGCGAGCAAATCGCAGGCAATCGGCAAATGCCAGGTGCGTTTGCGGAGGAATCGCTCGAGGGGAATGACGGCGAGAGAGACGATCAGATAAGCGATGAGGAACGAGATCGAGTGCTTGGCTTCCTCGGGGTTTGGATGCTGCAGCAACGCGAGAAGGGAAAGCAAAACCACAATGGGGCGCGCATAGACGATTTGCCGCTCGAGATGGCGGCGATCCGTTTCGTGGGGGCTCATGCGCGGGGACGCGATTCCTCTGGAATAGTCTAGCAAGACGCGGAGGGCGGGAGAGGCGACGTATCCGGGTTGCGACGATTTAGGCAATGCGCGGGAGGTGGAATTTCCTGGGTGTTTTCGCGGTTATCAGCGCAGTGGGCTTCTTTACGGTCCCCTCAGCAAATCTATTGGCTTCATTACTTGGCGCCTAATTCGTCATAAGTAGGAACTTGCATCGATGTACTCAGTGTGCCGACCTCTCCGGTAACCATGTTCTTGACCGCAATCGCCAGCCTATAAGTCCCAGGCGCCAAAGCGGCAATGAATCGATCTTCAGCCTGCGCAGTGTTGTTGCGTTCGTCAAATGAGATTTTACCTTCAAACGTCCTGACGACCCAACCAGACGGCTCGCTGATGCGCCCGAAAATCTCGAATGCCGCCGGTGAGGCAGTGTTATTGCCGGCTGAATTGGGCTGCTCGCCTGAGACATCGACTGAGATTCGGGCCAAAGTCGTTGCATCGGTCGCCTTGGAAAATTTGACTCGATGGTTAAAACGTACCTGGTCTCTGATAATCCGGGCAGTTACGCATGCTTCCAGGTCTTTGAATTGCACTTGAGGCGTGGGCATAGGGCCAATATGCAGCTCAATGGACTGAGAGGATTTCTTGTCGACTCCTCCGCTTATGGAGCGAGGAGGATTCTCGGAAGGGAAAAAAATTGGCTCACCCTTCCCCTCCGGCGAGAGAGAGAGGCGATAGTTTCCAGAACCGTCTGGGTCAAGAAAAGTGAGTTCCACATCTTCTTCCACGCCCCGAAGATGATGGTAATGCCAGGCTTCCGCGGGATATGGAAAGGTCTGAGGTCCGACCTCAACTGGCCAGTCATTTTTCTCACCTGCGCGACGAGACTCAATGGAATCTGGCGGACCAAAGAGGATATAAATTCGGCCGCGGTCCGTTTTCCATCCGGAAAACCGCCCTCCGTATTTTTCATCCGCGAAAGCGATGCGCTCATAATGTTTAATCTCGAATGAGTTGTCCAGTGATGTTGGGTCTGGGGCGCGTCTGGCCCAAAATTGTTCGATGAATTGGGTGCGCTCTTGGTCAGTCGACAGACGGAGAAAAGCACAGCGCTCTTGCGGCGATATAATGTAGAAAGCATCCTCATTCAGCCAAAATCGGGCCAACGCGGGGAGATTTGCATACGCCTTTTTCGCAAGCCGACTTTCTTCCTCGTGGTCCTGTCCTCCAAAGCACGGACGCGGGCCAGCAAACGTCTCCTTGGGACGCGTTGCTGCGGGTACCGTGTCTGTCTGCGCGGAATCCCATCCCTGGGCAAAGATAGAGGGCGAGCAGAGCAGTCCTAACATGATCAGGGCAGGACAAGCAGCTGGCGGGCATGATTTCATGTCTGCTTCATTAACTACTACAGATTCAGTCTCCTGCAGTCGGGTTGCACCGGCTCTTGCCCAAGCCGGCGAGTCGTTGCGCAATCGGATTTGGGTGCTGTATCACCTAAGGTGGGCCATAAGCTTTCTGCGGAAGCTGCTACGCGGTTCAGCGTAGCGGATCGACGGGTGCGTGCATCGAATTGGGCATGAGGGTGAAGAAGATCGAACCGGAAGTTTTTGCGTGCACGACGTCGGCGGCGCGGCCGTGTGGGTGCATGGAACTGTGGGCGGGCAACGAGCGCGCGCATCGCTCGCTGGAGTTGGCCGGATTGGAAGCGGATGTTATTGCGGTGCCGTCGGGTGGTAAGCGCGGCGGTGACCTCTCTGCGGTATTTTCGTGCAGCGACAACATCGCGCGAGTGGTGCTGGCGGATTGTGTGGGTCATGGGTATGTGGCCAGCAAAGTGGCGCGGCACGTGCATCATTTGCTGCACAAATTTCGGGACATTCGCGATACAGCAGGGCTGCTGGCTGCGCTGAACGATAAATTCACGCTGGATGCGGAAAAGGCCGCGGGCGCGTTGCAGTTGACTACTGTCGTGACCGGCACATTTGACGGTACTTCGGGCGAATTTAATTTTGCGTACGCCGCTCATCCACGAATGCTTCTCTGGCGCGCCCGAGAGAGTAAGTTTCTCGAGTTGGGCGAAGGGCTGGAAAACTTTCCGCTCGGGTTCGTTACCGGAGAGATGTACAACGAACAGAGCGTCCGGCTGCAACCTGGCGACATGATTCTTGCCTTTTCCGATGGCGCGACCGAAGTGCAGTCACCTTCCGGCGAACAACTGACGCCGCGCGGATTTTTGCAATTGGCGGAGTCGACTCTGAGAAAGTTGCAGGGGCCAGTGCGGCTCCCGGATTTTTCCGCAGCTTTGCTGGAGGGCGTACAGTCTCATAGAGGAGGCTCGGAGCTTGACGACGACGTCACTTTGCTGACCTTGCGGCGCTCCGGCTGAGAACGGCGGAGCGACCATCGAACGTTCCATCCATTAAGACGGGCAGACGGGCATGGCGTGCCGTGCCCCTACGAGTTTCCGGGCGCGAACGGTTTGGGAATGCGGGCCTTGCTAGGGTGCGGGCGGCGTGGCTGGTGGTGAGGGCGGATGCGCGGCAAAATATTCGTCTAGGCTGGCGCGGCATTCCGTAATCCCTTGCTGGACATTTTTGTCCAAAGCCGCGACAATCGCGTCAACGTTCTTCCCTCCGGTGGGCTCGTCATGCGAATAAAAATGTGTCCATACGGAGGTCGCCGTCTTGATGTCGCGCAGCTCGAGCTCCATGGAGACACGGGCAACTTCCGAACTTCCCGAGACTTCCTTGAAGTCGTACAGACGCCCATGCAAGAGATAATCTCCATGGATATCGCTGCGCAAAGTATAAACTCCGCGATAGTGGCCGGACGCGCGTAGCTGCCGCAGCATAATTTCCGCGATCATCTCCGTCGGCGGCTCCGCCCAGCGATGATATTCGTAGGTACCCATACCTTCGCCGCCCGAGCTATAGACGATCTCGTCCTCGCGATAAAGAGCGGGACCCGTCAAACGGCCAATCAAAAGCGTGATAGGAACAGGATTCGGATTCTCTGCCGGTGCCAGGTCTCCGGGAATGGTCAGTTGGTAGTATTGGCTGGGCCGGGTGGCGCCGCAGCCGGCCAGCAGAGCGGCAAACAGCGCGAGGGCGCCGAGCGAAAGTTTCACGGGCATACGAAACATCGGGCATTCGCGTGCGGCTCGCGCCCGCTTCGTGGAAACTTCAGTACTTCTCATCATCTGTTCGTGGCTCCGTCGTCTCATTACTTTTCACCTGGTTTGTGCTCGTGCGGATTGGTCGCGCGAATGAGAGTGTAAGGCCGCTTCTTGATGGTGTCCGTGAACTCCTTGAGATTCATGGAGACGCGGCGGAAATTATCCAGCATTTCGTCAATATTTTCCGAGTTGACGTCGAGCGTTTGATCCACCCGGGCGGTAACGTCCGTCAAGGTCGCCAAGGATTTGCGAAGATCGGCCACCGCTTGCCGCACATCCGGGCGGTTCTCGCCGAGAACTTCGTCAACGTGAGTGAGCGCTTTGTTGGCTTCCTCGGCGGTTTTGTGCAGGTCTTGAATGAGCGGCTCGAGTTTCTGGCTTACGGTGTCGAGGTGCTGAAGTGTGGATTTTATCTGCGGGCGATTTTCCTCGATCATGCCGTGAGCGTCGGCGAGAGTCGCGGAAAGATTCGCGCGGTTCTGGTCGCTGAGCAAATCATTCACGCGAGAGATGGTCACCTTCAGCTCGGCCGCCCGATCGTTTAACGACTGAACGAGATCCTGTACTTTGGGTCCTAGGTCATTGATCTGCGCAGTAAGCGCGTTGAAATCAACATACGGGTCCGACGGCAATAAGGAGCCGGGAGGAGCGAGGGCAGTTTGCGGACCACCGGCAAGAATCTCCAGGTGATTGTCGCCCAAGGGGCTCATGCTCATGATCTTGACGTGGCTGTCCTTTTTCACGGGCAGATCGGTTACCACGCTGAAGACCACGTCGATTTGCGCGGGATTTTGCGGGTCGATCGTGAGTTTTTCGACGCGGCCCGCTTTCGGGCCACCCGCGTAACGGACGGTCGCGCCGCGCTCGAGGCCTCCCGCAAACGGAAAGTACGCATGAAAGGTCTTCTCCGAGCGGCCGAAAACTCCGGAGATGGCAAAAACCATGCCGATCAGCACAGCCGTCGCGGCAATTACAAAAAGACCTACGAAAACTTGATCGCGCTTCCCTGCCATCGCGTCCTCTCTCCCCTGCTCGCGCTCATCACAGGCGGCGGTCCTGCGTGAGCATTTGCAGATAATCCAATTCGCGCGCCACTTCGGGCTCCGGCACACGGTCTAGAAATTGCCGGACGCGAGGTTGCGTGCTTGCGCGCATTTCTGCGACCGTTCCGTTGGCAACGAGATTGCCTTTATCGATCAGCACCATGCGGTCGGCGATCAAATAGGCGCTGGCGAGCTCGTGCGTGACCACGATGATGGTCATCCGGAAGGCTTGCTTCAATTCGAGGATGAGTTGGTCGATGCCTGCGGCGATGATGGGATCCAGCCCTGCCGACGGCTCATCGAAGAAAAGAATCTCGGGGTCCATGGCCAGGGCCCGAGCGACCGCCGCGCGCTTCTTCATGCCGCCGCTTAACTGCGACGGCATGTAGTATTCAAAGCCGGCAAGGCCCACTTGCTCGAGCTTGAGGCGCAACATGATTTCAATAGTCGAATTTTCGAGCTTGGTGTGCTCGCGCAGAGGCAACGCGACGTTTTCTCCAACGGTCATCGAGCCGAACAAAGCTCCGCCTTGAAACGACATGCCGATTTTCTTGCGAATTTCGTCCATTTCCGCGTCGGAAATAGCCGCGATGTTTTTGCCCTTGATCCAGATTTCGCCGGAACTTGTTTTTTCGAGGCCCACCAGCGTCCGCAGCAGCGTGCTCTTGCCCGAGCCTGAACCGCCGAGAATTACCAACGTCTCGCCGCGCTTTACGTCCAGCGTGATGCCGTGCAAAATCTCGACCTCGCCATAGCTCACGCGCACGTCGCGGAGAGAGAGCATGACTTCCGAGTCGGTCAAATTAGCTTGGTTCATTTCCGCCGGCACAGTCACACGTTCCTAGCTTCCGCTCATGAAAAAGAACAAGCATGTAAAAACCAAGTCCACCAGAACCACTAGAAAAATGGACACCACGACCGCCCTCGTCGTTGAGTGGCCGACTTGCTCGGCTCCTGCTCCCGTCGCCAAACCCTCCTGGCAACCGACCGCAGTGATCGTAATTCCAAACATCACGCTCTTCACAAGTCCGGTCATGATGTCGCGCAGCAGCAGCGAATCCAAGGAGGCTTGAATATACCGGCCAAACGTGAAATCCGCCTGGGCGACGCCAAATAGCGAGCCGCCGAGGATGCCCATCGCGTTCGCCCAAATCGTCAAGCAGGGCAGCATCACGATCATGGCCAGGAATTTCGGCGTCACCAAAAAGCGGATCGGGCTGATGGCCATCGTTTCCAGCGCATCGATCTCTTCAGTCACTTTCATCGTGCCGATTTCCGCCGCGAACGCCGATCCGGAGCGGCCAATCACCACGATGGCGGTGATAAGCGGCCCCAGTTCGCGGGACATGGAAATCGCAACGGCCGTGGCGACGAGGTTCATCGCACCAAAGCGGCGCAACTCGTATGCGCTCTGAAGCGCGAGAATCAGTCCGATAAAAAATGTGATCAACGAAAGAATCGGCAAAGCGCGCACGCCCACGTCCATGGCCTGCGATACGGCGCGCTGCAAACGCAGCGGCTTGCCCTGGAACGGCCCTACAAAGGTGTAATAGGCCGCGCGGCCGCCCAGCGTCGCCAGCGAGCCGACGTACGCCAGGCTGTTCGTCACGCTCTCGCCAATTTCTGACACGAATGGCATCGTGATTCTCTAAAACTCGATTCCCTCGAACGCAATATCGCAGTGGCTCAGAAAAACTTCTCACTCTGCAGCAAAACTCTTAGCCCGCCAGCGCCTGCTCTTCGTTGTCGTAAACCTCAAAAATCTTCAATAAACGCGAGAGTTGTAAGACTTCGCGCGCCGAGGTGCTCAATCCAAATAATATGAAGCGCGAGCCGACATCGCGCGACGCTTTCAGCCCCTCCACCAGCGAAGCCACTCCCGAACTGTCGATATATCGCACCTTGCTCAAGTTCATCACTACGCGCGGCGTCCGCTTCTCCTTTACCTCGCGCAGCAGCGCCTTTCGAACCGCTGGCGAGTTCGCCAGGTCAATGTCTCCCGTCACGTCAAAAATAGTCGCGGTATCAACTTGCCGGCTCGAAATCTGCACTTTTTTCTCCTTCAGCCACTCACGAATTCACTTCTTGCTTCGGCGCGCGGACGTATTTAACCAAGCGGAGACGGTTGGTCCCATTCGCGCGTTTGTACTCGACGATATCCATGCTCTGCTGAATAAAATGCAAACCTAGACCGCCTGGCCTCACTTCTTCCAGCGCGCGCATGCACAATTTGTCCGGCTTTATGGCCGGCCCTCGATCGCTCAGCAGGATCTCGATTCCCTCGGCGACCTTGTGATCGGTCAGCCGGCGAACCGAACGGAAAGACATTTCAATCGGGCGGTCTGGACGTCCGCCGTAGGCATGGCGAATGATATTCGTCAGCGCTTCGTCCACCGCGCGAATGACTGCCCGGCAATCCTCCGGCGAAAATCCGAAGGATTCCGTCAGGCGTTCCACGGCGCCGCGCACGGCGCATAGCAGATTGGGATCGCTTGGCAATTCCAGCCGCATCAACACACTGCGGCTCGCGTCGCCGTTGCGTTCTTTCGCGTTTCCTCGCCGTGCTGCATGAAGCGTTTTCATATGAAGCTCACGTCCGCTCCTGCGCAGACTCAGCGCCGGCCCCGTCCCGACTCATTTCGAACAAAACCAAAGCGTCCCTGAAACGCCAAATACTCGCGGGAGGCGGTTCCCAACAGCCGCTAAGAACGGATGCTGATTGAGGCGGTTCTAGGCCTGGGCTGAGTTTTGCATAGCGTACTCTAAGCGTTTGTGCCTGCTAGATGCAATCCCCGCGACGTAATTCGGATGCTCGCTCAGTCTGTTTGATTCAAACAACTTGCGGCGGCGGCTCATCCTTCACGGATGGCCATCTTGCCGTGGCAGGCTCACTCACGGCTGATCTTTTCCCAAGCCCTGCAGTGGCGCTTTTCCAGTGTAAGAAAATAGCGTAAACTAGGCGCTATCGATCGGCGGTGGGAGTAGCTCAGCTGGTAGAGCGTCGGTCTGTGGCACCGAATGTCGCGGGTTCGAACCCCGTCTCCCACCCCAACCTTCCTTGTTTTCCCGGACTTCAGTACTCTAATAAGCTTTCGTGCCGCGTTTCTCGATCAAGGGCGAACAAACTCTCTCATGACCCTCATCCAATGCGCCGCCGTTCTCTTCGACATGGACGGCGTGCTCGTCGATTCCACTCCTGCCGTCATACGCGTCTGGACCATCTGGGCACAAGCGCACGGCTTCGACCCGAGTGAAGTTATCCACAAAGCCCACGGACGCCCTAGCCTCGCCACCATTCGCGAATTGCTCCCCAACGGCGATCACGAAGCCGAGAATCGTGAAGTCGAGCGCCGCGAAATCGAAGACATCGCGGACGTCACTGCGCTCCCCGGAGCGTTGGGCTTATTGCAATCCATTCCGCGGAAACGCTGGGCGGTCGTCACCTCCGCCACTCGCCGTTTGGCCGAAGTCCGCCTGCGCGCCGCAGGATTGCCCGCCCCGAGTCATCTCGTCACTGCAACCGACCTCCATCGTGGCAAGCCTTTCCCCGATCCCTATCTAAAAGGGGCGGAGGTCCTCGGAATCGCTCCTCCGGATTGCGTCGTCGCGGAAGATGCCGCATCCGGAATTCGCTCGGGCAAAGCGGCAGGCGCGCGCGTCCTCGCTTTGCGCACCACTTCGCCCGATGCCGAGATCCTCAGCGCCGGCGCCGACTGGCTCGCCGACGATCTGAGCTGGCTTTCTCTGGCCCCGCAGGGTCAGACCGTCCCCCTGGCATTCCTTCTGAAAGCAAATAAGTAATCAAAGCGAAAAATTCGATTGTTCTGGTTCGCTCGACGCCGCCCCGCCTAAATTTCCACCGTGGAAGTCCCGGCTCTCCTCAGCCCATTGACCTTTTGGCGCGTCTCGCGAGAGTTGCATTTCCCCGGAATGTTCGTCCCGCTTACAATGGGTGCAGTAGCCACAGGCCCGTCAATTCCCCCCTTCCTCAGGTGATCTGGTTTACGAACAATGGGAACAGCCGCACAAGTAGCGCCGCCTCAGCGCAGATTTGACACCGCACATCTCATCGCCGCCATGCTGAAATCGCATGGCCATGTCAGCGACCTGATTTTTTCGCCGGGCCGTGCCCCACAGATCGAGGTGAACGGACAGCTCGTCGAGCTGAAGTTCAAAGGCCTGGACCGCCTGACCGCCCCGGATACCAAGTTTCTCGCGCAGGATTTAATGGCGAACAACGAACATGCTGTCGGCAAGCTCGAGCTGGAAGGTTCGGCCGACCTGTCCTACGGCGTCTCTGGCGTGGGGCGGTTTCGTGTAAATATCTTCCGCCAGCGCGGAAGCCTCGCCATCGTCATGCGTGTAATCCCGGACGTGATTCCAGGATTTGAGGAACTGCACCTTCCGGAGCGGTTGAAAGAGATCGTGCAGCTAAAAAACGGGATTGTTTTGGTGACGGGACCGACAGGATCCGGAAAATCTTCCACGCTCGCCGCCATCATTGACATGATGAACTCGGAGAAGGCTTTTCACATCCTGACCATCGAAGACCCCATCGAGTTTCTCCACAAACACAAAAAGGCCACCATCCACCAGCGCGAACTCCACAGCGACACACCCACCTTTGCTCTCGCATTGCGCGGCGCTCTCCGCCAGGCCCCCAAGATCATTCTGGTGGGAGAGATGCGTGATCGCGAAACCATTGAAATCGCTCTCGAGGCCGCGGAGACCGGGCACCTCGTACTCTCTACCTTGCACACCATTGACGCTTCGAAGACCATCGAGCGAATTGTTGGCGCATTTTCTGCTGGTGATCAGCTAACCATTCGCAGCCGCTTCTCCAGGGCCTTTCGCTGCATCGTATCCCAGCGCCTCCTCCCTCGAAAGGACGGCAAAGGCAGAATCGCCGCGATTGAGATCCTGAAATCCACCATGCGCACACGGGAGTACGTCGAAAAAGGAGAAACGGAAGGAAAGTCCTTGCTCGATGCCATGCGCGACGGCGACACCGAAGGAATGCAGTACTTTGACGGAGAAATCGAAAAACTCATTCGTTCCGGCACGGTAAGCTTTGAGACCGGCCTCGCCTT
The DNA here is from genome assembly GCA_049794595.1 of Candidatus Acidiferrum sp. Classification (GTDB taxonomy): domain Bacteria; phylum Acidobacteriota; class Terriglobia; order Acidiferrales; family UBA7541; genus Acidiferrum. The sequence goes on from JBARCY010000006.1 coordinate 18,882, forward strand.
TTCCACCAATGTGGGAAACCTGAAGATCGAACTCGCGGATTTCGAGGAAATGTCCTTGAGCAAACCCGCGGCTGAACCGCCCGCCGAAAAAATCGAGATGGAAATCGAGCGCTGATCGCCCTCAAATGCGTTAGAATTCCTGGGCGATTAGCACGGCTCGCTTCCCCAAGCCCGGATTTCTGAAGCGCTCCTCGTTGCAATCCCTTTTTGCTAAATGGAACCACTCGGAAGCGACGCGGATATTCACTTCTGGCCATCGGCAGAAATTGCGCTGCTGCTCATGGTCATCCTCGGCCTGCTGGCGCTCTGGAAACCCGCTCTCGGCGCAACCGTCTTCCATAAAATCGAAGAAACTTTCTCGCGTTTTGCCCAACGCAAAAATCTAGCTATTTGCGCGCTCTTCTTCGGCGTCGTCGCCATTCGTCTCGTCGTCTTGCCGTTCTTGCGCGTCCCCATTCCGGGGATTCATGACGAATTCAGCTACCTGCTCATGGCCGACACCTTTGCCCACGGCCGCCTCGCCAATCCCACTCATCCGATGTGGATGAGCTTCGAAACCTTCCACGAAAATTGGCATCCCACCTATTCTTCGATTTATCCTCCCGCCCAAGGTTTCGCTCTTGCCATCGGACAATTGCTCGGCAATCCGTGGATTGGCGTGTTGCTGAGCGACGCGGCCATGTGCGCCGCGATTTTGTGGATGCTGCAAGCGTGGCTGCCGGCGCGCTGGGCATTGCTGGGCGGCGTTTTCGCCGCTCTGAATTTGGGAATCGCCAGCTACTGGATGAACAGCTATTGGGGCGGAGCTGTCGCCGCCGCGGGTGGTGCGCTCGTTATGGGAGCGATCGCGCGCATCGGACGGCGCGCAAACCTGGGCAGCGCTCTGCTGCTCGGCTTGGGCATTGCCATTCTCGCGAACAGCCGCCCTTATGAGGGATTCCTCTTTTGTGTTCCGGCGGGATTTTGGTTTTTGTGGTGGCTCGCTGGAAAAATCAAATCGCGTGATTCATTCTCGTCACGCATTCGAATCGTTTTCTTGCCACTCTCCGCCTGCCTCATCTTAACTCTGGCCTTCATCGGCTATTACAACTGGCGGCTGACCGGCAATGCCCTGCTCTTCCCTCACGTCTTAAACACACGGACCTATCACACAACTCCTCTCTTTTTGTGGGAGCACGCCAAACCCGCGCTCAAATACAACAATCAGCAGTTCGAAGATTTTTACAACGGCTGGGAGCGCGAAGATTACCAAACCACGTGGAAAGACGCCTTCGACGTCACGGCCGAAAAAATAGCGAGGCTGGGCGTCGTATTCTTCTGGCCGGGCGTGCTTTTTTTGCTGCCAGCGCTGCCGTTCGCGTTTCGTGACCGCAAAATGCGTCTGCCGGCCGCCAGCTTGATCGTCGCTGTTGTGGGAGTATTTGTCGTGATCTGGTCGGCGCCCCATTATGCCGCGCCGGTCACTTGTGTCATTTACGCGCTTCTCGCGCAATCCGTTCGTCATCTGCGCACGTGGAAATGGAAAAGCCGTCCGCTTGGCCTGGCTCTATCCCGCGCCCTCGTGATTTTGCTCGTGCTCGAAACAGGCGTGAATGTCGCTCGCCGCGCTTGCGATCCCATGTGGTGGACTTGCACAGGCGATTCCAGCCGCGTCGCCATCCTGCAAAAACTTCTCCACACTCCGGGAAAGCATTTGATCATGGTGCGCTACGGCGAGGAGCACAACATCCACGACGAATGGGTCTTCAACGGCGCCGACATCGACGGCTCCAAAGTTATTTGGGCCCGCGAACTCGACGAGCAGCAAAACGACAAACTCTTCGCCTACTTCAAAGACCGCCGCATCTGGCTTGTCGAGCCGGACATCAACAACGCCGAAATAAAACCTTACTCTCCTCCCCCTGACCAGTGATTTCCCGCGAATCTCACGTCATCCAGTGAATCTCAACGAATGGCCACCATCAGATTGTTAAGTCCGAATTCAAAGCGGCGATGAATGAATTTCTGAAAACCGATGCGAGAGAGCATTTGTTGAAGCGCTACGACGGGAATGCGTTCTTGGTGTTCGTCGCTCTCCATTTCGTCGCTCACAAAACGCAACCCATGCAGTACGCGCAAGATTGGATCTACCATCGACGATGGCCACGTCATGATCAACGAACCGCCCGGCGCAAGAACGCGATATGCCTCGCGCAGCACTTTTTCCGGCTCGGTAAGATGCTCGAGTACGGCAAGCATCACTACATGATCCAGTCCGCGATCCGGCAATGGCAGCGGCGAACGCAAATCCCCGCGTACTCGCTTCCAGCGGCCTTGCATTCCATCCTGCACTTGGTCGTCCACGCCAACTCCCGTCGCGATGCGGTCTGCCGCGTAGTCCAGAAAAGCGGTCTCCAATCCGCAGCCCAGATCGCAGACGCGCGAGCCGGAGCGTATATGAGGATACGCGGCCCGAAAACGCATTCTTGCGATGAAATGGTCGATACCGGTGTAGGGCATTTATTTTAGATCGTAGTCGCCGATATACGTGCCGCGGCTGATGCCCAGCATGCTCAGGAAAAAAGAAGAAAAGATCACCTGCACTCCGATGAAAAGCCACATAGACCAGAAAAGAACCTGCCGCACTTCGTGCAACGGACCAAATCCGCTGGCGGCCCATTGCCAGGAAACCCAAGCGCATCCCGCAAAGCCCGCGAGAAAGAGCGCGCCGCCGAGCAGCAATCCGGTTTCAAGCGTGACGCGCTTGAGCACGCGCTTGAGCGATACCGTGTTGCGATCGAAGCGCTCCGCATAGCTGAATACCTTTGCGAACGATCCAATCGAAAGAATTTGCACGCCGAGAAGCGTGAACATAACGCCGAAAATCATGGTGTGAACGTCGAGAACCACGTGCGGCGAAATGCGGCGCGGTCCAGGCAACAGCCAGAACACTAGAAAAAGGCCGAACAGAACGAGCGACCCGCCCGGCAAGAGAAAAAGCCAGTTTGGAGCGTAGAGCAGCATGAATCGCAAGTGGCGCCAGCCGTCACGGAAGCTGCGCAGGTGCGGCGGACGGCCGCGCTTGTCCGGCCACAGCGTTATCGGAATCTCCGTGATACGCGCGCCAAGTTGTGCCGCCTTGATCACAAACTCGGATGCGAATTCCATGCCCGTGCTGCGCAGGTCCATGCGGTCGTAGATGGCACGCGTGAAACCTCGCATGCCGCAGTGGCTATCACCGATGCCCGCGTGAAAAAAAAGATTCAAGATGGAGGTGAGCACGGGGTTGCCGACATATTTGTGGTGCCAGGGCATCGCGCCGGGTTTGATTTCTCCACGAAAGCGATTGCCCATCACCACGTCATAGCCCTGCTTTCCCATTTCGACGAAACGGGGCACGTCGCCGAAGTCGTAGCTGTCGTCGGCGTCGCCCATAATGATGAACGCGCCGCGCGAAGCAGAAATTCCCGCGCGAAGCGCAGCGCCGTAGCCGCGCTGCTCGACGCGAACTACGCGCGCACCAAGGTTTTCGGCAATTTCAATCGAGCCGTCCGTCGAACCGTTGTCCGCAACGACGACTTCCCCGCGCAGTCCCGCCGCCAGAAAAGACTTCATTGCCTTTTTCACACAAAACGAAATGGATTTTGCTTCGTTTAAACAAGGAACAACGACCGACACGTCCACCGGCCGCGCGCCCCCGTTCACCTCAAGCCGCGTGGTCATTTCCGTCCTGATTTCCGGCGCGCGTTCTACGGCCAAATTCGCCGCCTCCTAGGTTCATCCGAGCCAAAGGTGCTCACGGCCATGACGCAGCCATCCGAATTCCGGTCTAGTTGAAGCGGACAAACTCCCCTCGCGGGGCCCGCCGAAAGCGCTGAGTCAAAGCTTGCTTTTTGCCGCGCCACCGTTATGATGGCGGAGTTTCGGACGCTCTCCTGAGACTCCACATTGTCTAACACATCGGACGGGTCTTCGACCAGCACGACTGGCGCGGCAGTAAGCGCTTCCGCTGGCCGCGGGAAACTGCTGCAAGTGCTCGGGGTGTGGTTCGGCATCGCCGTCGCCGTTGGCAACGCCATCGCCGCGGGCATCGTGCGGACGCCCGGCGACATCGCAAAAATGCTGCCGAACGCATGGCTCTTCATCGGTATGTGGGTCATCGGCGGAATGTATGCACTATTTGGCGCGTCTTCGCTCGCCGAACTTGGCGCTTCGATTCCGCGCAGCGGCGGCCAATACAATTTCTCGCGCCGGGCAATCGGCGAATACGCCGGTTTTATCGTGGGCTGGAGCGATTGGCTCTCGACTTGCGGAACTGCCGCCGCCGTCTCCATTGTCATTGCCGAGTACAGCCGTGATCTTTTTCCGGTTCTCGCGGGCCACGAACTGCAAGTCGCTGTCGCACTGATTGTTGGGTTTCTTATTTTGCAGTGGCGTGGAATTCGCTGGGGCAGTGGCACCCAGCTTGTGACCTCTGCAATGAAAACTGGCGCATTCCTGGTCCTTGTCGCCGCATGTTTCGCCCTCGGGCACCACGCAAACTCAATGTCAGCCACTGTGGCTGTCACAACATCATCCTCGCTGGCAGCGCTTCCTTCCGGCTGGCCGTTAATGATTGCGATCCTTCTGAGTTTGCAGGCTGTGGTGTACACGATCGACGGCTGGGATGGAGTTGTGTATGTCGCGGGAGAAGTACGCAATCCCGGGCGCGATGTTCCACGCGCGATTTTCGGCAGCGTTTTCTCCGTCATGGGAATTTATCTCCTGCTGAATCTCGCGGTACTATACGTTTTGCCGATGAACGAAATCGCCGGCAACGATTTCGCGCTGGGCGCGGCGGCAGCGCGAATTTTCGGCAGGTACGGCGACGCTGTGATTCGATCGATCATGATTGTCTCGATGCTGAGCTCGATGAATGCGAACCAAATTTTTTGCACGCGCACCTTGCACGCGATGAGTTGCGACGGGCTTTTTTTCAACCGCGCCGCCCGCGTAAATAAAGGCGGCACGCCCGTACTCGCGCTTTTTCTCAGCACGATCGCAGGCGTGCTCTTCCTGCTGACCGGAACGTTTGAGCGCGTGATCGACATGCTAGCGTTTTTCTTCGTCGCAAACTACACGCTGTCCTATGCGTCGCTCTTCGTGCTGCGTAAGCGGGAGCCAAATATGGCCCGGCCCTACCACGCGTGGGGCTATCCGTGGACGACCGGAATTGCGCTCGTTGCATCCGTAGTCTTTCTCGTGGCTTCGATCGTTACAGATTTGCAAGGCTCGCTGGTAACCGGCCATTTTTGGCCGCCGAGTCCGGCGGTGCTGGCGCTCGCGGTGCTCGTCCTAAGCTATCCCGTGTTTCGCATACTAAAGTGGGCGACGAAGAATAGAGTTTCGACCGACCTATCGTCTTGATCGACGCCACGGTGTTCCTCGCCTGTTTTTTCTGCAATCTCTCCTAATTCTGTAATTTCTCGGCGACGGATTTTGCCTGCAAGAATAGAAGCAAGTAATCTCTCCCGCCTGCTTTGGAATCGGTGCCGGACATGTTAAAGCCCCCGAAGGGGTGCGCGCCGACCATTGCGCCGGTGCACTTGCGGTTGAGGTAAAGATTGCCGACGTGAAACGCTTCCTGTGCCTTTTCGAGCTTCGCAGGGTTTTTTGAGTAAACGGCGCCGGTGAGACCGAACTCCGTGTTGTTGGCGATTTCGATGGCTTGATCGAAATCCTTCGCTTTGATCACCGCGAGAACCGGACCGAAGATTTCTTCTTGCGAGATTTTTGCCATGGGGTCGACATCGGCGATGATGGTTGGTTGAATAAAATAGCCATCGCCGGGAGAGCGGCCGCCGCCGTGAAGTAGTTTGCCTTCTTTTTTGCCGACTTCGATGTAGTTCAAAATCGTGTTCATGGCGGATTTGCTGACGACCGGGCCCATGTAGTTGTTGGGATCTTCGCTGGGGCCAACGGCGATTTTCTTGGCGCGTTCGACGAGTTTGTGGACGAAGGTGTCGTAAATTTTTTCAGAAACAATGGCGCGCGAACACGCCGAACATTTTTGCCCCTGGTAGCCGAAGGCGGCTTGGGCGACGCCTTCGACGGCAGCGTCGATATCACCCTCTTCATCGACGATGATGGAATCCTTGCCGCCCATCTCGAGGACAGTGCGCTTGATCCAGATTTGGCCGGGGACGGTTTTTCCGGCGAGTTCGCTGATGCGCAGGCCGACTTCTTTCGAGCCAGTGAAGGCGATGTAACGAGTCTTAGGATGTCTGACCATGACATCGCCGACCGAGGCGCCCGGACCCGTCAGGAAGCTGAGCGCGTCTTTTGGAATGCCGGCTTCGTAAGCGATATCGACAAATTTGGCGGCGACGGTTGGCGTGTCTCCCGCGGGCTTGAGGACGACGGTGTTCCCGGTGACAAGCGAGGCCATGGTCATTCCGGCGGCGATGGCGGCAGGAAAATTCCACGGCGGAATCACCACGCCGACGCCAAGCGGAATATAGACGAGATAATTTTTCTCGCCCTTCATAGGCACAACTTGTTGCGGGCCGGCGAGTCGCAGCATTTCGCGGCCATAGTATTCGCAGAAATCGATGGTCTCCGCAGTGTCGGCGTCGGCTTCCGGCCAGGTTTTGCCGGCTTCGTAGCAAATCAAAGCGTTCATTTCAAATTTGCGATCGCGGAGGAGCTTGGCGGTGCGGAAAAGGCACTCGGCGCGCTGCGCGGCGGGAACGCGCTTCCAGGATTCAAACGCTTTGCTGGCGGCTTCGATAGCTTGCGCGGCCATTTCCGGAGTTGCCGTTTGAAAAATGCCGATGACCTGTGATGGATGCGAAGGGTTGGTCGAGGTGCGCTTCTCGGCGGTGATGACTTTCTGGCCGGCGATGTACATGGGATATTCGCTGCCGAATTCGGAGGCGACTTTTTTCAGCGCATCTTCCATGGCCTTGCGATTTTCTGGCTTCGAGAAATCGATGAACGGTTCATTGGTGAATTCAGAAACGTGAATCTTGGCTTCCGCAGTGGCCATGGCGGCTTTCCTCCTCGATCGGCAAACGAGAGATTGTACTGCGACGGCTGATTACGCTACAAGGCACTGAGGCAAGCACTCTCGCAAGATGCGTCCGCGTGGACGAGATGAATCCGCCTGCACGGCGTTTTGATCGACAAATCATGCTTTTCTTCCATGCACCTGGGCCGTGCGTCTTTTCCGGAGGGGCTTCCCGCGGTTGGTTAGTTTCTTTTTCGTGAAATGGAGCATGGCATGCCGCAAAAGCAGGTTCGCTTTGGTCTGATAGCCGGGGCCACCGGCTCGAAGCCATGCAATGATATCGGCATCCAGACGCATGGTTACAGGCTTCTTTTCCGGACGGTAGAATTTGCCGACCTCCGCCCCACTCCAATCAACAATCGGGCGGATGTCGGAAAAATCAATGTCCGCGTCTTTTTTCGCCGCGATGGCGGCGGCGTCTTGTCTCTGGCGCTTCGCGAGCTTCGTCATAAGCTTTCCCTCCTAAGCTGAGCTGGGCTTTATCCATCGTCAATACATCTGTACTTACGACATTGGAGGGGTGGCATTGGAACCGTGGTTGGAGCCGGAATTGGAGGTGTGAGCGGAATCGGAGCCGTTGAAGGAGTTGCGGGCGGCCTCGGCTCGGATGGCACACGCGGGGCGCCAGGAAGTGTCGGACCATTTGAGTTGGGAAGGGGTGTCAGCGGCTTTTTTGTCAATGACCAGGACGCCACGCAGGATGAGGCTGAGGGCGTAAGTGATGACGGCAGCGCGGCGGGAAGAGATGCGGCCCTGGGCCACAAGGACGACGAGGTTAGCGAGAGTCGCGTTGATTTCCTCGGCGGATTTGAAGGAGGGAATGATTTCACCGAAAAGATCGGTGGAGAGGTCGGCGCGATCCGGGGCCGAATGAGTTGTTCTAGCGGCACGATCGACATGACGAGAGCAAAGTCCCTTGACCGGATCCTGCGCCCGGAGACGGCACTGGGCACCCGTGCGATTGCGGGCGCGGCAACGATTTAGGCCGTGCGCAGGTAATACGGTGTCCGATGAAGCAGTGGATTGTGTTTGTTGTTCCATTTTGGTCCTCAGAGGTAAGGAGATTGAGTACACCCCCGGTGTACGGGAAACTGTGAAGGAAGTACATGACTGGATTGGATTTGCGGGCGTTGCTGTGCGTGCACAGAAAGCGATGCGAGTGGAGAGTGCTGGGCGACGGGAGGAAGGTGAGAGTGCGAGTGTCAGGGAAAGGCGACAGTCGGAGGTGGAGCGAGAGAAGGAGGGGTTTGGGCTGGCAAGCCGGACGATGATAAGAGCCGAATTTCACACTCTATATTACCGCGATTAGTGATAACGTGTCAAGTTATTTCTTCTATGGTAACCATTCGAATCGCACGAAGTAGGGATTTAAGTTGATGATGGGAAAGGAGATGGAGCAAAAATATGGTGCGTGAAAAAACATTTAAGCGAGCCGCCGCGAGTGGGCGGAAAAAGCGGGAGCAGAGCTCCCGCACTCCACATCAACGTGAGCCGACGATGAAGCACGGAGACTGCGAAGCTGGGATGGGTGGCTACCTGCCCAGAGTTGGCGAGTTAAGTTAATAGTAGGTGAGGGTGCGATTTCGGCTGGTGGGCGGTCGAGTGGGGTGCGTGGTGTCGCTTGAGATTTGTTGCGTCCAGTTGCCGTAGCCGTCGTACTGATAGGCATACCGAATTAAGGTCGGCTCGGGCGACGGTGGTGATGGCTGCGGCTGAGCGGCGGGTTCGCTGGGAGCGAGCTCGCCATTCTCGCCGACTGATAACACAGTGCCCACGGGGATAACCGAGTTTTCGGCGTAAGTGGTGCGCTCCTCGGCCTTGTCGCCCTGTTCGTTGTAGGTGATGGATGTGGTTTTTTCGAAGATCATGTTGCGTTCGCGTGAAGCGATCAGGCGATTTTGAGAGTCATAAGAGTAGGTTGTTCCGGCGGGGACTTTGCCGGCCATCATGAAAGCCATTTGCTTGCTAAGCGCTTTGATTTGATCGGGGCTCATCTGATCGCGCTGCTCGGCGGGCATCCGTTCGAGCATCACCGGAGCTAGATTTTCGAAGGTAGGTTTTTCTTCGCTGAGTTGGCCGTTTGCGCCGTAGGTGCGGACGATGCGGCTGACAATTTGTCCCTCGGCGTCGAGGATTTGCTCTTCCGTTGGCTGATCGTTCTGATCATAGAAGGTGGTGACGTTGCCACCGGCGGGAACACCGAAGCCCAATTGAGCAGCGGCCCAAGGAGAGCCATCGAACGAGGTGTTTTGTTTACGTTCGAGAGATTCTGGGGCGAAGCTCTGGATAGAGGACTTGCGGCCTTGCGCGTCGTAACGGAAATTGATGCGGTCACCCTTGCTGAGATTGTTGGTGATGCTGAGAAGGCGGCCTGAGTCGTCGTAGGAGTCGAGCGACTGGAGGCCGGGCTTGCCCGAATTGCCAGAGACGCGACTGATGAGACGGTCATCCGAATCATACGTCCAGGTGGTGACCCATTCCGAGCCGTCTGAATTGCTGGAGCGAGAGACGAGAAGCTTTCCGTCGATGTCGTAGGTGTGCGTGGTGGAGAATTTGCCAGTGGGGTAGACGGCTTCTTCGACGCAGGTATGGACGGGGCCGCGAAGGCCGGCTTTTTCACGATCTGACATATCGGCACTCCGTGCAGGTGTAGCGGATGATGGGCTGCGGATCTCGGTGGTTTGGGGACTCGGCAGTGGGGAGCCGGGCGCTCCCCTGGCGCATTCCAGGGACATGAACAGCAGAAAAACGGCGGCGAGCGAGTATTGCAGATTCATCGTTCACCTCGCGGGGCGGAATGAGAAACCACTTCGTCCAGCCACAGCAGTGATCAAGCTTCAAGCTTTGATAACGTCCCGTGAAGAATAACAGATTCGGAGGTAAGCGGGGTGGAATCGAAAAGTTCGGAGGCACAAAGCCCGACCGTGAAGGGAATACTCAATTGTAGTGCGGCTTCGTTAAGAGCGATGAGAAAAAAACACAGCCAAGATTGGCTGTGCCACCTAAGGGGTGAGTTCGCGGGTTGCGTCGGCGAAGATTTTTGTGTGGAGGTCGATGTCGGAGGCGGTGGTGGCAGGGGAGATTAGGGCCATGTTGTGGAAGGGGGTGAGGAGGACACCGCGGTTGAGGGCGTAGAGATGGAGGAAGCGCTCGAGTTCGAAATCGGCCGTAGCGGCGGATTCGGCGCCGTTGTGGGGCGCGTGTGAAGCGAAGGTGTATTCGGCGCGGGCGCCGAGGCGGGTGACGTTCCACGGGAGATTGGCGGAGAGGATTTCGGCGGCGACGGCGGCGGCGAAGCGTAGGGCGAGCGGGAGCATGTGATCGTAGGCGGCGGGAGTAAGGATATGTTGGAGCGTGGCGCGCATGGCGGCAAGAGAAAGCGCGTTGCCGGCAAGCGTGCCGCCGATGCCGCCGACGTCGATGTCTTCGAGATGGAGGCGGGCGGCGATGCGCTGGGCGACTTCCTCCGTGACGCCATAGGTTGCGCCGGGAATGCCGCCGCCGATAGGCTTACCGAAGACGAGGAGATCGGGCTGGAGATTCCATGGGCGCGTGCAGCCGCCGGGTCCGGCGCAGATGGTGTGAGTTTCGTCGATGATGAGGAGCGCGCCGTAGCGGCGGGTGAGTTCGCGGGCGGCGGACCAGTAGCCGTCGTCGGGAAGAATGATGCCGACATTGGTCATGGCAGGCTCGGCGAGAACGCAGGCGATGTCGTGATGCTTGAGGGCATCTTCGAGGGCTTGCAGATCGTTGAACTCGACGACGCGCGTGGTGTCGTTGGGATTTACGGGCGGGCCGATATTTCCGCGGCGCGGGCCAACTACGCCGGCGTGGAGCGAGACGAAGGTTTCGTCTACCGTGCCGTGATAGCAGTAATGGAAAACGAGGATTTTGGGGCGCTGCGTGATTTCGCGGGCGATGCGGATGGAGAAACGGTTGGCGTCGGTGGCCGTGAGCGTGAATTGCCAGAACGGGAGGCCGAAGCGGCGCTGGAGATCTTCGCCGACCCAGAGGGCGTCTTCGGTAGGAAGCATGAGGGTAATGCCTTCGCGGACGCGGCGGACGACAGCGTCGGCGACAATTTGGGGAGAGTGGCCGGTCATGGCGCCGGTGTCTCCGAGGCAAAGGTCAACGTAATCGTGGCCGTCAACATCGGTGAAATGCGCGCCGCTGGCGGATTTTACGAAGACGGGAAAAGCGCCGGCCCATTTGTTCATCCAGTTCATGGGGACGCCGCCGAGAAGAGAGGATTGGGCGCGGAGATAGAGTTCGGCAGAACGCGGATGATCGGCGACGAAGCGCTTTTCTTCGCGCTGGTGGAGAGAAAGAAGACGAGCGCGGTCGATGGGGGACATCGGTGGTGAGGAAAAGATAGCTGGGATGGGGAGAATGGGCAAGCGGGAGGAGGAGAAAGAGAAGGAATTTACACGGAGGGCACGGAGCTCGCAGAGAATGCAGAGAAGAAAAGAGAAGAAAAGAAAAGAGAAGAGAAGAGAAGAAAAGAAAAAAATCAGTGGCGCGGAAAAGCGGGAGCTGGGCTCCCGCACTCCAGATTAGCGGAGGTCGCGGATGATTTCGCGGGCGGCGTTGGCGCCGGATGCTCCGGTGAGGCCGTTGCCGGGATGTGTACCATTGCCGCAGAGATAGAGGCCGCGGATGGGGGTTTTGTAGCGCGCCCAATCGAGGACGGGACGCATCGTGAAGAGCTGGTCGAGAGCGAGTTCGCCGTGGAAAATGTGGCCGCCGGTGAAACCGTAGATGGTTTCGAGGTCGAGCGGAGTAATGATTTGCACGTGTTCGATGAGGCTGGGGAGATCGGGAGCGTAGTCGGCGAGAGTTTTGACGACGGTGTCGCCAAGGTCTTTGCGGCGGGCATCCCAGTTCCCTTCCCGCAGCTTGAAGGGCGCAAATTGGACGTGGGCGGAGAGGACGTGCTTGCCTTCCGGCGCGAGCGAGGGGTCGAGAAGCGTGGGGATGGTGACGTCGAGATAGGGCGAAGCGGAAAATTCGCCATATTTGGAGGCGTCGAAGGCACGCTCGAGATAATCGATTTCTGGGCCGATGTGGATGCGGCCAGAGAGAGCTTTGAGAGCGTCTTCGGAATGCTCGAGAGACGGGAAGGAGGGAAGACCGTTAAGAGCGAGATGAACTTTGGCGACGGTTCCGTTGGCGCGGATGTTGCGGATGCGGAGGGCGAAGGTGGGATCGAGCTGCGTGGGATCAAGGAGATGGAAGAAAGTGCGTTTGGGATCGACGCCGGAAACGACGGCTTCGATCTTGATTTCTTCGCCGTCGGAAAGGACAAGGGCGTTGACGGCGCCGTCTTTGACGAAGATGTGCTGGACTTCGGCGTTGGTGCGGATTTCGGCGCCGGCTATGCGAGCGGCATCGGCGAGAGCGCGAGTGAGAGAGCCGAGCCCGCCACGCGGAAAAGCGGCGGAGCCAACGGGATGAGAGTCCGCTGCGGCGCGGAGAAGAAGAACCGCGGTGGAACCGGCGGACCAAGGACCGAGGGCGGTGCCGAAGATGCCGCGGGCGGAGATGGCAGCGCGGAGCAGTTCCGTTTCGAAAAATTCGGAGACGAAATCGGCGACAGCCATGGGGCCCCAGCGGAGAAGATCGAAGATGCCGCTCTTGCCGAGGCTGCGAACGCTGCGGCCGGCCTTGAAAAGATTCCAGAAATCTTCGGGGGACGGCGAATCGATGGCGGGTGGCGTGATGGAAACGAGTTCGCCGAGAACGGTGAAAAGACGATCGAGCGTTTCCGCGAATTGCGTGTATTTTGCGGCGTCTTTGGCGGAGAGGCGGGCGATGCCGGCGGCGGTTTTAGCGGCGCTATCGTAGAAGAGGAGCGATTCGCCATCGGGACGCGGAGCGAAGACGCGGGGATCGGGGCGGAGAATTTCGCAATCGAGTTTCTGGAAGTCGAGATCGCGGGCGACATCGGCGCAAAGCGGGCCCAGGGCGTGAGAAAGAGTGGACGCGTGGAAGCCGGGATGAAATTCCTCGGTGATGGCGCCGCCGCCGACCATTTCGCGGCGTTCGAGAACGAGCGGCTTAAAGCCGCCTTTTGCGAGATAGAACGCGGTGATGAGAGCGTTATGGCCGCCGCCGATGAGGGCTACGCGCTGTCCGATGGGCATGATTAATTCTTACTCCGTGCGGCGCGGGTAGCTTTCGATTTTTTCCAGTCCTTCAAGATGACTTGGCTGGCGATGCGGCCGGGAGCGCCCATGATGCCGCCGCCGGGATGCGTGGCCGAACCACACATATAAAGATTATCGATGGGAGTGCGGTAATACGCCCAGCCAGGGACGGGCCGCAGGAAAAAAAGCTGCTCGAGAGAAAGCTCACCCTGAAAGATGTTGCCTTGCGTGAGGCCGAATTCTCGTTCGAGGTCAAGTGGCGTGAGAATTTGGCGGCCGGCGATAATTTTTTTGATGTTCGGGGCGTGCTCGGCAATGGTGTTGACGACGGCGTCGCCGAAGGCTTCGCGCTGATCATCCCAGGCGCCTTTGGCGAGTTTGTAGGGCGCGTATTGGACGAAGCAGGACATCACATGTTTGCCCGGAGGCGCAACGCTCGGGTCAGTGAGACTTGGAATGACGATGTCGATGTAAGGCCTGCGAGAGAAATGGCCGTACTTGGCGTCGTCATAGGCGCGTTCCATGTATTCGATGCTAGGCGAGATGGAAATCGCGCCGCGGAGATGGGCACCGGGGCCGGGGAGGCATTTGAAATCGGGAAGCGCATCAAGAGCGAAATTCACTTTGCCGGAAGAGCCGCGGAATTTGTAGCGACGGACGCTTTCGAGAAAATCGGCTGGGAGCTCGTTGGAATCAAGGAATTTTTCGAACGTGAGATGCGGATCGACGCTGGAGGAAACGACGTTGGCGGAAATTTCCTCGCCGCTTTGCAGCGCAACACCGCAGGTGCGGCCATTTTTGACGAGAATTTTCGCCACGCCCGCTTGCGAGCGGATTTCCACGCCGGCTTCGCGCGCGGCATCCGCGATGGCATTGGAAATTGCGCCGGTGCCGCCGCGGCTGAAGCCCCAGGAGCGAAACGCGCCATCGATTTCGCCCATGTAGTGATGGAGCAAAACGTAGGCTGTACCCGGCGAGCGAATGCCAAGGAATGTGCCAATGATGCCGGAAGCGGACATGGTGGCTTTGAGGACGTCGGTCTCGAACCACTGGTCCAGAAAATCGGCAGCGCTCATGGTCATGAGCTGTACGAGGGTGTAGCGCTCATCGGAAGAGAGGCTACGAAAACGCTGCATCAGGAAGTGGAGCTGCTTGAGATCGCCGGGCTTGAGCGTCGTCGGATCAGGCGGGATCATGGAGAGCAGCGGCTTCACGAAGCGGCACATCGGGGTCATCATTTTGGAAAATTCGTCGTAGGCTTCCGCGTCGACACGGGAATGGCGGCGAATTTCACGCTGGGTGCGGGCGTGATCGTTCATGCGCCAGAGGAAATTGCCGTTGTGCATCGGCGTGAAAGTGCCGTCGAGAGGGAGAATTTCGAGGCCGTGGCGAGGGAGATCGAGTTCGCGAATGATTTCAGGGCGCAGCAGAGAGACGACGTAGGAGCATTCGGAGAAAAGAAAGCCGGGAACGATTTCCTCTGTGACCGCCGCGCCACCGAGAACATGCCGGCGTTCCAGGACGAGCACCTTCTTGCCAGCCCTGGCAAGGTAGGCGGCGTTGACGAGGCCGTTGTGGCCGCCGCCGATGACGACAACGTCGTAGTGCTGCGCCATGCAGAATAGCCCCGTTCAAAATGCGCACTGAAAAGAAGATGCGATGAGACTGGAGGACGGGACATTCTACTGGCAGGCGCTATGGCGCACAAGGGTATGGAGACTCGGATATGGGGACTCGTTGAGTTCAGCTAGCAGGGTTGAGTGGAGTTCCACTCTGGAACTGATTCCCACCCAAATTGGGAAGTGGAAAAAGAAACGTGAAGGAAAACCTTAGAGGCAGAGAATGGTGTGCCAAATTTGAACTGCGCAAACGTTAGAATCTTCAAAGATTAGCCCGAGAACCGCAGATGTAATTTTCGAACTAAGTTGATGGCACAGGGCGTGCATTTTGGCCTACGGAAGATGCGACGCAGTTTTCGAAGTAGCGTTCCATCTCCGGGGGAAGAAGATGCAACGCAGAGTCTTTCTAACGAAAGCATTCGGAAGCCTGGCATTGCTAAACACTGGAATCGCCGGCAAGGTTCTGGGAACAATCTCGGAGACGCACGGGAGTTCCGCCGACTTAGGGGCGAGGGCGAATTCCCAAAGTGACAGGACAGTACCGCAATCGGGGCAGACGGCGTTGAGCCATGATGAAGTGAAGGAGCGAGTGTTCAAGCGGGAAAAAGAACAAATGGAGATCGTCACGGGATACTCTCCCATCATCGAGACTTACATCCAGGTCGAAAAGTCCGACGCGTTGATGGGCACTCTTCCCAAGAACGACTTCTACTTTCTCGGACAGGCGAAATTTCGCGGTTACACGATGAAAGTTCACTCGATGACGGAGAAAACCCATAAGGGCACAATGCTGTGGGCGTTTAATCCCGCCGGTTTCCTGCAAATGGCTTTTCTGGATTTCGGCCAGTTCGACAAGGACCATTACACGCTTACTTATCGGGGCCGCGAGTTTCTGGGAGAGGTGCGTTGCTATCTGTTCGATGTCGAGCGCACGAAAAAGGCGAAGGGCCCACGATTTAACGGGCGAATCTGGGCCGAGGACCAGGACTTTACGATCGTTCGAATGAACGGCGAATACGCGCCGGAGATCAGGTTTTCCGTGCGAAAGCTCGCGGACGAATTCTACCTACACTTTGATTCCTGGCGCACGAATGTGAAATCTGGAGAGTGGCTGCCGAGTGACATCTATTCTCAAGACTTGCGAAAGGTTCCGCCGACCGGCGGGCCGAGATTCAAGGCGCGCACGCATC
Source organism: Candidatus Acidiferrum sp. (assembly GCA_049794595.1). Taxonomy (GTDB): domain Bacteria; phylum Acidobacteriota; class Terriglobia; order Acidiferrales; family UBA7541; genus Acidiferrum. Next base: position 34,864 of record JBARCY010000006.1, read on the forward strand.
TGTGGGGCTATGGGCTCACAAGCCAAAACCGTCAGGAGGAATTTGGGCGTCTACTCGTTGAGTCGCAAAGCAACGTGAAAGACGAATCCACAGGGCATGACCGTTCTCCGCTCGAGCAGCAGCGAGGATGGAGGGAACTATCGCAAGAAAACGTATTCGAGGTTTTGCAGCGCGTTGGCCTGGTTGCGCCGAAAGGCGACGTGGAAAAGGTGCTGGAGACGATCGTCAACAATGTGATGGCGAACAACAATTTTGGCGACGGGATTGAGATGCATTGCCGGGTGCTGATGACGAGCGATTTCGAAATGTTTTCGATGCAAAATACGATCGTGCTTAGCCGTGGATTGATCGATGTCGTGCCGAACGAAGAAACGATGGCGGCTTTGCTTGCGTTTGAAATGGCGGACGCCATGGAGCCCAAACCGGCGCAAGATCAGTATGGATTTAGTGATATCTTGCGCTTGCCCCCGACCGAAGCATTGAAGAAGCTGTCGTTCGTGGACAGTCCCGCGGAGGCCCAGAAAAATGGCGAGAAGGCGCTGGAGTGGCTAAAGAAATCTCCTTATGCCGGCAAGCTGGCCAACGTAGGCCTGTTCCTATCGCAACTGCAATCCCAGAAGCGCGCGCTGAAGCAATTGATTAGCGCGCGATTGGGAAATCAAGTGTATTTCACAGCGCAACTGCTGCAATCGGCTCCGGCGCTGGAGCCAGCCAATCTGCAACAGATGGGGGCGCTGCCGATGGGATCGAGAATCAAAATAAATCCGTGGAATGACAGTATCCGTTTGACAAAAACGCATCAGATGGGGCCGATCTCGCCGCGCGAGAAAATTCCCTTTGAAGTGACGCCGATCGATTTGTACTTGACTCGAAACGCCGAGACATCGGCGGCGGACGTGGAACATTCCATTGTGCCGAGCACGGCAATTCTGGCGGCCCGAACGGCCGGCCGGGATTGACGACTACCGCAAGCTTACGCGCTATTTTTCGGACGGCGGATATTTCGGCGGGATTTCCGCGTAGCCGGGCGCGGTGGTTTTGAGATTCGGCGGCACAGAAGCTTTTGCGTCGCCGATGGCCCAGCGAATACCACCCGCGAGCAGATTAAGATGGAATTGATTCTGCCAATTCTCCGGGCGATCCCCGATCGCGGTGTAAAACACTTTCCCGCGGCCCTCCATGCGCGCCCAGACGACGGGATATGGCGCGCGCTTATAAGCATTCCCATTCATCGTCGAAGTATCCAGCGTGCAAATCACGTGCAGATCGGGAGCAAAATCCTTCAACGAATACCATTCGTCCATCAAGCTCACCGGAGAATGCACTCCTTCCAATCCGGGAAATTTCGGATCCTCGATGATCACGTTGGTTGTCTGCAAACGCGGATCCTTGCTCTGACCGTGGATGATGAATTCGCCGCCGAGCATACGTATGTAAGGATCCGACTGCTCACCGTGCGCAATGTAGCGGTTGGAAAGATCGGGCGGGTCAGGCTGCGTGTGGAAAGTATCCGCGGCTGCGTGGATTCCGACAAACCCGAGACCGTCGTGCACCGCGTCGAGAAAAGCCTGCTTGCCTTGCGGTGACATGGGCGGATTTTTGTCCGTGCCTTCCTCCGTGAGAACACCGGTCGTGAAGAAAACCACCGCGGCGTAATCGTGAAATTCTTTTGAATCAAAGATGCGCCCGTCTTTGGAAGCCGTGAGGTCGAAGCCGTATTTGGCGGACATGTCGCGCAGAGCGTTTTCGACAATGCTGGGTTTGCCGTCCGTGACTTTGATGACCGCATGCTCGAAACCCGAGGATTTCGTGAACAAGAGGACGGATTTTTTCTTCGCCCCGCGAGCCGGGTGCGGAAAAAGGAACGCGGCACCAGCGATAGCCGTTGTGCGAAGAAAGTCGCGCCGAGTCGAGTGCAAATTCATTTTGGTTTTCCCTAGAAAATCGCGGATTCGCGTTTTCTCAAGCAAGAGTGCGCGCGTCGAATCCGGCGTAGTGTACTGCGGCCGGGAGAAGCGCGGCAAGCACAAGAATGTGAGGCGAGCAACGTGCGGGAACTCCAGCGAAGACCTTATCTCTATTTGCCGGGGAAATGCGTCACAACCGGCGCTCGATTGTGGGATACTCTGCCCTACCTTTCGGCAAATAGGTCGGTTGAAAAATCGATGGGAGACTAAACCAGAAAATTGTTTATGCCGGCGACACTGGACCCAACAGCATTTGAGACACACGGCGTGCCCCGGCGAAGATGGTTCATCGCCTGCTTGCTCGGTTTCGGAATCCTGGTCAACTATTTCGATCGCGTAAATCTTTCCGTCTCGAAAGACGCGCTGAACGCCGCGTTTGGAATCTCCGCAGTCACCTTCGGCTATTTATCCAGCGCCTACAATTGGACGTACGCGGCGCTGCAGCTCCCTTCCGGGCTGCTGCTAGACAAGTTTGGCGTTCGACGCGTCGGCTGGATCAGCACGTTTATCTGGTCCGTGGCAACCTTCGGCGCCGCGCTCTCTACGGGCATCGCTGGCTTTTTCTCCGCGCGCTTCCTTTTGGGAATTGGCGAAGCGCCGACATTTCCCGCTAACTCAAAAGCCGTCGGCTACTGGTTCCCCGCGCAGGAACGCAGTCTGGCCACTGCGATTTTTGATTCGATGGCAAAGTTTTCTTCCGCCATTGGCGTGCCGCTGATTGGCATTTTTCTTTTGCATTTTGGCTGGCGATGGAGTTTCGCCGCGACGGGCTTCCTCAGTCTTCTCTTCTTCGCTTTGTTCTACGCCTACTACTACAATCCAAGCGAAGACAAGCATCTTTCGAATGTGGAGCGCGGCTTCATCGCGAAAGGCGGAGCACAAGCGGAAGATCGCGCGACGGCCGCCAAAGGAGCGCCACTCTGGTATTTGCTGCGGCAAAAGCGCGTCTGCGGACTGGCGCTTGGCTTCGCCGGATATAACTATACGTTCTATCTGTTGCTGACGTGGCTGCCGTCTTATTTTTTGGCGGTGCATCACGTCGATTTATTTCATTCGGTGATTTACACGAGCGTGCCATGGCTCTTCGCCACGTTCACGGACCTTGTGATTGGCGGCTGGATGGTGGACGCCCTGATTCAGCGCGGATGGAATGCCGTTCGCGTGCGCCAGACGGTTTTGATCGGAGGGACCGCGCTGGGGCTAGGAATTCTCGGCGCCGCACGCACCGAAAGCGCAGCGGCGGCGCTCTTCTGGATCAGCCTTTCGATCGGCGGATTATCAGCTGCGTCGCCCGTGGGATGGTCGATTCCCTCGCTTATCGCTCCGAAGGAAAGCGTCGGTACCGTCGGCGGAATCTTGAATTTTAGCAATCAACTCGCGGGGATTGCCGCGCCCATCGTGACGGGCTACGTCGTTCAGATCACCCATTCTTTTGCATGGGCTTTCATTGCGGCGACTGTAACTCTCGCGCTCAGCATCATGGCATATATTTTTCTACTCGGGCCCATGACCCCCGTGCCGGAACCCGCATAGATTAAATTGCGCCAGAGAGTCAGTGGGTGGGTCCGGAGGCGTAGTGTTTTGTCTCTTTCGTCCTGGCGTTGTAAACGTCAAAGCTGCCATCCGGCGATCCGGTCAGTTTGATGTAATTACCTGAGTCAGCGGATCCCGAGAGATTGGCGATAAAAGATTCCGAAACATTGTGCGCGGCGGCGCCTTCGTCTGAGTAATGAAGCTGCCAGAGATCCTCGAGGCGAGGCGATTTCTCGATGGCGTCCCATGAGGAGGGGGAACCTCCCTTCGCGGCGCCATTATCCATAATGGCCACACGAGGCGCAATGCCGTTCAAGAACAATGGGCTATTGCTCTGAGACCATCCGTGGTGGGAAACAACGTAGATATCGATCGCTCCGATCTTGTTCACCGGGCACATCAGTTCTCTTTCTTTGTCCTTCGTCAGATCGCCCAAATCCAGAATGCGAAGCTTGCCAAACGTGATCAGAACTCCGAGGGAATGCACATTTTCCGTGTGATCCGCAGGTGGCACCTGGGAAACATCGCACGCGGAGTTTAGCCCGCCCACGCCAGTCAAGGGCTTTTTGATCAGCGCTCCGTCCGCGCTGATCACTTTAACTTCCATGCCTGGAATCGGCAGATTTTCTCCGGGCTTCGCGATGATGCGTGTGTTGTGGTCCTTGGCAAGGAGAGCTTTATACGCCTTCCAGGCATCCTCGGTTGGCGCATCTGTTGGCTCGCGGTTCTCTCCGTGGTCGATGAAAGTGCCTATGGGGATCTTGGCGGCAAGCTGCGGCACTCCGCCGGTGTGGTCCTCGTGATAGTGCGTGAGAAGCACAAAATCAATTTTCGAGACGCCCGCTAGTTTTGCGGCGGCGACGATCCGGCCGGCGTCGCGGCCGGCGTTGCCGGGCCAACCAGTGTCAATGAGCAGCGATTTCCCCGCTGGAGTGACGAACAGGGTGGATTGGCCGCCTTCGACATCGACAAAATAAATCTGTAGCGGCTTCTTGCCAATCGCGCGCGGCGCGGCGAGAGCGGGCGGAAGCAGGGCGAAGGCGATAAATCCACCGAGCGCCCCGATGAGAAACCCACCTCGCACGATCTGGCGCAGCGCTTCAGCTCGAACAAAAATGTTTTGCATGTTATTTGCTCCTAATCTACTTCCGGAGATCGATCCGCTGGGGTCTTCGCGGGCTGAAGCAGCGCGCGGGTTGCGCCCGTGGAGATTCCGCCATCCACAAGAAGCGTCTGGCCGGTGATGTAGCGGCTGGACTCCGCCGCGAGAAAAACGACGGCCGAATCCAGATCGTGCGGCTGACCCGGACGCTTCACCGGGATGCGATCGCAAAGATAATCGACCCATTCTTTGTTTTCGTAAAGGACCTTGTTCTGTTCCGTGCGAAACCATCCAGGCGCGAGGCAATTGACGGTGACGCCAAACTTGCCCCAGTCGTCAGCGAGGCTCATCGTCAACTGCTTGATGCCGCCGCGGCTGGCGCCATAGGGTGCGAGGCCCGCATAGCCGGCGACGGTGGTGACGGAGCCAATGTTGATGATGCGTCCGTAGCGGCGGGCGATCATACCGCGCGCGACGGCTTGCGCGACAAAAAAACTGCCGCGAAGATTGGTCTCGAGAATCAAGTTCCAGTCGTCCCAGGTGACGTCGAGCGCAGGCTTGCGCACATTGCAGCCAGCGTTGTTGACAAGAATATCGAGATGGCCGAAAGCGATTTCGGCGGCCGCTACCGCTTTTTCAATGCTCTCCTTGCTGCGCACGTCTAGCTCGCACGAAAATGCGCGGCGACCCAGGGCTTTGATTTCTGCTTCGAAGGGCGCGAGGCGGCTAACGTCGCGGCTCGTGAGCACAAGATCCGCGCCGGCTTTCGCAAGTGCTCGCCCCAGGTATTGCCCGAGCCCGCGGCTGGTACCCGTAACGATCGCGACGCGCCCGCCGAGATCGAAAAGACCATCGCTCACGAAGCGCTCTCCGGAGTGAGAATGATCTTCATTAAGTTAGGTTCGTGAGCGTAGAGCCTCTCGAACCAGCGGGGGCCTTCGTCGAGCGGGGCAATGGCGGTGATCAGAGGTTTGACTTGAATCACGCCGCTGGCCAAAAGTTCAATGGCGCGCGGATATTCACCGGCGGATGAACAAGATCCCTGAAGACGTATTTGACGCGTAACAACTTTTTGCAGAGGCAACGTGACCTCCGGGGAAATATTTCCGACCAACACGACCGTGCCTCCTTTGCGAACACTTTCGATCGAGGCCCTCACGGTTTCGTTTCTGCCCACGGCCTCGATCGCCAGATCAACGCCCATTCCTCCAGTGAGCTGCATGACTTGTTCGACCAAATCCGTCTTCGCAGACAAAACAGCGGTCGCGCCGGCCTGTTGGGCAAGCGCAAGACGAGTGCTATCCACATCGGCGACGAAAATACGCGAGCAGCCCGCGGCGCGCAACGCTTGTAGCGTAAGCAATCCGATCATGCCGGCGCCGAGCACAAGCGCCGTGGCGCCGCTCGCGACGGGCGCGAGGGAAACGCCGTGAAGCGCGACGGACACAGCCTCAAGCATCGCCGCTTCCGCAAACGAAAGACTTTCCGGCAGACGATACAGGATGCGCGAAGGAACGGCGACGTATTCTGCAAAAGCACCAGGGCGGCGAAACTCGGCGCAGGAAACGCCAAGAACCTGGCGGTGGTCGCAGAGATTCACGTCACCGCGGAGACAGTTTGCACAGGCGCCGCAGAAAATGGTCGAGTCAAACGTAACACGGTCGCCTTCAGCAAAGCCCTTGACTCCAGCCCCAATCGCAGAGATTGTTCCCGCCGCCTCGTGGCCCATGACGATCGGCGGAATCCGCCGGCCGGAAGATCCATCGTAGCCGTGCACATCGCTCCCGCAAATTCCGCAAGCAGCCACGCTGATCAGAACTTCGCCCTCTCCCGGCGTGGGATCGGGAAGATCGGCAATTTCGAGATGTTTGTATTGCGAGAGCAGAAGAGCTTTCACGAGTGACTACAATCCTTTTTCAAAGTGAGACGCCTCGTTTCCACGGAATGAAATCGTCCTGGCCGAGCAACTCCGCCTTCGTACGCGCTTCGCCGCTGGCCACACCGATCACGCGTTCCAGAATCGTTTCCCCCATTTTCTCGATGCTGGTTTCGCCCGTGATGATTATGCCGGCGTCAATGTCGATGATGTCTGCCATACGCTGTGCGAGAGTGGAATTCGTCGAAATTTTCAGAACGGGAGCAATCGGATTCCCCGTTGGCGTGCCTAAGCCCGTGGTGAAGAGAATGATATTTGCGCCGGCTCCCACCTGCGCCGAAACGGATTCCACGTCACTTCCCGGCGTACACTGCAGGTTTAATCCCGCCTCCGTGCAGTATTCCGGATAGTCCACAGCGGCGGTGACAGGAGAGGTACCGCCCTTCTTCGCCGCGCCCGCGGACTTCATCGCGTCTGTCAGCAATCCATCCCGGATATTGCCTGGCGAGGGATTCATTTCAAAACTCGCCCCCACGGCTTTGGCGCGAGCTGCATAATCCCGCATGAGCTGCGCAAAACGCCTCGCAACTTCTGCGCGGACGCAGCGATCGATAAGCTGTTGTTCGACACCGCAGAGCTCTGGAAATTCGGAAAGGATACCTATGCCGCCGAGCGTCGCGACTATGTCGGCCACGTGCCCGATCGCGGGATTCGCCGAGAGCCCGGAAAAACCATCGGACCCTCCGCATTGAAGGCCGAGCGTGAGTTTGGACAGCGGAGCAGGTTGCCGCGTGATTTTGTCAGCCTCCACCATCCCCAGAAAAGTTTCACGGATGGCGCGGCTCAGCATCGCGGCTTCAGAAGCGCTTTTCTGCTGTTCAAAAATCAAGACAGGCTTTTTAAAATTCGGGTCGCGCCGCTTGATTTCTTCGAGCAGCATGGGAACTTGCGCGTGCTGGCAGCCAAGGCTCAGAACCGTGGCTCCGGCAACATTCGGATGATGAATGTAGCCCGCCAGAAGGCCACAAAGGTTTCTGGCGTCTTCGTGCGTGCCGCCGCACCCAGCTTCGTGCAATAAGAATTTGATACCGTCGATGTTTTGAAAAACTTTCGGCGAAGCGCTAGCTCGCTGGATTTCGCCGAGACCGGCCTTTTTTAGTTCATCCGATTTGCCTTCTCGATAGAGCCGCGCCAGCTCCGCAACCTGGCTTCGGTATATTTGCGGCGCCGCAAAACCCAATTCTTCCTCAAACGCTTGTTTTAAAACCGCCAAGTTGCGATTCTCACAAAAGACGAGTGGAAGCACCAACCAGTAGTTGCGCGTGCCGACTTGGCCATCGTCCCGATGAAACCCGCGAAAAGTCTTGCTCGACCAGGCGGAGACGTCCGGCGGAGACCAATGAGGGCCGGCGGATTCCGTTTCGTGAAAAGCCGCCGCCGCATGGCGGATGTTGCGCGTCGACAGCAAATCGCCGCGCCGAAGGTTCTCGACAGCTTTGCCCACCAAAACGCCGTACATAATAATGTCGCCGCCCGCGCTCACGTCCTGCGTGAGGAATTTATGCTTGGCCGGCACATCGGAGAGCAGGGTGTAATCAGTCCCCAGAAAGCTGACGATTTCGCCTTTTTGCAAATTGGAGAGCGCTACGAGAGCGTTGTCGCGCGCGTCGATCCTCAGAACCTTTGCGTGTGTTAAGCCATTCCCGGACATCGGACTTCCACCTTTTCGAAGGTCTGTTTCTTATTCTATCCGGGTCGTTCCGCACAAGCCAGCGCAGCAGAGTTGCGATTTGCGCGGCAGACGGATGCGCAACGACTTGCGAGCGCGCGAAGTTCACACCTATAATCCGTCTACGTTCCGCGGCCCGCGCCGCGGACGAAGCTCGGAGGACTAGTGCCCGTCGGAACCGCCTTTCATGAGCGAACGCTCGCGCTCTGCGAGAGCCTGAATTACCGCGAATGGTCGGGCTATTACACCGTGAGCGTGTATGAAACGCATCACGAGCACGAGTACAACGCCATCCGCAATTCGGCCGCGCTGATCGACATTTCGCCGCTCTTCAAATACCGCATTACGGGCAAGGATGCGACGCGGTTCGTGAATCGCGTCATTTCTCGCGACATCAATAAGGTTGCAATCGATCAGGTGATTTACTGCTGCTGGTGCGATCCCGAAGGAAAAGTGATCGACGACGGCACGATCACACGACTCGGCGAAAACGAATACCGCTGGACGGCTGCGGACCCGAGCTTGCGATGGTTCCAGCAAAATGCGCTGGCGCTCGACGTGAAAATCGAAGACATCTCCGAACAAATCGCCGCTCTCGCGCTGCAAGGGCCGACCTCGGGCAAACTGCTGCATGCCGTGACCGACGGGAACGTGTCCAACCTGAAATATTTTCGCGTAACGCGCGGACAGATCGCGGGCGTACCCGTGGATATTTCGCGGACGGGATATACAGGCGATTTGGGATTTGAGATCTGGATGCCGTGGAAGGACGGAAAAAAGGTCTGGGACGAGCTGATCAAAAAAGGGAAAGCGTTTGACATCCATCCCGCAGGAATGATTGCGCTGGATATCGCGAGAATCGAAGCGGGGTTAATTTTGATCGAAGTGGATTACAGCTCAAGCAAGAAGGCGCTCATCTCATCGCAGAAATATTCCCCGGAAGAAATCGGCCTTGGAAAACTGGTAGACCTGAAAAAAGATAATTTTGTCGGACGCGATGCGTTGGCGCGGGAAAGGAAGAGTGGCGGAGCAGAGCGGCGGCTCGTCGGCCTGGAAATAAATTGGAACGAAGTCGAGGCGCTCTATGACAAAATGGGCATGGCGCCACAAGTTCCAAGCGTCGCGTCGCGCGTGGCCGTGCCGGTTTATCGCGATGGGAAGCAAGTAGGCAAGGCTACGTCGACGGCGTGGTCGCCTACGCTGAAAAAGATGATCGCGCTGGCGTGCGTGAATCGCGATCAGTCGTCCGTCGGAGCAACCGTGAATATAGAGATGACTGTCGAGGCGGTGCGCCACACGGTTTCCGCAAAAGTAGTTGCGCTGCCCTTCTTCAACCCGGCGCGGAAAAGGTCGGTCCCGGTGATTTAGCGCGATCAATGAGTTTTGGCGAAATTCTGTTCTTTAGTTAGTAGTCCATCCAAAGAAATTCTGTCCAGAAGTTTGCCGCGCAGGATTACGGCACGGATTTTCCGCGTATTCTGAATGTCGTCGAGAGGATTTGCGTCGAGAAGCAAGAGATCGGCGGACTTGCCTTGCTCGATGGTGCCTTGTATTTGGAGCTTGCCAAGAAATTCCGCCGGAAGTTTTGTAGCCGCCTGTAGCGCTTGCATCGGCGTAAGTCCCGCCCGCACCAAAAGCGCGAGTTCTTCGTGCAGACTGGAACCGGGAAAAACGAACGGAGCCGTCGTGTCCGTGCCCGCCATTATGGATACGCCCGCCGCGTTCATTTTCCCGACGACTCTTAACGATGCCTGCATGAGGCTAGCGCGCAAGGCGAACTCCTCCGGGGTCGCGCCTTTGTCACGGTCTTTCGTTCCCTTCTCCCAATTGTTCAGGACCTGAAGCGGAATAAATTTGCGGCGAGGATCGTGGCTGGGATCAGTTTCCGGCGTGGGATAGGCATCGTTGCGGAGAAGTATCAGCGTGGGAACCTGCCAGGTTTTGTTGCGTAAGAACTTTTCGATAAGCGCGGCAGCTTGCTGGTCCGAATAGCTTTCGAGCAGTTCGCGTTGCCAGGCAAGTTCGCGGTCACGGGATTGCCGGGTGGTCCCTTTTTTGGGACCCGCGGCGAATTGTTTGCGGATCAGGAGGGGTTCGTCGCTCGAACAAGCGCGGAGGACTCCAGTAAGATGCTCGATGCTTTTCTGGCCAGCCTCGGAAGCTTCGGAAGCGGTTACGCGATCGGGAACGTGGCCAACGAAAGTGATATGTTCGCGGCGGCAAACGTTTGCGATGGCAAAGTAAGCGTCGCGGCTAAGATTGGATTGCACTTTGATGAAATCGGCGCCGCGCGAAATCAGAGAGTGGACATCCGTGGCGGCTTCCGCCGAATTGGTGACAACCAGCGAGGGTTGAAAAAACGGCGGACTTCCATCGAGATACGGCCCCGCGAAGAAAATGCGCGGAGCCTGAAGTTGCCCGCTCTCAATTTCGTGCCGCAAAGCGACGAGGGAGTCAAGATCACCGCCCATGTCGCGGACTGTGGTGATGCCGTTCGCAAGCAGGAGCGGAAGAATGAATTCGCGGCTTCCTGTAGGTTCACCGGCGCCGGTGAGATGGGCGTGCATATCAACGAGTCCGGGAATAAGAAATTTTCCGGCAGCATCGAGAGTCTTCGTACCGCGGGGGACAGAGATGGATCGTGACGGGCCGATCGCGGCGATTTTTTCGTCAGAGATGAAAACCGTCCTGTCGGGCTTTGGAGCGGCCCCAGTGGCGTCGATGAGAGTGACATGGGTAATAGCGAGCGCTGGCGGCGGAGATGAAGAACACGAACAGAAAGGAATGACGACCAAAAAAACCAAGAGCAGGTGTCCACGAACGCGGCCATCCAGGCCTCGCGATGCCGATTGGGTTCGTCTCTTGATTCGTGAAGGGCGATGGTCGAGCATCATTCCGCGAGGCGATTGTATTTTTTTAGCACCGCGCGCAGTTTGTCGTGCGGAAGCGCGATGACTTTGTGATTCTCGATGCCGGTCATGGTTTCGGCGGCGACCATGGCGTTGATAACGGCTTCTTCGGTCGCTTGGACAGTGGAGGTGAAAACGGGATCCAGCAGATCGTTGGGGAGCATCAGGAGAGAGACCGCGTGATCGGCAGCCTCGACGCCAGGGTTGGCCGTCGAGAAAGCAATGAAGATGTCGCCAGAGCCATTGCCGGAAGTGCTGCCGTCGCGGCCGAGGCCGAGAGAAACGCGGCGCGCGAGGCGCTTTAGCTGATGCGCGAGAAGCGGCGCATCGGTAGCGACGACGACGATAATGGAGCCGCGCTCGGCTTCGCCAAACGAAGCGGAGGCGTAGGCGGGATCTTCCGGAATTTCCAAGCCGACGGGGACACCAGCGATGCGAAGATTCTGCCGGCGGCCATAATTGCATTGGACCAGCACGCCGACCGTGTAATTCGCACCTTTGATTTCCAATCTGCGCGAAGAAGTTCCAATGCCGCCCTTGAATTCATTGCAAACCATTCCTGTGCCACCGCCGACGTTGCCTTCTTCGACGGGACCGCCGTGCGCGGAATCGATGGCGTGAAAGGCGTCTTCAGGTTTGACGTGAAAACCGTTGATGTCGTTGAGCCAGCCATCCCATGTTTCCGCGACGACGGGAAGCGACCACCAGTAGCCGGTAGGATCGGGCTCGCCGTGATTGACGCGCCATCGAATGACCGCGTCGCGAACTACGCCGACGCTATGCGTGTTGGTGATCATCACGGGGCCTTCGAGAAAACCGGACTCTTCAACCCACGTGGTACCGGTCATTTCGCCGTTGCCGTTCAAAGACCACCAGCCTGCCAACACCGCATCAGACATCGAGTTCTTACCGCGAGGAAGAATTGCGGTGACTCCGGTGCGGACTGGACCCTGGCCAATCTGAAGCTTGCCTTCTCCGGAAATCAACGTGGTGTCGCCAACGGTGACGCCGGAAACGTCGGTGATGGCGTTGAGCGGGCCGGGAGTGCCCTCGAAAGGAACACCGAGATCGCGAGCGCGCGGCTTATCCTGCGCGGAAATCAACGATGTGGCTAGAAGGCTCGTGCAAAGAAGGAATGCAAACTTGATAGAAAAATGGCGCATAGCAGATTGAGATCCTCCAGGAAACAAATAAACGGTCCGGGATAAAAATAAAATACGGCGGCACATTAGTTGGGAAACACTTTCGCGAGCGCAGCGGAAAGCGCTCGGGCGATAAGAGCCGACTCTTCCGGCGTAAGGGTGAAGGGCGGCGCGAGAAGAAGATGATCGCCGCGAGTGCCATCGACACAGCCCTGGGTTGGATACGTTAGAACGCCTTCCTCCATCGCAGCCGCGCGAATTTTTTCAGCAATACGTTCAACAGGGTCGAACGGTTCGCGCGTGGATTTGTCTCGGACGAACTCGACGGCGAGAAGGAGACCGAGTCCGCGAATTTCGCCGACGTGGCGATGAGTTTGTAGCGGAGCGAGCTCGGCTCGCAACGCTTCTGCTGCCGGAACGACACGCGCGAACAGTTGGTGAGCTTCGAGGTAATCCAGAACGGCGTTGCCTGCCGCGGTGGCGACGGGATGCGCCTGGTATGTGAATCCGTGTTTGAAAGCGCCTGAACTGCTTTCAAAGGCTTCGACAACGTTGCGCGCGACGAGAACCGCGCCGAGGGGAGCGTAGCCGCTGGCGACTCCCTTCCCGGTAAGAATAATGTCCGGCTCGACGCACCAGTGCTGCACGGCGAAAGGCTTGCCGGTGCGGCCGATGCCGGTCATAACCTCGTCGGCGATCAGAAGGATGCCCTGGCGGCGGCAGATCTCGGCGATGCGTGCGGCATAGTCTTCCGGCGGCACGGCGGCGCCGAGCGTTGCGCCAACGACTGGCTCAAAAATAAAAGCGGCTGCGGAAGCTGCATCGTTCGCGCTGAGATAAGAGTCCAAATCCTCCGCGCAAGCGAGGTTGCACTGCGGGAATGTCTTATCGAACGGACAGTGGTAGCAAAAACAAGGCGCGATGTGGCCCCATTCGGCAAGCATCGGTTGATAGGGCGCGCGGCGAGCCAAGTTTCCGCTGACGGTCATCGCGCCAAGGGTGCTGCCGTGATAGCTCTGGCGGCGCGAAAGCACGCGATAGCGAGCGGGCTGGCCTTTTTCAAGATGGTACTGGCGAACTAGCTTTATGGCGGTTTCTGTCGCCTCGGAACCACCGGAGGTGAAATAAACGCGGCCACCGTCTTGAAAATTTGGCGGGGCTAGTGCAAGCAGCCTCGCTGCAAGTTCCTCCGCGGGCTGAGAATGAAATTGGGAGGTGTGCGCAAAAGCGAGCGTCGAAGATTGTTCGGCCATGGCACGGCCGATTTCGCGCACGCCGTGGCCAATGTTGACGACCGCAGCCGAGCCCGCCGCATCGAGAAGCTTTCGTCCATCCGCGGAAAAAATCCAGCAGCCTTCGCCGCGGACGGCGACGGGAAAACACTTGTGAAAATCGCGCGGAAACAGGGCTGCGTTGTTTGACATGCGGACTCTGCGAGCGATTGTAGCAGACTCACAGAGTTCACCCAGAGGCGAACTCTGCGGCAGGAGAGGATTACGGCTAATTTCCGCGCGCTCTTGGAATAGCTCCAGAATCGTGACATCATCCATCGTTCCGCACGAGGAAAATACAATCCTCGAAGCGGCACGATGAGGAAATGAAATGAAACGAACGAGTCTGCGATCTGTTTTCTTGATTGCGATACTGTGCGCCGGCGTGTCCGGCGTGAGGGCGCAAGAAGCGGAAAAACATGCCATTACGTTCGACGACTTGATCCACATGCATCGTGTGGGAGAAGCCCAAGTGTCGCCCGGTGGCAAGTGGGTGGCGTATACGCTGACGACGCCGGACCTCGATGCGAATCACAACGCGAGCAACATCTGGATTGTGCCGACGGCTGGCGGCACTTCATTACAACTGACTCAGAGTGGTCACGATTCGTCGCCGGTGTGGTCGCCCGATGGAAAAACCGTCGCATTTTTGTCGTCGCGCAGCGGAACCTCGCAAGTGTATTTGCTATCCATGGACGGCGGCGAAGCTCAACCGATTACGCATCTTTCAACTGGCGTGGATATTGTGAAATGGGCGCCGGATGGGAAGACGATTGCGTTCACTTCCGGCGTTTACCCGGACTGCAAAGACGATGCTTGCAACAGCGCGCGGGATGCGGAAAAGGAAAAGGACAAAGTGAAGGCGCACGTGGCGGAACATCTTCTTTACCGGCATTGGACGCACTGGAACGACGGCAAGCGCAGCCATTTGTTTGTTGTCGCGGCAGACGGCAGCGGCACTCCGCGCGATCTAAATGCTGGTGCGGACTATGACGTGCCTCCCGATCAACGCGGCGGGCCTGGCGACGTGAATTTTTCTCCGGACTCGAAAGAGATTTGTTTTACGGCGGTGACCGATCCGGTGGAAGCCACCAGCACAAACGGAGATTTATTCCTGGTCCCGGTTGCGGGTGGCGAAGCGAAACGAATCACGACGCAAAAGGGATTTGACGGCGAACCCACTTACTCTCCCGACGGGAAGTACATTGCGTATCACGCGCAGCTAACGCCGGGATACGAGTCTGACCGCTGGCGCGTGATGCTTTACGACAGAGCGACGGGCCAAATCGAGGATTTGACCAAAGGTTTCGATCGCTCCGCCGACGAGTTGCTTTGGTCGGCAGACAGCAAGACCATTTACTTTACGGCGGAGAACGAAACGCTCAAACCGATTTATGCGCTGGCCGCGCGGGCGGGGGCCGAGCCGAAAAAGCTCATCGCAGACAGCTACAACTCCGGAATCTCGCTGAGCAGCGACGGTAAAACATTTGTGTTTGAACGCACGAGCGTCACGAAGCCCGCCGAGATTTTTGCGTCCGCGAGCGATGGAAATGACGTGCGGCAGATCACGCATCAAAACGATGGCATCCTCGCATCGGTGAAAATGAATGAGGCGGAGACCTTTTGGTTCGAGGGGGCAGGGGGCACGCGCGTGCAGGCCATGCTGATCCGGCCGCCGGATTTTGACGCGACGAAAAAATATCCCCTGCTCGTGCTGCTGCACGGCGGACCGGAGACGATGTGGCCGAACGCATGGGGCTACCGGTGGAACCCGCAAGTGTTTTCTGCACCGGGCTACATAACGCTGATGATCAACCGCCGCGGCTCGACGGGCTACGGCCAGAAATTCACGGATGAAATCGCCGGCGATTGGGGCGGAAAAGCGTACATGGACATAATGGACGGCGTGGACTACGCGCTGAAAAAATATCCGTACATCGATGGTGCGCGGATGGCGGCCGCGGGCGGATCGTACGGCGGATACCTGGCGGATTGGATTGCGACGCATACGGGGCGCTTTAAGGCCATCATCAGCCATGCGGGCGTTTACGATCTGACCTCGATGTACGCCACGGAAGAATTGTGGTTTCCAGAGCATGACATGCCGGGCACGCCGTGGACGAATCCGGAGGGTTACCGCAGATGGGCGCCTGCGACTTACGCGGCGGAGCTCGGAAAATTCAAAACGCCGATGTTGGTGATTGACGGCGAACTGGATTTTCGAGTGCCATACACACAGTCGCTGGAATTATTCGACACATTGCAGAGGCAAGACGTGCCGTCAAAATTGGTGATTTTTCCAGACGAGGGCCATTGGGTGCTGAAGCCCCAGAACAGCCGATTCTGGTACAAAACATTTTCGGACTGGCTGGCGACGTATTTGAAATAGTCTGCGGTGCGTGCTCAGACTCACGCCGCGAACAGTCGCTGCAGCGCTCGGCGCGCAAACCGGAAAAGATGAAACAGTAGATAAACGGACAGGGCGAGCAGCACGACAACGATAATCGCCGTCGCCACGGGGTGCACCGTGGCCATCCACGTCAGCCAGACAGCCAAGACATCTTCTCCGAAGCTGAGCGCCCAATTGCTGAACGGCTCCGGCACGGTGTTGACGGCGGCGCGAGCGCTGGCTTTTGTACCGTGCGAGGTTAGCGCGACTCCGCCGGCGAGGAGCGCGGCAGCCCAGCGCCATTCCGTCGGAGCGGCGACGGCAGCGCTATACGCAAGCAACGCGGCGGCGGGCGGACGGATGAATGTGTGGACCAGATCCCACACGGTATCGATATAAGGGATTTTGTCCGCGAAAAATTCGACCAGATAAAGAGCTATCGCAACGCCGATCACGACGGGATGAGAAAGTGCGTGGAGCGAGCCGGGAAGATGAATGACTCCGAAACGCTCGAGAAGTCCGAGGGTTGCGACAGTGGCGTAGAGATTCAGCCCGGAGGAAAATCCAGCGCCCAGTGCGAGTCCCAGTGTTTCGATGGGATTCATTCTGTTCATCATACCAAAGCGAAATGCGGCGAGTAGACAGTAACTTCCGCTCACCTCTGGAATACGTTTCGTTTGACCGTTTAGTTCGGGACAGGGATGCTGTTTGTAGAGCGGGGTTCGGACGAAAATCACGGATTCAGACAATGGAAATACAGATTCTGGACAATCCTTTCGCCGCGAATTACGAGGAACTCGGCGAGATCTATAAAGACCAGGAAGAATTCGCGAAAGCGCGCGAGGCATTCACGAAGGCGATCGCGGCCCACAGCGATTCCGTTTATCCCTTCTATTACCGGCCGCCTTTGTAGACTTTCTTTAAAAAGCTTGAGAGAGTCAAAAGGAAACAAAACGACACCTTGTCGATCGGAGAGATTTCGATGCTCAACGAGGAACGCCGCCGGGAAATTCTGGAGTTGTTGCGCAACGACGGCCGAGTCCTTGTCCGTGATCTATCCAAGCGTTTTCGGACATCGCTCATTACCATCCGCAAGGATTTGGAGTATCTGCATCACCAGGGAATGCTCGAACGCACGCATGGTGGAGCATTGCCGATTCGGACGGGGGCGCTTCAGGATCAAACTCTGCGTGAAAAGGAACGGTTGCATCGGCAGGAAAAAATGCGTATCGCCGCCGCAGCCTTGCGCATGGTCCGTCCAGGACAGGTGATCATTCTTGATTCGGGTACCACTACAACGGCGATTGCGCGAGGGTGCCGCCATCTGCGGAGCCTTACGGTCATTACAAATGCCACAAATATCGCAGCGGAATTGGCGGATAGCAACGTCGAGGTGATTCTTACGGGCGGGTCGCTGCGGAAGAGTTCGTTTTCGCTGGTCGGGCCGCTGGCGGAAGAGTCACTGCGTAAGCTCAGCGCGGACATGCTGTTCCTGGCAGTGGATGGCTTCGACGTGAGCTACGGGCTCTCGACGCCGAATCAACAGGAGGCCCGGGTGAACCGGGCGATGTCCGAATCGGCACGGCGAACGATTGTCGTGTGCGATTCATCGAAATTTGGAAGGAGAAGCTTGTCGCTGATCATGGACGTTTCCGCGGTGCATGAAACCATCACCGACCGGGGAATACCCAAGCGAGACCTCAAGGCTCTGCGCGAAGCGGAAGTCCAGGTCACTCTCGTCTGAAAAGCTGCCTGACCGGAGGGGATTGCTTGCCGAACTTCACCGCTTGACTTACAGAATGATAGTAAGTAAAAGACATAAAGCGAAATAAAACGTAAGTCAGCTTTCTGGGTGCTTTCAACTGGTCCTTGGAGGCACCGGCGGATCGCGCCGCAACTGCCTGACTCGAGGTCGCTCAAGAGACGCCGGCACATTTATGGAGCAAGTTTTGCCACTTTCACCCGGAAAACAAAGCGGATTACAAGCCTTGGCGGACGAGCGCGGCGTCATCGCGGCGCTTGCGATTGACCAGCGCAGTGCCTTGCGCAAGCTCTTTGCAAAGGCAAGCGGACGCGACGCGAACGAAGTTCCCGCCGAGTGGCTGGTCCAATTCAAAGAGAAGGTCAGCCAGTTTCTAACGCCCTATGCCAGTGCCATTTTGCTCGACCCTGAATACGGGCTGCGTGCTGCGAGCCGGCGCTCCAAGAACACCGGGCTTCTTCTTGCTTATGAGCAAAGTGGGTACGACAAGTCTGTTCCTGGGCGGCTGCCACGATTGCTGGATGATTTCACGGCAAAGCGTTTGAAGAATTCCGGTGCGGATGCGGTCAAAGTGCTCCTGTACTACTGTCCGTTTAGCAACGCCATAGTCAACGAGGATAAACAGGCTTGGGTCGCGCGCGTAGGCGGCGAGTGCCGCGAGGCCGATCTTCCTTTTTTTCTCGAGATTGTGAGCTATCACGATCAAATGGATGAAAAGAGCGCTGAATTCGCGCGCATAAAACCTGATGTGGTTACTCGTTCGATCGAAGAGTTCTGCAAGGCGAGCTACGCGGTCGATGTGCTGAAGGTGGGCGTGCCTGTGAATATGAGTTTCGTCGAATCGGCCAACTTGCCGCGTTCGCAAGCGGCTTACTCACGTTCGGAAGCGAGGTCTCACTTCAAACGCGCTTCACAGGCGGCTTCTCTTCCCTTCATCTATTTGTCCGAAGGCGTCACCAACCAGACATTTGCGGACGCACTGACGTTGGCGGCCGAGGCCGGCTCGGACTTTTGTGGCGTGCTCTGTGGACGCGCCATTTGGCAAGACGGCGTACCGGTCCTCGTAAATCAGGGTGCTCCGGCGCTGGATGACTGGCTGCAGGAGCAGGGCGCGCGGAACATTCAGAATGTGAATGTCCACCTTACGGCTGCGCGACCGTGGTTTGAAAGGATCGGAGCTGCTCCGAGCGCCGGGAATTAGCGACAGAATAGAGCCATGTTTCTTTGCGTCAGCCCCAATCCGGCGATCGACAAACGGCTCACGGTGCCGTCGCTTGTGCGCGGCCAGGTAAACCGGGTACGCACGGTCCAAGGTTTTCCGGGCGGAAAGTCTGCTCATGTAGCGATGGTGCTTCAAACGCTTGGAGGAAGACCTCGCTGGATAGGTCCCTGCGGCGGCGCGAGCGGCCGCGATCTCTTGGCCGGGCTTGCTGCCCTGGGAATTGAGGCCACTGCGTCTACAGCACAGCAGCCAACGCGCACGAATCTGGAAATCGTGGAGGACGACGGGAGCGTTACGGAAATCCTTGAGCCCGGTTCGGCACCCAGTTCCTCCGAGTGGGAAAAATTCAAAGCCGTGTGCGGAAGTCATTTTGCGGAGAACTCCGAAAATTCGTCCGTTATTTTCTCCGGGAGCCTGCCCGCGAACGCCGCGCCGCAACTGTACGCAGGTCTCGTCGGGGAGGCACGGGAGTTCGGTTGCAAGACATTCCTGGACACTAGCGGCGAACCGCTAAGGCTGGCGCTTGGCGAAAGGCCCTACTTTGTGAAGCCAAATCGGGAGGAAGCTGCTCGACTTCTCGGGAAGCCGGTCAGTTCCCTCTCGGATGCAGTGAGGGCCCTTCATGAGCTGTTGAGTCTTGGCGCGGAGAGCGCGGCCCTGAGCCTCGGTTCGGAGGGACTACTTTTTTGTGGCGGCACGAATGCGCCAGTGCTTTTCGCTTCCGTGGTTCCACTCCAGCCGCGTTCGACGGTGGGCTGCGGAGATTCAGCAATGGCCGGATTTGTGTTCGGCATCGCGTCCCGATATTCACCTCAAGATACGTTACGGCTCGCAGCAGCGTGCGGGCAGGCAAACTGTTCGGCCGATTCTCCAGGCGCCGCCAGGCTCAAGACGATTCAAGACTTTCAGCAACAGATCTCCGTGCAAACGCTCGATTGAGGCCATGGCAGTTGAGGCAACGAGATGACCAACCAAGAAAAGTTCGGTATCAGTGTCGTCGGCGAGCTCAATTTGGACCTTGTCTTATATGGGCTGCCGGGCCATTTTGAACTCGATCGCGAGCATCTGGCCTCGAGTCTAAGTCTCACGCTCGGTAGCTCCTCGGCAATTTTTGCTCACAACTGCGCTCTCCTCGGGAACCGTGTCGGTTTCCATGCCGCTGTCGGCGATGATCCTCTCGGCGAATTGTGCCTCGGACGCCTCATGGAAAGCGGCGTGGACGTATCGGCGGTTCGGAAATTTCCTGGCAAGCAGACGGGCATCAGCGTCATTCTTCCCCAGCCCGAAAAGCGCTTTATTCTCACTTATCCGGGTGTTATGGCGGAGCTGCGCATTGAGGATCTCGACCTAACGCGGATATTGAACGCCGGCCATTTGCATCTTTCTTCCTATTTTCTGCAAAGGGCCCTTCGTCCCCGCGTGCCAGACCTTTTTCGCTTGGCAAAGGAAGCGGGGCTTTCTACCTCGCTGGACACCAACGACGATCCCGATGATGGGTGGGAACAAGATTTCCTTGATGTGCTCGCGTGGGTGGATGTTCTTTTGCCCAATGAGTACGAAGCCTGCCGTCTTGCTCGAATCGATGACCCGATGCTCGCATTGGATTTTCTGGCGGAAAGAGTTCCTTTGGTCGTGATGAAGCGGGGTGAAAAAGGAGCGCTCGCTCGCCGAGGAGCAGAAACTTTTGAAGCTTCATCGCTAAGCGTCGTCGCTGTGGACACCATTGGCGCGGGCGACAGCTTCGATGCTGGTTTTCTTCATCAGTTTATTCGGGGCGCGAAAATCGAAGAATGTTTGAGATATGGCAATCTCGCTGGTGCGCTCTCCACTACACGTAGCGGCGGCACCGAAGCCTTTCGAGACACCAGGCACAGGCAGTCATTTCTCGCTCAGTAGTGTGCAGATACGACCGCGTGCAGCACCTCGAAACCCGCGGGAGCGCTAACGATTATCACTGCCGTCCCAAAACCCTTCAGTGGTCCGTTGGCTCCCGGAAACGCCGATTGTCGAGGAGGTTCGGATATGCCCGCAAATTGCCAGTCACCGTGACAGGGAAGCTCTGAACAGCTGGCACACCGTCAATGCCCTGCACTGTAAGATGAATGGTGAAATTCGCCGCTCTGGTGTAGGTGTGAGACACTTTGGGGCCGTCTGCGCTGGTCCCGTCGCCGAAATCCCAAACATAGTTGACCGCAGGTACTCCGGCGGGATCTGTTTGTGCCGAGAGTGGAAAAGTTTCGCCGGCATTGGCGACAGAGGGCACATTTGCGGTAACAGTCGGCGCGCTCTGGGAAACGTTGTTATCGATAATTTTGAAGACTCTGACGGATTCAGGAGCTTGATTCTCGATCTGCATAGAGCTGCCCGCCAACGCGACCGGTGCATTCTGGCTTAGAACATCCAGCGCCGTAAAGGAATGGTCCGAAGGCAGCCCGAGGTCCGCGAGTTTTAAAGTGTGCGACCGCGGCGATTTCGTCCAGTTAAAGACAGACAAGATGGCCTGGTGCGGACTTTCGCGCAGAAAGAAAACGCTGGGTTGTTCATCCTCTTGTTCGTAGGTCATCAGATTAACGGGCGTGGAGGCTCGGCCCAATTTGGCCATATTCAAAAGGTCTTCGTTTTCGACCAGCGCCAGCCGATCCTTCTGCGAACTCATGACAAGCATATCGTCGCCAATCTCATACATGCCCCCGGAAACCGCTGAAAGAGCAATCGAGGCTTGCGCCGAGGACAGCGGGTACGATGTAGAGGCCCGTGTATGTTCTTTGAAGGACTCCTCGACCGTGTTAAATGCGTCCGGATCATCCAGAAAAAAATTGTGATGCATGTAAAAGCGGGCGGCGATTCCCACGGCAGCCGTCTTCGTCCCTTCGAACGAATGCGCGGTGTCGGAGGAAATCCTCCCCGTGTCCACCAACCCGACAGGGGTGAGCATGGGGCTACCGTCCTTATCGAGGATCACGTCGTCGCCTACGGTGTCACGGATAACTTGCAGACCGATGCGCAGCGCTTCCAGCGCAGTGGTGTTCGGCCGATACATGAACCCCTCGATGGCACTGCTGTCCATAAAGTCGAGCTTGATGAAGCGGACGCCCCACTCACGAACCAGCTTCCTGTAAGTCTCGCGCAAATACTCCTGGGCGCCCGGGTTTGTGGTGTCGAGTACGTAGATCATGTCGGATTTTTGACGCCAGAGTAGTTCCGTGTGGATGGGCTCTCCTTTGGCGTTGTGGACCAGCCAATCTTTGTGATGCTCGTACACCCAGGCACGCGACGTGACTTGAAACGGCGCAGTCCAGACGCCAAAGACCAGACCATCCGCGGTGATGTGATGTCCGACGGCGCGCATGCCATCGGGATATTGAGTGGCATTCGCAGTTTCATATTCGCCGCGGGCGTATTGGTAGCCTTCATCAACCTGTAAGAAGTTATAGCCAAGAGCCTTCAGATGTGACGCTTGCCAATCGGCATTGACGAGGGTTTCCCCTTCGTTGATGGCGCCATAGTAGGCCGTCCAACTCCACCAACCGATTGGAGCTTGTGCGAGAACGCGAGCGTGGTGCAACCGGCGGATGGCATCACCATAAGCCAAGAGCTGGCTATGATAGCCGGAACCGGCTTCGAGCATGAGCCGTTCCGAAACGAAACTCTTTCCGGGTTCGATTGGTAGATTTAGCTCCAGCTGATTCTCCGGTGGGCCATCTTTCAAATCGAATTCCTTTTGAATTTCCGTGGTCCCCTTGAGATCAACGCTATAAGACGCGATCTTCGTTTCGCCGCTTTCGTTAGTCGCTTGCAGATGGAGGTAGGTCAAAAGACGGTCGGCGGTGAGCGCACCAATGAAGAGACTCTCCTGGCTTTCCCGGTTGTAAATGAGCTGACTCCCGACGCCTCGGTGCATCCCGCCGGGCGCTTTGCCCAGATCGTAGATCTGCAAATCCGGCCGATCCTCACTATAACTGTCTGAGAGAATACGATCGGCGGCGGCATGACCTCCGAGATTCAGCAAGGGATCCCCGAGTAGTTCGAGGCCGCGGAAGGATTGCAACGTGAGCATCTTTCCCGTCGTGTTTTGGACGGTCACCTGCAAAGTGGCGTACGGAGATTTGTCGTAGAGCT
>JBARCY010000007.1:0-1806 GCA_049794595.1 Candidatus Acidiferrum sp.
ACGAGTCCCACCGGCATAACTGCCGTCATTTCTTCCTTAGGCCGGAATATGGCCGGGTGCTTGTGGGCTTCCTTGATAAGATCTGGCACCAGCCAAAACACCAAGAAACCAAAGGCAAAAGACGCGAACGTGCCGCCAAGCGCCGCCAGCGCGAGACTTGAATAGTTCATTTGCACTCCTTTACAAATTGCGGATCAGTTTACGGATCAATCCGCCAGAGGCTGCCAGAGTTCGAGGCGGTTGCCGTCGCAGTCCTTGATCCAGGCGAAGCGGCCGTAGCTGGCGTCCTCGCGCTTGGGATCGATCCAGACTCCGGCGGCAACGAGCTGGGCGAGCAGAGCGTCGAGGTCGTCGACGCGGTAGTTGATCATGGTGGCCTGCGGGCCGTCGCCGAAGTACTTGGTGTCGGCGGGGAAGGCCGACCAGGTGGTCATGCCGGTGCCAGCGGGGCCTTCGTCGGACCACGGAAAGGCGGCGCCACCGAAGTCGTTCAGCGTAATGCCGAGGTGGTCGGAGTACCACTTGGCCAGCGCTTTTGGATCTTTTGAGCGCAGGAAGACGCCGCCGATGCCTGTGATTTTTGCCATGGAATCCTCCAGTGATGAGTGGCTGGAGAGTGTTTCATAAAGACCGTTTCAGTGCAATCCAGAGACACGCGGGAAAGAAGAAGGCGGGGGCCGAGGCTGAGAGATTTAGGCGGTTGACACTAACTTCGCATAATGCGAAGATTTTACATGCGGATCGTAAGCCGGAAGGCGATTCGAGAAGCGACCGCCAAGCACAACGAATGGGGCGCTTCGCTGAACGCATGGTACAAGATTGCGAAGAACGCCGATTGGAAGAACTTTGCCGAGGTTCGGAACAGCTGGAGGAATTCGGACGTTGTGGGGCCCTTTGTTGTGTT
Source organism: Candidatus Acidiferrum sp. (assembly GCA_049794595.1). Taxonomy (GTDB): domain Bacteria; phylum Acidobacteriota; class Terriglobia; order Acidiferrales; family UBA7541; genus Acidiferrum. The sequence goes on from JBARCY010000007.1 coordinate 905, forward strand.
CGATGTAAGCCACAACAGGTGCAGGCTGATCGCGACCATCAAATACAGGTGGAGAATGATTTATATCCGTCAGATTCTGAGTCACGCGGAATACGATGAGAAGGAATGGCAAAAGCCATGATAGAGATTTCCGAAAAATACGCGCTGGAAGCCAGCTCACCAACACCGATTACATCGGAGCGGCAGCATGCGGAATACCTTTCGGTTTTGGACAAGCTGGCGAGCAAGGAGCACGCGACGAGCGAAGAGGAGAAGTACGCGGAAGTGCTGATGACTTTGATCGAAGCATACGAAGAAGAGCATCATGCGATTCCTGATGTATCACCGGTGGAGGTGCTTCGCGCGTTAATGGAGGCGAATGAGCTTCGGCAAAAAGACCTGGTACCGATTTTCGGGACGGAGAGTATTGTGTCGGAAGTGTTGCGCAAGAAACGTGAGCTCAACAAGGGGCATATAGAAAAGTTGAGCAAAAGATTTGGCGTTTCTCCCGCCGTGTTTTTCTAAAGCGAAAGAGGGCACGATGAATCGTGCCCCTTTTGGCAAGGAGAGAACAACCATGGCAGGACAATCACAAGCGGTGCATTCCGGCGAGCCATCCGTGGCGATTCGCCGAGCCTCTGCGGCGGACGCGGAAGTGTGCGGAAGAATTTGTTTCGAGGCGTTTACCGCGCTCGCCAATCGTCACAATTTTCCTGCTGATTTTCCGGCGCCGGAGGTTTCCATTGGAGTGCTTTCGGCGATGTTCTCGCACCCGGGATTTTATTGCGTGGTGGCAGAGCAGGACGGAAAAATCATCGGCAGCAACTGTTTGGATGAGAGGACGCCGATTGCCGGCGTTGGGCCGATCACCGTGGATGCGGCCGCGCAGAATCGCGCGGCGGGGCGCGCGTTGATGCAGGCGG
>JBARCY010000008.1:0-1980 GCA_049794595.1 Candidatus Acidiferrum sp.
ACCGCGACATCAAGCCCGCCAACATTTTTGTCAACGGGCGCGGGCACGCCAAAATTCTCGACTTCGGTTTGGCGAAGGTGGTCACTGCTGGCCCAAGTGTCGGTGTTTCGCAGATGCCGACTGCCACGGCGGCGGAACTCTTGACCAGCCCGGGCGCGATAATGGGGACCATCGCCTACATGTCGCCGGAACAGGCTCGGGGCGAGGAATTGGATGCACGGACGGATTTGTTCTCGTTCGGGGCAGTACTTTATGAAATGGCGACAGGACGGATGGCCTTTCCAGGGAATAGTGCTGTGGTCATCTACGTAGCGATTCTGAATCGCACTCCTGTTCCGGCGTCACAGATTAATCAAGCACTCCCACCGAAACTGGACGAAGCCATCGGCAAGACACTAGAGAAGGACCGGAAGCTGCGCTGCCAAAGCGCCACCGAGATTCGCGCGGATATGCAGCGGTTGAAGCGCGATACAGATTCGGGCCGTGTAGCCCCCGCGACAGCACCGGTCGAGTTGAAGTCCGCCGCGAAATCTCCTCGGCTTAGATGGGCAGTGCCCACTGGCGCAACAATACTGCTCGTCGCACTGGCCGTGGGGGGTTGGTTGTTTTTCACTCGCAAAGCTCACGCGCTGACGGATAAGGACACCATCGTCCTCGCCGATTTCACGAACACGACTGGAGACACGGTGTTTGACGGCACGCTACGGCAAGGTCTCTCCGTGCAGCTAGAGCAGTCACCCTTTCTCAGCATCATCTCCGACCAGCGAATCAAGCAGACGCTGCATCTGATGAGCCAGTCGCTTGATGTGCGGCTGACGCCACAGGTTGCGCGGGAACTCTGTCAGCGGACCGGGAGCGCAGCAGTTCTTGAGGGGTCGATTTTACAAATAGGTGCTCGGTACAACCTGATTCTGAGAGCCATCAACTGCGCAAGCGGGGAATCGCTCGCGAGCGCGCAAGCTCAGGCCAGCGACAAGAATCACGTCCTAGATGCTCTTAGCCAAGCGGCTAACGACATGCGTGCGAAGCTGGGGGAATCGTTAAGCACGGTGCAGAAGTTCGATGTGCCGCTGGCAGCAGCGACAACACCTTCCTTGGAAGCTCTTCAGGCCTACAGCTTGGGAATCAAGTTCTTGGTGAGAAAAGGCGACTACGCTGCCGCCATACCGTTCTTCCAACGCGCTATCCGCCTGGACCCCAATTTCGCATACGCCTATGCCTCGCTCGGGGCGGACTATTTCAATCTCGGGGAAGCCAGCCTCGCAAACGAGAACATGCGGAGGGCTTACGAGCTACGAGGTCGCGTGAGCGAGCGGGAGCAGTTAAAACTTGAGGCGTATTATAGTCAATTTCACACCGGCAACCTGGAAAAGGCCCGCCAGGACTTTGAATTGTTGGCGCAGACGTACCCGCGAGATTCATCGCTACCGGCAAACCTGAGTGTCATCTACGACATTCTCGGGCAATATGACAACGTTCTTGCGGAAGCCAGCGAGGCCCTCCGTCTTCAACCGGCGAGCGGAATGAATTATGCGAATCTCGCGAATTCCTACCTGCAATTGAATCGCCTAGAGGAGGCCCGGACCACGGCCAACGAAGCATTGGAAAAAAAACTCGACTCACCTTTCCTGCACTTAGTTCTATACCAGTTGGCTTTTGCCCTGAATGACCTTGCGGGAATGGCGAAGCAGGTGACATGGTCGGCAGGCAAGCCGGGTGTCGAAGACCTGCTGCTCGCGTCCGAGGCGGATACGGCGGCCTATTCCGGGCGGCTGGGAAAAGCTCGGGAGCTTTCCCTCCGGGCGGTAGCTTCGGCCGAACGGGCAGGAAAGACGGAGACGGCAGCGCTCTACGAAACCGATGCGGCCCAATGGGAAGCCATCTGTGGCAACCGACGCGAAGCCCATCAGCGCGTCGCGGCGGCACTGGCGCTTCCAACGGGGCGGGATGTGCGGTGGGGGATAGCTTTGGCTTTGGGCC
>JBARCY010000009.1:0-4705 GCA_049794595.1 Candidatus Acidiferrum sp.
TCGAGAACTTTGCGCGTGTTCTTCATCTCTTCGTCAAATTCGGGCAGCATCGATTGTCCAATGGTCATATCGGCCTCCATCCAAAGTTGCCACTCAGCGCCGCAAATCATAGGCGAACAAAAGGCGAATTGTCAAGCTTTATTTTCTACGCGGCCAAGCACCGGAAAATCGCGCACGGGTTCCTGCCCACGCATGAAATTCCGGCGAATGGCCGTTGACAAGCACTGGCGCAGGGACAAAATATCCTCATGCCACACCAACTCAAAACGTCCTACTTACAAGATTCGATCGGACTTTTTCACTACTACAAAAAGTTAGGCGAGCGCGCGATGGCGCAATGCCCGGACGATTGCCTGTTCGTTGCTCTCGACGCGGAATCGAATTCCATCGCCATCATCGTCAAGCACATGGCAGGCAACATGCGTTCGCGCTGGCGAGATTTCTTGACCACTGACGGCGAGAAACCGGATCGCAATCGCGATACGGAATTCGAGACGCCTCCCGCAACCCGCGGCGAGTTGATGGAAATGTGGGAGCGCGGCTGGAAATATGTTTTCGATGCGCTCGAACCACTGACCGAGGCCGACCTCGCGCGAACCGTGACGATTCGTTCCGAGCCCCACTCCGTCATGCAAGCTATCAACCGGCAAGTTGCGCACTATGCTCATCACGTGGGCCAGATCCTGTTTCTCGCCAAGCATTTCACTTTCACAAAGACGGGAAAGTGGGAATCGCTAAGCGTGCTTCGCGGCAAATCTGCCGACATGAACGCCAAAGTAGCAAAGGGCGAAGAATCGCAGCGCGCCGCACTTGTTTCTTCCGGACAAAAATGAACGCATCTTCAAGGTGAACATGGCGTGGATGCAAGCCGACTAGCGCACGAGTGCGGCCAAATTTATTGTTGCCGACTTTGTGGCGTGATAGCATTTCTGAAAGGAAATAAGATGAGTGGACCCCACATCAGCGAGCTTGTCTTTGAAGTCACAGAAGAGGCCGAAGGCGGATACTCCGCGGAATGCCTGACTGAAAATATTTTTACGCAGGGCAACACTTGGGAAGAGCTTCGGGCTAATGTGAAAGAAGCTACAGAAGCCTATTTCTATGATGGGCCAAAGCCCCAATTTATCCGTCTCCACTTAGTCAGAAATGAAGTTCTAGCCATGGAATGAAAGTACCGAGAGACTTGAGCGGCCGTCGGCTTGTGGGATGTCTTTGCCGGCGGTGGGATTATCGCCAAACGCATCAAGTGGGAAGCCACATTGCGCTGGAAACGGAAACCCCAACGCATCAGCGCATCGCTGTTCCCGACCACAAGTCGATCAAAATCGGAACACTGACAAGCATTCTTCGGGCTGTTGCCGCGCACAAGGGTGTGAGCCGAGACGATATCCTGGAATCCCTCGACTGACCTTTTGGCTGCGTTTCCTCTTCGCTGCAAATTCCGCTACCCTACTTGAACGATGGGAACACTGTTTGATCTTGATCCGCCTGCGGAAAGCGGTCTGAAACTGAATGATGCCCAGCGCCGCGCCATTACGCATGGCGAGGGGCCGCTCCTCGTGATTGCAGGTGCGGGCACGGGCAAAACGCGCGTCATCACCGAACGCATTCGGCATCTACTGCAATCAGACGACTCGCTTTCCGGCGAAAATATTCTTGGGCTGACGTTCACGAACAAAGCTGCGGGCGAAATGAAGGCTCGCGTTGTGCGAGCGACTGGTGAGCGCGGGAAAAATGTGACGCTCGCGACTTTCCACGCTTTCTGCGAAGGTCTTCTGAAAGAGGCTACGCCTGAACGCTTGATGATCGATAAGGTCGATCATTGGATTTTGCTGCGGCGAAATCTTGAGCGGCTGAAACTCGACAAGTACCGGCGGCTGGCCGATCCCGGGCAATTTTTGAATGATTTCGTGGAATTTTTCTCGCGCTGCCAGGACGAGCTTGTTTCCGCGGAAGATTACCAGCGCTACGCCGACAGGGTCGCTGCGCAGCTTGACGCTGAACGCGCGGCGCTTGACGAGGACACCTTCAAGGAACGCGCCGAGGAAGTTGCGCTGCAACAGGAAATCGCCCGAGCGTACCGCGCGAGTGAAGAGTTACTGCGTGAAAAGAAGCGCGTGTCTTTCGGCTCGCTCATTACGGGAGCCGTCGAGCTTCTCGAGACGAATGCCGAGCTTCGCGAAACGCTTCAAGAAAAATATCGCTATTTGCTCGTCGACGAATTCCAGGACACCAACATCGCGCAGCTTCGTTTGCTCGAACTACTTGCCGGCGACAAGAAGAACATCGTCGCCGTCGGCGACAACGATCAGGCCATCTATCGCTTCCGGGGAGCTTCTTTCGGAAGCTTCAAACTGTTTCTGGAGCGCTTTGCGGGCTGGGGCGAGGGCGAAGACTCGACAAAATTCCGCGTCTCGCTCGTTGAAAATTACCGCTCGACGCCGAATATCCTTCGCGTGGCCACGCAGGTTATCGCGCAGAACACGGTGAGCGCCGACTTCCCCAAGAAAGTGCTGAGCGCCAATAAGGAGGAAAGCGAAAAGGTCCGCATCGTCGAGTTGGAAACCGAAGAAGATGAAGCGCGATGGGTCGCCAGTGAACTGCAGCGGCTTCACGCAGCGGGACGGAAGTGGCGCGATTTCGCGGTGCTCTACCGCCAGCACGCGCACCGCGACAAACTGGTCGAAGAACTTTCCCGGCATAAAATTCCGTTTGTCATCAGCAAGCTTTCGATTCTCGATCATCCGCTGGTGAAAGACGTTCTCGCCTACTTGCGGCTGATTGCCACGCCCTTCGACGACGTGGCCTGCGCGCGCGTTCTTGCCGCTCCGGCGTGGTCGCTCGAGCCTGGCGATTTAGTGCGATTCGCCGAACGCGCCAGAAAAGAAAAAAAAGCGCTCTACGATATGCTGCAAGCGCCACAAGGGCAGCTTGCATTCGATTCTTCGCACGCCGCGCTCAGCCGCCTCGTCGAATTCCTCTCCGGGCAGCGCAAAACTCTGCGGCGGCGAAGCGCGCGCGAAATCCTAGGCGATCTGCTCGAATGGCTGGAAGTCCCGCAACGCGCCAGCGCGCAAGACCGCAAGTACGTCACGCGGCTTTCGGAATTTGTGAAAGAGTGGGAGCCGAAAAGCGAAACGCGGGGACTCGCGGAATTTGTCGAATACCTTGGCTACTATTCGCAGGCGGGCGGGACGATCAGTCTTGAAAACGATTTCCCCGGCGACGCGGTGCAGTTGACGACCGTGCACGGCGCCAAAGGCCTCGAATTTCCGCAGGTCTTTCTGCTGCGCATTAACAACAAGAAATTCCCCGCGACGGAACGCTCCCGCGTGTTCGAATTTCCCGCCGCGCTGATGAAAGAAGGCGAACCCGCGGAACAATTTCACATTCAGGAAGAGCGGCGGCTTTTCTATGTGGCTCTGACGCGCGCGGAGAACCGACTCACGCTCACGACACTCACCGAAAAAAAGGGCAAGATCCCGGTTTTCGTGGAAGACATCCTGATGGAGCCCGCCATCAAGCGGCGCGATATCCATCAGATGAGCCCCAAATTGCCCGAAGTTCTTTCGAGCGCCAAAAAAGAAGCTCCAGGCGCGGCGGATTCACCACTCTTCCCCGCGTCCACCGAAGCGCCGAAAATTTTCTCTCGTATCGCGGACTGGGCGCTCGAATTTCATCCGCCCACGCCTGAACCGCTCACGTTGAGCCCTTCGGCGGTCAGCGGATACCGCAGCTGCCCGCAGCAATATCTTTTCAGCCGATCCTGGTCGCTTAAGGAAGGGCCGAAGGCGGTGCTGAGCTTTGGCAGCGTGATGCACACGACCATCAAGCGTTTTGTCGACCAGCTGCGCAAGGGCACGAAGCTGCCATTCGAAGAAGTGGCTCGAATTTTCGAAACGGAGTGGAGTTCGGCCGGCTTTGAGGATGACTATCAGGAAAAAGGCTACAAGCAGGACGGCTTAGAACAATTGCGTGCCTTCCACGCCTCCACGCTCGAAACGCCACCACAGGTGCTCGAACAGGAAAAGAGTTTTGAACTTCCGCTGGAGAATAACGTCACTATTATAGGCCGAATGGACCAGGTCAATTCGCTGGGACGCAACGACGTCGAGATCATCGACTACAAAACCGGGAAGCCCAAGAAAGACGCCGACGCCAAAAAGGATTTGCAGCTTAGTTTGTACGCCCTGGCTGCCAAAGAAATCTTTGAATGGAACCCCGTCCGGCTGGTCTTCCATTACCTACAGAACAATCAAACGCAAGCGACCACGCGCGACGCCAAGCAGCTGGACGAAGCGCAGAAAATCGTGCTGGAAGCCGCCGCTGATATCCGCGCCGGCGAATTCCCGCCGAAGCCGGGCTTCGTTTGCCGCAGCTGCGCCTACAAGGCGATTTGCCCGGCGCACGAAGAAGCGCTCAGCGTCTAGGCAACGTTTGGCGCCCGCCAGTTGAAATAAAATGCCGCATGTCGCGTATTCCGAGTAAGGGGTGCCAACATGAACCGCAAAATCCTCTACCTGATGCTTTGTGTTCTGGGTTTCGCTCTTCCCTACTCCCAGTTCATTCCGTGGGTCATCGCACATGGCCTGGACATGCGGTTGTTCGTCCAACAACTCTTTGCCAACCGCATCGGCGGCTTCTTCGGCATGGACGTGCTCGTTTCCGCCGTAGTTCTGATCGGGTTTGTCCGCAGCGAAGGACA
>JBARCY010000010.1:0-2021 GCA_049794595.1 Candidatus Acidiferrum sp.
ACCAGCACCGGCACACCCAACATTCCGGTGCCTATGAGCCCCAGCGTGAAAAGCAGAAAGGCTCCTTTCCCGGCAAGTGGGCGCAGCGCTTCGGCGGCCTGCCGCGCCGTTGTGATGTGGGTTTGTCCGTGAGCGTGCAAAGTGGCGGCGGTAGTCAAAATGATGAAATACATGATGAAGTTCGAGAAAAACATTCCGGTGAGCGTGTCCGCGCGCGCATCTCTTAATTCCTTGGCAGTCGAGCCCCTGCGCTGCGCGAGCGTCGTTTGACCCTTGGCCCGGTCTTCTTCCACCTCCTCGGCGGCCTGCCAGAAGAAGAGATAAGGAGAAATCGTGGTCCCGAGAATTCCCACGAGCACGGCCAGGAATTCGCGTGACCATTCCATGTGCGGCACGAGCGTCGCCACCAGCGCCTGTTTCCAATCTGCGTGCGCGAAAAAGGATGTCAACACGTAGGCGAACAGCACCACGGTCATCCACTTGAAAATCCGCGCGATGAGCTTGTAGGAAGTCCACATCAGCAGCCCAAGGATCAGAAGAGCATAGAATGGAATCCACAGAGACGGCCGAATCCCAGTAACGAGCTGCGTCGCTTCCGCCATGCCGCCAAGATCGGCTCCGATGTTTATGACGTTGGCTATAACAAGGATCGAGCACGCTCCCCACAGGACCCAACGCGGATAGTTCTCGCGAACCGTTGCGGCCAAGCCCTGACCCGTAACCATGCCCAGCCGCGCGCACATGAGTTGTACCGCGGACATGAGCGGAAACGTGAGGAGCGCGATCCACAGCGTGGCGTATCCGTAAGCCGCTCCAGCGACCGAGTACGTCGAGATTCCCGACGGATCATCATCCGCGGCGCCGGTGATGATTCCGGGCCCCAATACCGCGAAGAACCTCCGCAAAGAGCCAGGTCTTTTGCTGTTCTTGGCTACCTTGCCAGGCGGCTTGTGCCGTGATTTGTCAGGTGGTTTTGTTTTCGGCATCCGTCCGTCACGATCGCGCTAGCAAAATGATCCCGTCGAGGTCTCGAAGAGTCGTGCTCCGCACCCACTGAATCTAGGCCCGCTGTAGAATGTCTGAAGACAACTTACTTTTGCAATCTTATCCACCGTACCTGGCGGCCTTTTTCACCCTAGACTGGAGCCGCAAGGTCGGTCACAAAGAAGGCGCGATGCCAGTGCTCCAGCTCCTGGTGTACTTGTTCAGTGCAGGGCTGCTGCCGGGGCAGAGTTTGTGCGCCCATCCGCTTGCTCACCTTGATATTTTGTTGGAAGCCGCGTGGCGTTAACTTTTGTCTTCATCAGTCACTGGTCACCATTCACGCGCTCCCGATCATTCGCGTCTCGAATGGTTGACATTCCCGCCGTTCTCGTTGCAAATGGACACTCTGGATTGAGCCGCTAAAACGGACCGAGCCCCCATGAACATTGTCGACCTGCTGGTTGGCAAGCCTCTCAAGACCTCCGACGAACGCGCCGAACAGATCGGGCCGATCCAGGGCATTCCCATTTTTGGGTTGGATGGCCTCAGCTCCGCGGCGTACGGGCCCGAGGCCGCGCTCAGCTTGCTCATTCCGCTGGGGCTGCTCGGCGTGCAGTACATTGTGCCGGTCAGCGCGGCTATCATCGCGTTGCTCGTCATTGTTTACTTTTCGTACCGGCAGACCATTGCGGCCTATCCGGGCGGGGGCGGGTCGTACACCGTGGCGCGCTACAATTTGGGCGCCACTGCAAGCCTGCTTGCCGCGGCGGCTTTGCTCACGGATTACATTCTCACGGCTGCGGTGGGCATTTCCGCGGGCGTTGGTACGCTGGTCTCCGCCGTCCCTTCCTTGTTACCGCATACGGTTGGGATCTGCCTCGGGATACTGCTTGTCATTACGATCGTCAATCTTCGAGGCGTGCGCGAAGCCGGAGTCGTTTTCATGGTGCCGACGTATCTCTTCGTCGGGACGCTGCTGATTACGATTATCGGCGGATTAGTGAGCGCGGCGCTCAGTGGTGGCCACCCGACGCCGG
>JBARCY010000011.1:0-3793 GCA_049794595.1 Candidatus Acidiferrum sp.
TTCGCGCGCATTGCGCGGTGAACAGCACGCTCACGCAAGGCACGCTGCACCTTCATCTTTTCAGCCAAAGCGCTGGGATCAATACCACCGGCCTCCAGCTCACCGCCGCGCAGCTCACCACAGGCTACGTCGAATATTCCGCGGACCTGACCGCGCCGCTCGCCACAATTCCCAGCGATCTCGTCCTTCGCGTCTATGCCGACGGCACGCCGAATACGAGCGGGCAGTTCTACATTGACAGCATCGAAATTTTTCCCACCTCGACTCCCGTGAACTCCTCCATCGTCCGCGCCAGCCGCGTCGAAGATCCCGAAAGCTACGACGGCATCCAAGGTTTTATGAGCGTCGCCGAAAACAACGGCCAAGCCATTCGCGCCGCCTTCAAACTGCGCGAGCGCCTCTATTTTGTGAAGGAACATTCGCTGCACGTCACGCAGGACGACGGCACCAACGAACCAGCGCTCTGGTCGATCGCGGAAGTCTCGCGCCGTCTCGGCACGCCTTCCGTCCGCGGCGTCGGCATCGGCGAAGACTGGGTCGTCATCGCTCACCGCACTGGCCTATACATTTTTAGCGGCGGCGAGCCCATCAAAATCTCGCAGGAAATTCAGCCCACCTGGAACGAAATCAACTGGCAGTACGGCCACTTGCTGTGGGTCACGGTAGATACGAAAGAGCGCCGCATTATGGTCGGCGCGCCACTGGGCGCGGCCACGACTCCCAACACCATCCTAATGCTCGACTATCACGACCTCGACGACGCCGACGACATCGCCACGCGCCCGCCCGTCAACGTCACCTACACCGGCCGAAAAGCCGCCACGGACATGGCCCGCAAATGGTCGCCCTGGAGCATTGCCGCCAATTCCTGTGCGCTGATCGAGCGCATCAATGGCACCGCCATCGTCGCCATCGGCGGCGGACTGCCCGGAGTGGGAGGCGGTGGCGCAACCGGCAAAGTCTATCAACTCAGCGATACGCAACTTTCCGACGACGGCAGCGCCATTCCAAGCTATTACACGACACACTTTTTCCCCGAGCGCGCCGTCGAGCAATCGCTCAATCTCGGCGCGCACCGCAAACTTTTCAGCTATCTGACGATGTTTGTCGAAGGGGCAGGGAATTTGTCGCTCACCACTTTCGTCGATTCGCAAAGCGCGTCGCAAGCCCAGCAGCCGCTGGCGCTCAGCTCGCCGTCGTTTAAAGATCTCGAACTGCCGATTAACGTCGTAGGCGAGCGCGTCGCCTTTCAAGTCAGCACCAATCAGCCTGGCGCTTGGTTCAAGCTCCAAAAATTCACGCCCTCTGTCCGCGTCGATCCCTGGGCCCCTGTCCGCGGCGTGAACTAAATCTTGCCCGTGTAGGGGCACGATCTATCGTGCCCCTACGGTTGCTGCATCAGGCGAAACGCAAATACTCGAATGCTGACCGTTGCCCAACTCGCTCCGATCAAGGATCGCGATCCGTATCTCTACGAGACGCTCACGAAAATTGTCGCCTCCGTGAACGCCACGAGCCAGAGCGCGGGCGTCGATCCCAGTACGCCGGCGCCAGCGCCGACCACGGTCGCGTCCATTAATGTGCAAGCCTCGAACGGCTGGTTCGACATCTCCATCACAGATCCCTCGAATTCGCGCCCAGGCCTCTATTACTTCGCGGAGTCGGACACCACGCCGGCGTTCAATTCTCCGCGCGTCTATTTCATGGGCGCATCGCGAAACTTGTACACGCAGCTTGGCAATCAAACGCTCTATTGGCGCGCCTATTCGCAATACGTGGGTTCGTTGCCGTCCGCGCCCATTACGTTTGGCTCGCCTCCGATGGCTGTCGCGGGCGGCGGCTCGAGCGGACCAGCTCCGCTGCCTTCCAGCGGAAGCGGCGTGCTGCCCAACGGCCAAGTTCGCGGCGGAAATGGTTTCGGCGTCAATCCCGGCTCACGCATCACGCGCCAAGGGATTCTGTAGGCGCCAGGCAATGCTCTAACAGCGAGTCGATGCAATTGCGAAGCTTCGGTTGTGGGTTCTCGCAATCACGTCTTATGCGAAGCCTGAAGTTACTAAACAATTCTATGTCGACAGTGGGATTTTCCGGTATAGTACGTGCTCGGGGACCCTTCGCATGCCAAGACCAGCCCGCAAGGCATTAATCGAAAAGCTGCAAGTCGCACGGAATAACCGTTTGACTGTTTCTTACGTCACGTCAACCCGTCCTGGCCATGAAATTCAAATCGCTGATGATGCCTTCAGGATCATGTATGACCACCTTGAAGCAGGTCGGGAACTGGCCAGGAACGGGGTGGACCTCTTCATCCATAGTAACGGAGGTTCTGGTACAGTCCCATGGCGCATTGTTAGCTTAATTCAGCAGTACTCCAAAGACTTTGCTGTTCTCGTCCCTCACCACGCGTTCAGTGCTGCAACCCTCATTGCGCTGGGCGCGAAAAAGATAATCATGCATAGGATGGGATGTTTGGGTCCGATTGACCCGTCGGTGGCCAACATCTTTAATCCGCCGCATCCGCTGGCCCCGGGACAGCTTGCTCCCATCAGCGTTGAAGATGTAACCGCATTCTTCAAGCTGGTAAAGGACGACGTTGGAATAACTCACGAAGACGAACTGGTTCAGGCTCTCATTGCGCTCACGGACAAGATTCATCCGCTAGCCATTGGCAACGTTCATCGGCACCATAATCAATCGCGCCTAATGGCGCGAAAACTTCTAAGGGTCCACATGGGCGAATCCGAAGAGCATGAGATTGAAAAGCTGATCGACAACCTGAAATCAAACCTGTTTTACCACGGGCATCCTATAAACCGAGAAGAGGCGAAAACCGACCTAAACCTCAAGGTGGAAGAGCCAACTCCCGAGGTTGAATCATTAATCTGGGAGCTGTACCTACAGTACGAAGAAGACCTAAAGCTAAAGGAACCATTTAACCCTCTTCGCGAGCTAGAACTCAAATTGAGCGGTCTAACGGCCCCAACGCCCTTGACGACGGGCCAATTAGTCCAACAAATGCAAGCACTTGCGGCGGCTGGTATCGGTCTAGGCGCAGTTTCAGAAGAGCAACTTGTAAAGCTTGCGGCGGCGATGGTACCCTTTGTCAGTGGAGGTGTTGCTGCCCGCGCCAAGGTGGTATTGGACCCCGTACTGGGCGCCTGCATAGAATCGGCTGCACGGGCCGATGTCTTCAAGACGGACCTCAGGATTGAGCGCGTAACAGCGAATCTTCCTGGCGGTCCGCAGGACGCGATTAGGCAGGAGGTCTTATGGCAACGCTGGGAAAAAGAGAATTGACCAGGAAAAACAATCAAAAACCTTCCGAGGCTCCGCCCGTTGGTATAAGCGCACCAGCCGTGAACCTGACGGCCAGCCCTGTCAGGATTCAGCCTGTGACCACTCTCGGCTTTCAGCCTTCGTTCCCCGGCAATCCGATTATGGGCGAGAACTTCATAACCGGAACCGGAATCTTGCTCCCCAAGACCTGATCTTAGCGGTAGTTTGCCTGTCCCCTCAAAAAAGTTTTGCTACTCCTCTGCATGTCAGCTCTTAGATGCGGTTTCGTACCCTGAGCAAAGTTAAAGCGGTCAGACCGCTAGATTTTCGGTTGCTTCCTGATAACTCCTCCAACCGGATGGAGATCCTTAGACGGACCTCCGATCGGAAATGATCGAGATGGGGCTGAAGAAAACCTAGCCCTGATTCAGCTATGCCCGCCTCGGGACGGAAGGCCGCGGCAACAAAACGGCATCTTGATGCGCGTACGTGAATACACCGAAGGCGATCTCGCCGC
>JBARCY010000012.1:0-4800 GCA_049794595.1 Candidatus Acidiferrum sp.
CCCTTGAACAGGACAAGGCGCCTTCGAAAGCGCTCTCCTTCAACGAGTTCGGCCTCGTTTGCATCACCCGCAAACGCACCAAGCAAGCTCTCGAGCGCGTACTCTGCCAGCCATGCCCTTATTGCACTGGCTCCGGAATGGTCAAATCCATTCCCACGCTCTGCTACGAAATTCAATCCGAGGCCCGCAAAATGGCCACAGCCGAACACGAAGGCCCGAATCTCACACTGCGTGTCCACCCGGAAATCGCGAAAGCCCTAAAAACCCGCGAGTCCATGCTAATGGACGAACTCGAGCAAACCGCCCACAAACACATCATCATCCAATCCGACGCCACCCTCCACTGGGAGCAGTACGACATCTACTAAGTCCTCGCTCAAAGTTGCTTTTGAGGGGCGCAGCATGCTGCGCCCCTCTTTTTCAGCAAACTCCACGATCGATCCTCCTCCGTCTCTCTAGCCGCTGGCCGTCTCGGCAGAGAATCCGGTATAGTTTGTGCGTCCCGTCCATGCGAGGTGCCCATGCCACTCTCCGGACCTCCTTCATCTTTGGAACAAAACAAGCGACTCCTGCTTCGCTGGCTGGACGAAGCCTGGAACCACGGCCGCCGCGAAGTCTTCCACGAGCTATTTGCCAAAACGGGTGTTTACCACCGTGGCTCTATGGAATATCTCGGACCCGCGAATTTCCTGCATTTTTACGACATCATGCGCGGGCAATTCTCCGAGTTCTCCATAAAGCCGGCTCTCGCCCTTGCCGAGTCCGATCTCGTCTGCGTCCACTGGTCGCTCGATTGTGTGCATACCAGGTCCCGCGTGCCCGTGCATTTCACCGGCACCACCATTTGCCGCATCGAAGACGGCCAATTCACGGAAGCCTGGCAGAACTGGGATGCCGCGGGGCTGACGGCGCAGGTTCCTGGTTTGTTCATCCCCTAGTCGCCGTTTCGATGACACAAATTTCTGTAACCTCCACACGTCAAATTCAGTAAGTAGGATTAGAGAGCCGCGAATGGACCTGCTGGAACGCTTCGCAGCCGGCGACCCGGATGCCTTCGAGGCGCTGTTTCGGCAGCACCAGAAGGCCGTCTACGCCTGGATTGTCCGCATCGTCCGCGACACTGGCATCGCCGAGGATCTGACCGTGGAAGCTTTCTGGCGCATTTACAAAAATCGCTCACGCTTTCATCCCGATGGCAATTTCCAAGCCTGGGCCCGCAGAATTGCCACCAACGCCGCTCTCGACCATCTTCGCCATGCTCGCCACGAAACGGAACTCCCCGAAAATCTCCCCGCTGCGCCCGTCGCGGATTCCGCCGTCCGCAGCGAGACGCGCCACCGCATCAGAAAAGCCTTCCACGACCTGCCCGCGAAATACCGCCTCGTCGCCACGCTGGCCCTGATCGAAGAGGAGCCTTACAGCGGCATCGCTGAGGCCGTCGGGATTACCGAGTCGCTTGTGAAGGTTAGGGTCTTCCGCGCTGTGCGCATGCTGCGGAAGAAACTCACTGCCATGGATATAAGGAGTGACGCAACAAAATGAATCACAAAAATGACAACGATCTCCGCGAACTCCTGAAGCAGAGCATCCCGCCAGATGCAAACACCGAACTGCGCCGCGACCTCTGGCCCCAGATGCTCGCCAAACTCGCCGAGCACCCGGCCCTTGCGCAGAACGTCCCGTGGTTCGACTGGACCCTAGCCGCGCTAGCTTGCGCCGCTCTCATTTTTTTCCCCGGAATCATCCCGGCACTTTTCTATCACTTGTGAAACAAGAGGCCCTATGAATCAGCACAAATATCTTCACGCGTATATGGCTGGCATCGTCGTCCCAACCATCGTTCTTCTTCTCGGCGTAACAGCGTTTTGCATCGAGCGTTACGTCTACGATTTTCCCGTCCCGATCGAGCGCCTCATGATTTTCCCAATGGCGGTGGTTCCCAATCTCTGGGGCCTCTGGAACATGCTGTACATCGCCACGCATTCCCGCACGCATCTTTCCATTGGCATCCACGGCGCGTTGCTTCCGTTCCTACTCGGCCCCTTGGGCATTCTTCTCACCAGCCTCCTGCATTTTTCAATCCCCGGCTTTGCCACCCACTATTTTCCGATCCTCGCGCCGCTCGCCCTGATCATCTACTACCTCGCGTGGAAATACATAGTCGCCTTCCTCAATCGCGCGGTCAATCTTGCGTAGGCCGCAGGCAATGGGACTGTCCCTGCGGTCAGGTTTGTGAGTGCGCAAGCAATCCCAGTTTTAAGTTGCTTCCCTCCCCCGCGCCCGACTAAAGTACCTTCGACATAGCTCCCTCCCACCCGGAGCCAAATCCGCATTCATGCACCGCCATAGGGAGGAACTATGTGGAACAAGCAACAATCGCAACCCGAGGCCCCCGCCGCTCAGCCGCCGCAGTCGCCCGCATCTACACCATCCGTCGTTGCCTTCGCCGCGCCTTCGGCCGCCCGTTCGGTCAATCCAAGTCCGCGCTCGTCTGCTAGCCTCGGCTCCGGCCTGCATATCACCGGCCAGCTCACCGGCACGGAAGACCTGCAAATCGACGGCAAGGTCGATGGCCCCATCTCGCTCAATGGCCACCAACTCATTGTCGGTCCCACCGCCGTCCTCAATTCCGAAGTTCACGCCGGCGGAGTGATCGTGTACGGCAAAATCATCGGCAATCTCTACGCCAGCGACCGCGTGGACGTCAAAACCGACGGCTCCGTCATCGGCGACATTTCCACCGCGCGCATCAGCATCGAGGACGGCGCCCACTTCAAGGGCCGCATTGAAATCGACCCAGCCAAATCCCGTGCCGCCGCCGATTGACAGAACCTGGCGTCCACCGTCATATCTTTGCAAAATCGTCGCTGCCGAACGCGGGTGTCCCGCCCTCGTTTGGCGTTTACCCTGACCGGGTCGGGGGAGGATGGGCTCGTGGGTTTTCAATATTGAAGTGTTCAGTTTGCGGGCATCACTTCTTGACCACCGTCACCACCACCTGTGACGGATACTGCTTCGAGTGATGCACCGCATTGTGCGCCACGACGCCTTTCTCCTCATCATAATTGTTCCCGCCAGTATTCAAGTTCCGGTCGAATCGCGGAAAATTGCTGCTCGAAATCTCAATCCGCAGCGAATGCCCCGCCTCAAAGTAATTGCTGGTATTCAGCGGCTGTAGCGTCACCTTGTACACCCTCCCCGGTTCCATCCACACGAGTGGCTTATCGTACCCATCGCGATACCGCAGCCGCTGAATCGATTCGTCGAGGTTATAGGCGCGCCCATCCGGATACACGTCAATCACTTTCACTGTGAAGTCCGTGTCCTTCGCGTCCGACGAAACGTAAAGCGTCGGCGTAATCGGCCCGCTCAGCTCCATCCCTTCCTTGAACGGCTCCGACGTGTACACCAGAATGTCGTTCCGCGCCTCCATCTTCCGCTGGTCAAACGCTCCCGCCTGCACGGCCGTCCCCGTGCAACACACATTTCCGCCATACGACGGAACCGGATTCATCGGATCGTACGTAAATGAATCCGGCTTATCCGCCGCAGGAGTAGCCATAACCAGCATCCCGTCTCCCGTCAAGGAATTTGCGCGCCCCGCGCTCGACAAATACATCGTCATCGGCTGCGCGCCTCGATTGGCCTGGCGATCGCGTTCGCCACGCTGCTCGGCGACATCAAGCCGAGCAGCGTGGGCGTCGAGGCGCCGATCAACACCGTGCAGACGCTCGCCAAGAACAGGCAGATCGCCGCCGCGGTGCTGCTCGACCACGACAACCGCGTCGAGCTCACCACGACCGCCGCGGCGCCCCCGCTCTC
Organism: Candidatus Acidiferrum sp.; assembly: GCA_049794595.1. Taxonomy (GTDB): domain Bacteria; phylum Acidobacteriota; class Terriglobia; order Acidiferrales; family UBA7541; genus Acidiferrum. Next base: position 3,823 of record JBARCY010000012.1, read on the forward strand.
GCTCGCCGGCCTCGTGCCCCCCTCCACACCGCGGACTGTGCGCACGCCGGTCACCGTCAAGGGCAAGAAGCGGATTCGCGTCTCCACCGTCATGGTTGCTCCGCCCGGAGCCGGCATCAGACAGCTGTTGTGGGCCGCCTACCCCGCCTCCGGCGCCCAAACCCAGCAACTGCTGCACGAACTGGTCGCCTCCGGCGCCCCCGTGGTGGTCGACCAGCAGGCGGGCAAGGGCACGAAGACGATCATCGTGCAGTTCCTGATCCCGATCCTGCTACTGGTGTGCCTGTTCTCGCTGTTCATGCGCCTCGGCACCGAGGGCGCCGCGGGTGGCATCGCGGGCTTCTCGCAGTTCGCCGGCAAAGGCAAGCGCAAGGGCAAGGGCACCTCCGACCGGATCACCTTCGGCGACGTCGCCGGCGCGGGCGAGGCGGTCGCCGAGCTGCGCGAGATCCGCGACTACCTCGCCGAACCGGGCAAGTACCTGAGCGTCGGCGCGGCTGCACCCAAGGGAGTGTTGCTGGTGGGGCCGCCCGGGACCGGCAAGACGCTGCTCGCCAAGGCGGTCGCCGGCGAAGCCGACGCCTCCTTCTTCTCGCTGTCAGGCTCGGACTTCGTGGAGTCGCTGGTGGGCGTCGGCGCCGCGCGTGTGCGCGACCTCTTCCGCAAGGCCCGCAAGGCGGCGCCCGCGATCATCTTCATCGACGAGCTCGACGCCGCCGGGCGCAAGCGCGGCGCCGGCATCGGGCAGGGCAACGACGAGCGCGAGCAGACGCTCAACGCGCTGCTCGTGGAGATGGACGGCTTCTCCGGCGACGGCGGCCTCGTCGTGATGGGCGCGACCAACCGGCCCGACATCCTCGACCCCGCGCTGCTGCGCCCCGGACGCTTCGACCGGCAGATCGTGATCGACACCCCCGACGTGCACGGGCGCCTTGAGATCCTGCGCCTGCACGGCGGCAAACGTCCGCTCGCCCCGGA
>JBARCY010000013.1:0-6752 GCA_049794595.1 Candidatus Acidiferrum sp.
CGTTAGAGGGAGATGGGCTGGCACATGGATATCTTGGGAAAATCTTTGATAGGGTTTCGAGACGCGGAGGGCGCAAACGATTCCTTCCGGGCATGGAATCCAGCAACGGGTGAGCAGCTCGAAAAAAAAATTTACTCGGGGACGCGAGAGGACGTTGATCTTGCAGCACGTCTCGCGAGTGAGGCCTTCCCGGTGTATAGCCGGGTACGAAACGCGGAACGTGGCGCCTTTCTGAAACGCATTGCTTCACAAATCGAGGCGCACGCGGAACAGATTGTCGAGCAGGCCCATCTGGAAACCGCGTTGTCCAAGCCACGCCTGCAATCGGAAACAGGGAGGACGTGCAACCAACTGCGGCTGTTTGCGAGCGTGGCCGAGGAAGGATCCTGGGTCAATGCTCGGATTGATCGAACCGATCCGCAGCGCAAACCGCTCCCCAAACCAGACATCCGTTCGATGCTGCATCCGATCGGACCGGTGGTGGTGTTCGGCGCCAGCAATTTTCCTCTGGCATTTTCTGTGGCTGGCGGGGACACGGCATCGGCATTGGCGGCAGGAAATCCCGTGATCGTGAAGGCGCATCCCGCACATCCCGGCACCAGCGAGTTGGTGGGACGAGTAATCCGCGAATGCGTGCGCGAGCAGGGCCTGCCGGAAGGGACGTTCTCTCTTCTATTTGATTCGGGAAATGGCATCGGCCAAGCGCTGGTGCAGCATCCACTGATCAAGGCCGGGGGATTCACGGGTTCGACGGTGGCGGGCCGAGCGTTGATGAACCTGGCTGCAAACCGTCCGGAGCCGATTCCCTTCTACGCGGAGATGGGGAGTACGAATCCCGTTTTCCTGCTACCGGGCGCCTTATCAGCACGAGGCAAGGACATCGCTTCGCAACTCCACGGTTCGTTCACGCTGGGAAGCGGACAGTTTTGCACCAAGCCCGGAATGGTTTTCCTTCCTGGACCAAACATTTCGGAAGCGTTCCTCTCCGAGTTTCGAAATAAGGTTGCCGGTTCGCCGCAACTCACTGTGCTGACTGCAGGCATACAGAAGTCATATCGGCAGGAGCTGCAACAGCGGAACGCGCGTCGCGATCTGCGCGCCGTTGCGCGGGGACAACACGCGGATACCGGTTCGGCGTTTACGGTCGAAGTGGCCGTTTTAGAGACTGACGTGGCGACTTTGCTCGCCAACCCGGAGCTTGGAGCCGAGGTCTTTGGCCCGACGACCTTGCTGATTACGTTTACAAATAAACAGCAAATCCTGCAGGCGGCTCGAGAGTTGAGTGGACATCTGACGGCCACGGTTCACGGCACCGAGGATGACCTGCGAGAATTTTCCGAATTGATCGAAATCCTGAAGAATAAGGTCGGTCGAATAGTCTTCAACGGCTATCCCACGGGAGTGGAAGTGTGCCACGCCATGAATCACGGGGGTCCATATCCGGCGAGCACGGACGGCCGCTCGACGTCGGTGGGGACGGCGGCCATTCTCCGTTTTGCCCGGCCTGTGTGTTATCAGGACCTTCCCAACGGTGCTCTGCCTGACGAGCTGAAAAACGAGAATCCTTTGAGTGTCTGGAGAATGGTGGACGGGCAGTTCACGCGCCAACAGTTGTAAATCAGGCCTGTATTGTATAGCCTTGGTATCGTTTAGAATATAAGTCCGAAAGCTCACCAGCTATTTACTGATAGAGACTGAGATGTCGCGTCGGAGCCCATGGTTTGCGATTCAGAGGGAACTACACTTCCACAATTCAGCAGCGGCGCGTCGTTGAAATGGTCCAAGGAACCCCTGGGCTGAAATGACGAAGACTGTCGCACCGCAAAAATTCACTCCGATTCCCAGGCAGTCCCTTGCAGCAGCGGTGCTGGAGCGGCTCCGAGAAAAGATTCTCAGTGGCGAATTGCGCGAGGGCGAGCAGCTCCGCCAGGATGCGATCGCCGAACAATTTCAGATCAGCCGAATCCCCGTGCGCGAGGCGTTGAGCCACCTTGCCGCGGAGGGGCTGATCCGCATCGTGGCCAACCGCGGAGCGGTCGTATCCTCCCTTTCTCCCGATGAAATCATGGAGATGTTTGAAACGCGGGCCGTGCTGGAGTGCTACATCCTGCGAGGTGCGATCCCCAACATCAAAGAGGAGGACTTTCAGCAGGCCGAGGACATTCTGCGGAGATACGAGGAATCGCTGGAGAAGGATTCGGAAATGAAATCATGGGGGACCTGGAACTGGAGCTTTCACTCCGCTCTATACGCTCCGGCCAACCGCCCGCACATGCTTTCCTATATCAAGACGCTGAATATCAACTGCGACCGCTACACCCGGCTACATTTGGTCTTCACTCGAGACTTGCATCGTGCCGGCCAATCGCACCACGAACTGCTGGATGCGTGCAAATCCAGGAACCCGGAAGTGGCCTCGGCGGCGTTGTGGACGCACATCACCGAGGCCGGCGCGTACCTGAAGGAATTTATCCAGCGTCATCGTGAACAACATTCGTGAATTTTGTGTCATATAATTCGAGACGAGAGAAGTAATTCCAAGAAGAAGCGAAGCGCCTGGGTGCGTATTCGGATCGTCCGTTTCCGTAAAGAGGCGCCGGAACCCCTCCCAATACTCTTCGTAGGTCGAGGCACAGATGTCGGATCGCACCGCCTGGTACACGTTCACGAGCAGAGGAACGTCAGAACGGTCGCGGACAAAATAGCGCGAGTTGATCATGCAATTCAACAAAGGGCTTGAAAATGTAGTAGGGTAAAGGCTCATGGACTCGCTAACACGCCGAACATTTCTCGAACGTCTTTCCACGCTCACGGCCGGCGGAATCCTCTCCAGCAGCGCTCCCGCCACGTTTGCAAATCCCGCTTCAGGGCCCCACATCTCGTTTCCCACGGAGCCGCGCGAACGCATCTCCATCCCGTCTTACCCATTTCGCGCATACATTGTGAGCCCGAGCAATCGCGATCGCGACGACGATCTCCCCGCCATGAACCTCCTCGATTTTCCGGCGCACGTCGTCGCGCGATTCAACATTCATAACATCGAGCCACTCAGCAGCCATTTCACCTCGCTGCAGCCGGACTATCTAGAAGATTTTCGCAAAGTCATGCAGAAGGCCAGGGTGCGCGCAATAAACATTGCCGTCGACGCCGCCCACAGTTTCTACGATGCCGACGCCTCCGTGCGACAGATAGCTGTGGAGTACGCGAAGAAGTGGGTGGACGTCGCCGAACACATCGGCTCTCCCGGAATACGCACGCACATTGCCGCGGCCAAAAATTCTTCCCCAAATGTCGAACATGCCGCGAATAGTCTGCGCACCGTTGCGGAATACGGCGCCAGCAAGAACATCGTCGTCACTCTCGAGAACGACGATTTGGTCAGCGAGGACGCTTTCTTCGTCGTGAAAGTCATCGAGGCCGCGAACCATCCATATCTTCACGCCTTGCCCGATTTCGCCAATTCCATGATGACTGGCGATGCCGACTTCAACTATCGGGCACTCACAGCGATGTTTCAGCATGCCTACAACATTTGCCACGTAAAAGACGGCGAGATGAACGATGACGGCAAGCAGTTCAATATCGACATGAAGAAATCCTTCGATATTCTGAAAGCCAGCGACTATCGCGGCTATTGTTCGATGGAATTCGACGCCACCGGAGACCCCTACGGGCCCACTTCACAGTTGGTCGAGCAAACGATTAAGTATCTTTCGTAATCGCGTCCGCCCTCGCGATCTCTCAGCTCGCCGGAGCTCGATCGCTGAACGTTTCGCTAGCCGCATCCCAATATTGCTTCTTGCCAGACCAATAAGCTTCCGTCGCCATCATGTTGGCCACCGAATGCGCGAACCCATTCTGCACCGTGCAGTGCGGCTGTTTCCGCGACCTCATGCATTCGAACCAGTTCGTCATGTGCTCCAAGGTTCTGTCGTCGATGCCCAACGGCGGCAGCCCCGTCTCTCCCAGCAAAAGCACGAATCTCGACGCGCGTTTTGTGTCGATGTCCGCATCGTCCTCGTGAGTTCCCTTTTCCTCGACGAGCTGATAACGCGGGCTGCCTTCGCCGCCGATATTCGTCAGCGTCGCTTTTTTCCCCATGTAGCGCGTCGAGCTGGGTGCGTCATTCCCAAAACTCGTTGCGTAGCTCACCAGGAAACCCTTTGGATATTCGAACAAAGTTTGAAATGTGTCCGCGTTTTCGCGTCCGTCGTGCCAAGCAAAAATTCCCCCATGCGCCACCGCCGACCGCGGGAAATTGTCGTTCATGAACCAATGCACCAGATCGATCGCATGGCTCATCCATTGATCCGGAATGCCGCTCGAAAATTCCTTGTAAAGACGGAACTCGCAGTACACCTTCGGATCGAACGGCCGGTAGGGCTTTGTCAGCAGCCACTTGCGCCAATCCGTATCCTGTTCGCGAATCAACTTCGTTTCCTCGCGTCCCCGCCATCGCGGCCCGTGATAATTCCAAACAATCTCGACCTTGCTCACATCGCCGAGCACGCCGGTCTGCACCAGATCGTGCGCCGCTCGGGGATACGGCTCGCTTCGATGCTGTGTGCCGACTTGCACGATACGATCGCTCTTCAGAACCGTGTCGCGCGCCGCCTTCACTTCGGCCAGCACATTACCCATCGGTTTTTCCACGTAGGCGTCCTTGCCCGCCTCGACAGCCATCTTAAGGATCGTCGAGTGGGCATGTTCCGGCGTCGAGATAATCACTGCATCCACATCTTTCAACGCGAGCACATCCTCCAGGTATTCGAAAGTCCGCGGCGCACGTCCGTAATATTCCGCATTCTTCGACGCCGCTTTCTCGCGGTTCAGTTTCCACAAATCACAGACCACGCCAATCTCAGCGTTCTGGCTGGTCTTCAATTGCGCCGCAATCCATGCCAAATCTTCTCCGCGGCTTCCGGTTCCTATATGCGCCAGCGAAATCCGGTCGTTCGCGCCCAAAATCCTTTCGTAGGACAGCGCCGTGCTCGGCAGCGCCGTGCTTCCCGCAATCAGCGCAGCGGACTTGCCCAAGAATCTTCTGCGATCGATTGTTTCATTCAGCTCGCTCATCGTTAAACCCCTGTCTGCGCCAGTTGCGGCCGCTCAAGAAATTTCACCGCAGGCATTGTGTGATTCGCGCTTCACCTTGTCAATCGCGCCGCAGCCCAAAAAACCGGGAACTGCCGTTGCTGCGTTGACAAGCCCTCCCGCCTGGTCTTAAATGTCCACCGTGAACGTTCACGGTAAGCCTTTCTGGCGTACTTTTGTTTTGCTTCTGAAACTTGTTTCCTCTCTTCGCCAAAAAGGCGTTCGAAGTCAATCTTCGTCAGGTCTTGCGTAAGAAGGAGGCCGTATTCCAATTCTCGGTATTGACGTCGGCACCAGCGGCACGCGGGCCGTCATCCTTGATGAACGAGGTGCCGTCCTCGCTTCTGGCACGGAAGAGCACGTCAATTTTGCCAGCCCTCAGCCCGGCTGGGCGGAACAGGATCCGCGCGACTGGTGGCGCGCCGCCGCGCTAGCGGTTCGCAAAGCGCTCCAAACCTCCGGCGTCACGCCCGAATCCATCGCCGCCGTCGGCTTCTCCGGCCAAATGCACGGCGCTGTCCTTCTCGACGAAAACGACGAAGTCATTCGCCCCGCTCTCATCTGGTGTGATCAGCGGACGGAATCTCAATCCAAGGAGCTCGAACGCACCATCGGACTTAATCGTTTGATTCAGTTGACCTGCAATCCTCCACTGACAAACTTCACTCTCACCAAACTTCTTTGGGTCCGCCAGCACGAACCGAAAAACTGGCAGCGCGTCCGCAAAATCATGCTCCCGAAAGATTACGTCCGTCTGCGCCTCACAGGCGAATCCGCCATCGACGTCGCCGACGCCTCTGGCACTCTCTTACTCGACGTCGCTCACCGCATATGGTCCAGCGAGATCCTTTCCGAAACGGGCATCGACGTCAAATTTCTTCCGAAACTCTACGAGTCCCAGGAAATTTGCGGCGGGCTCACGGACGCAGGAGCAAACGCCACCGGCCTTCGCGCGGGAACTCCGGTCGTTGCTGGCGCTGGCGATCAAGCCGCTGGCGCAGTCGGCATGGGCATCACGCGCGCCGGTGTTGTCAGCGCGACGATTGGCACTTCCGGCGTAGTCTTCGCCGCGACCGACAAACCATCACTCGATCCCAAGGGCCGCCTGCACACCTTCTGTCACGCCATTCCCGGACGCTGGCACGTCATGGGAGTAACGCAAGCCGCCGGCCTCTCGCTCCGCTGGTTCCGCGATCAATTTGGCGCCGGGCTCGACGACGGCCGCGATCCCTACGAACGCCTCTCCGCCGAAGCCGCCACCGTTCCCGCCGGCTCCGAAGGCGCGTTCTGGGCTCCCTACTTAATGGGCGAGCGCACGCCGCATCTTGATCCCTTCGCGCGGGCCGCATTTGTCGGCCTCAGCGCCTCCCACACCCGTGCCCATCTGATTCGCGCCGTTCTCGAAGGCGTCGCTTACAGCCTGAAAGACACCTTCAGCATCTTCGACGAAATTCATGTCCCCGTCGAACGCACCCGCCTCGGCGGCGGAGGCGCTCGCTCGCCGCTCTGGCAGCAAATCCAAGCCGATGTCTACGCGCACGAAGTCGAAATCCTGCAAGCGGAAGAAGGCGCGGCCTATGGCGCTGCGATTCTCGCGGGGGTCGGTTCAGGCTGCTGGAAGAGTGTGGATGAAGCATGCGACGCGGCGGTGCATGTAG
>JBARCY010000014.1:0-2071 GCA_049794595.1 Candidatus Acidiferrum sp.
CGCGGATTCTTCGCCTGCGCCACGGCTGCACAATACGTATCCAACACACACGGATCTTGGCGCTGCCCCCTAACTCGCTCCATCTTTTCATACATCCGCTGCGGATTCTGCTTCGCCAACTGCTCGACGCTGCGAATCCCCAAAAGCTCAAAATCCCGCAACATCGCGGGCCCGATGGAGATCAAATCTCCTAGTCCCCGTGTTCTTGCTGGCATAAAACCTCCTTGACAAGCAAATTAAGCTTCCTTATTCTCTTCTAGTCTAAATAAGACTAGTGTTGGTCGCAAGCGGAATTTAGGCAGGCGCGCTTTTCCACTGCCGCTTCGGATTTGTCACTCTGCAAGCCATTCGAGGAGAAGAAACCCATGAACGTGAAGAAAATTACCCCAGTCCTGCTCGTCAGTGAAATCGAGCCCATCGTGCCCTTTTGGGTCGATCGCCTTGGCTTTACAAAGACCATCGAAGTCCCAGATAGCGGCAAACTCGGCTTCGTCGCCTTCCAAAAAGGCGGCGTCGAAGTGATGTATCAGACCTACGCCAGCGTCGAAAAAGATGCCCCGCCTGCCATGGCCGCCGCAGCCAGAAAAGGCCCTACGTACCTCTATTTGGAAGTCGACAATCTAGACGCTGTCCTCGCCGCAATGAAAGAGGTGCCCAAGGTCATGCCCGAACGCACCGCGTTCTACGGTATGCGCGAGTTCGCCGTCCAAGACCCCGCAGGCCACTTCATCACCTTCGCCCAGCTCATCTCGCCGCCGAAGTAGTAAAGTCCAGGTCTCGGCCGACGATATGCATCATGCCCCGCTGTGGCTAATTATTGTTTCGGGGTGCTGCTCGGCAGCGGTGGGGCGCGCCGCTCCGCTTCGGCGATGACCGCGATGGACCGCGCTCCGTTTTTTCCGACCGACCGAACCGCAAAGAAATGGTTGTCCGTCGAAACGTCCTTCAACACGGTTTGCGCGGCCGATACCGCAAAATCATAAACACTCCACCGAGCTTCTGTCGTCTCTCTCCACAAAATTTCAAACCCCGCGCGGTCCGCATCCTCGTCCGCCAACCATGAGAGCTTCGCGTCGGGAGTCACGGCTCCTGTCAACCGCACTTTTGTCGGCGGGGCTGGAGCCAGCGCCAATTGTCGCAGCGCCTCTGCGTTATCGCGCGCAACATTTCCCATAAACGTGAAATTTAGATATTTTTCCAGATCACCATACACGATTCCGTTTTCCGTGCGCGGCGTCTGGTGTTGATGGTGGTAATCCTCCAGCGGCTCCGTAAAACGCACCGCCGGATCGCCTGCCTTCCAAAACGGATAATGGTCGCCGCCGCGGCCATAGCGGTCCAGCCGGAAAATCATGCGAATCGCCGAGCGCCCATCAATCTCTTCAATCGCGCGCGCCAGTTCGCGCGAGGGCGAATCGCAATCTTCGATTTCTCCGTTTCCAGAGAAAACGCGTACGCGATGCGGTCCGCCCGGCGCCGGGTCTGCACCGACGATGTCGTTATCCATCATTCCGCCGACCGTATATCCCTGTTCCTTCACCCATTCGAGCATGTGCGTGCTTCCGAGCAGTCCCTGCTCTTCCCCAGAAAACGCCGCAAATATAACAGTCGCGCGCCCTCCGTGCCCGGCCGCTGCGGCCTTGCTGAGCAGCCGCGCCGATTCCAGCATAACTGCCACGCCGGATGAATCGTCGTCCGCCCCTGGTGCATCCGCTTCGGCATCCATCACGTTCGTAGGCCGCGAGTCAAAGTCGCCATCGACAATAAAAACGGTCTTCGCCAGCGTTGCATCCGTTCCTGGCAAGATTCCATACACATTTTCCAGGTGGACGGGCTTTCCTCCGGTGCGCTCGGCCGTCATTTCGAATTTATCCACCACCACTTGTAGCTTTCCACCGGATTCCTTTGCGATGTCATTGAAGCGGGTCACGATAAAGTCTCGCCCGCAGCCGATTCCGCGCTTCGGATCCGTCCACGAGGAAAGCGTCAGCCGCGTTCCGCAACTGACTTGCTCATGGATCAAGGCGCGCATGGTCTTCTCATTCACGGCTGTGCGAGAGATCGCACCTGA
>JBARCY010000015.1:0-15731 GCA_049794595.1 Candidatus Acidiferrum sp.
GAATCCGCCGACCCCCTCAAACACATGATTCAGTTTCTGAATCTCGGCGATATCCGGCCCCGAGACGTTGAACGGTTCGGCGGTGATGTTGGGCAAGAGCTCTTTGACCAGCACTAGACGATGAGCATTGGCGTAAGGGAGTGGGCTAAGGAGCACCGCGTTCACTACGCTGAAAATTGCCGTGTTCGCACCAATGCCCAGGGCTAGCGTGAGGACAGCAACAGCGGTAAAACCCGGACTTTTACGTAAGATTCTTGCGCCGTAGCGCAAATCATGCGTCAGTTCATCAACGAGGCGGGCGCCACGCGCTTCCCTGCCTTCCTCTTTGACGCGTTCGACCCCGCCGAACTCAATGCGCGCGCGCCGCATCGCGTCTTCGAGCGGCACGCCGCTGCGCACCAAATCTTCCGCGAACGTTTCGATATGAAAGTGGAGCTCTGCGTCCATTTCGCTTTCCATGCGAGAACGGCGGAAAGCAGTCCGCGACCACGACAGAAATCGGCTCCAATGCGTCATACTTCCTCCGGCTTGGTTCCCAAAATTCCCGCGATGACGTCGGCCATGCGGTTCCAGTTCGCCGCTTCTGCCTGCAACCGCCGCTTTCCAGCTGCGGTGAGCCGGTAATATTTGGCTTTGCGGTTGTTTTCCGATTCGCCCCATTCGCTGGCGATCCAGCCTTGATGCTCGAGGCGGTAAAGCGCGGGATAGAGCGAGCCTTGCTGGATTTCGAGGCGATCCTTCGAGATTTGCTGGATGCGCAGAAGGATGCCATAGCCATGCAGCGGCCCGAGCGACACGGCTTTTAGGATGAGCATATCGAGCGTGCCCCGCAGAAGATCGAGTTGTTTGTCCATCGCGGCACCTTCTCCTAGACGAGCTAGGAATGTAGCTCCGGTCTCCTAGGCCGTCAAGGAGAAAGAAATTATGCCGCTGCCGCAGAGCGTCAATCGTGCGATGGATTCCGAGAAACAATGGGAGAGGTCTTGTGCGGCGGCAACGGAGACCGACTGGACAATGCGTGAATCAGGTGTTCTCTTCAGGCGGCCAGGCGGAGTGATCTTCGCCGAGGTTCACCTCGAGAAATCCTTCCGCCGGCAGAACGTCCACGGGCAAGCCGCAATGCCACAGAGCGACTCCCAACTTCAGTTTCGTCTGGCCTTTCAGCTTGAGCTCGCTGCGCCGGATCGCCACTTCGAGGATGCGCTCGAAGGAAGCTTCAGCGACACTGTGGGGATTCATAAGACACAGACGCCCCATCTCAACGGCAAATTCTTGCAAATGGCCTCGCACGAGCTTCACTACGATGGCCATTTCCTCGGCTGCGCCAATCGTGATGCGGAATTCTGAATCTTCAAGTTCTCCTAGAAGGTCTAGAAAGGGGTCTACACGCACGCAAAACCGCTCCTCCTCAAACCCATAACGCAATTCATGCAGATAGAAAGTCCGCCCATGCATCGCGCCGCCTCGCCGTTCGGGCGAGTACAGACCCGCACCCAGCCATTCGAAATAGGAAGTGTCGCGTCCGTCTACGTGGATTTTCAAGAAGCCCGTCGGGGCGAGCTGCACAGCATGTTCCGGCTGGCGCTTAATAGGCTTTGCCAGCTCCTGCGGAGCCACCTGTCCAAGTGCGAGGTAGACGGCGGTCAGATGCTTTCGATAGAGCGCATCGAATTCCGCATCATTTGCCGTGCTATGCTCCGGACCAAACCACCAGCACCAATCGCTGCCCTCGGCTGCCAGTAGCGATTCTTGCGCTGCTTTCAGACCGGCTTCATCCGGCGCTCCATCGCGACCCTGCTGGCTTGCTTCAAGGGCGTGTCCGTAGGCTTCACGGGCGTCCCAAAGGAGTTCCCATGCGGCCACATCTTCACTGTGGCCAATCCATACATCGAAATTCGCATTGATCCACGAAGCCGGGAAAATTCCGGCATTCGATGGAATATCACCGGCGGCGGCAATCGCTTCGCTTGCCGTCAGAGCGCGGAAATCCTGATCTCCCTGGATTCGACTATAGAATTCGCGCAAAAACTCGCGGCCGTTGCCCGGATAGTATTCCCAGGCGTTCTCACCATCGAGAAACAAGCAAACCGTAAGTGGCTGCCCAGTCTGCACGCGCTCGCCCAATTCGCGCAAACGTCCGTGCAAGTCCGCGGCCGCGTCCTTGCCATTCATGCGGCTATAAACGAATCCGATGAGGTCGGAAAGATGGTGATCGCGGAAGAGTCCAGTGATGGGCTTTCCTCCGAGCTGCACGCGCAATGGCTTGTAGAGGCGCTCCGCATTCGCCGGAACGCCTTTCGCATCACGAAAGAATCCCGCATTTAGCGTTCTGCCGAGAACGCCCTCATCCGTGCCAAACCATTGGAAACCTTCCTCGGCGGCGATGGTCAAAGCCTGATCAGAAACCGATCCTTCAGAAGGCCAGACTCCTGCGGGCTTCGCGCCGAACACCCGCTCGTGGTATTCGCGGGCGCGACGAAGTTGCTCGCGCGCGTCCTCAGGATGACGGTAGGCACGCCGCGGAAGAGGCGTGCCAGGATTGGCCACTCGAGCGATATCCGAATCGCAAATCAACGGAAGGATGGGATGGTAGAACGGGGTGGTGCTGAGTTCAATCTGGCCCGTCTGCGCCACTGCTCGATATTCCGGCAAAACCAATCCGAGCAGCTCCAGTTGCTTCGCTTTCAATGCGGCTTTGTCGTTTTCCGTAAACTCCTTGCCTTTGTTCGCGAGGCGGCTGACTACCGAATCCTTCTCGAACCAGGTTTCTTCCATCCAAACCAATTGCGAAAGCAACTGCAGGTCTCGCCAGTCACGCTGAGTAAAAGAGACTTGTGCTTGTGCTCCTCCCGCGGGCTGCGCCCATTCATACAACTCGACAAACCGCGGCCATCGCGACATCAGACGTTCATGATTCACTTGAAATGCCCGAGCCAGAATCTCCACTTTGTCTTCGCGCGTCAGGATTTCAGCCGGCTTGAAAGCCAGTGCGAACCATGGCTCGTTAAATTCCCCGCTGGCGTATTCCTCGAGCTGCATGCCCAGCGACGGCACTAGGTTGAAGGTGGCGTGAAACTTCGGGAATTCCTTGAGCATGGCCACCATCCCCCAGTAGTCCTTGAGCGCATGGAGCCTCGTCCACGGCAGTACGTAGCGGCCGGTATCCGGATCGCGGTACTGCGGCTGGTGCATGTGCCACAAGAGCGACAAATGCACGCGATTCATCGCCACTCTCTTTCCCGTCTCCGTTGCGATGCCGTGTTACACTCACGGTTCGCGTCATGCGCATCCTGGACCGCTATATTGTCCGCGAAGTTTTTCGTCACGCACTCCTCGGGCTTGCCGTATTCACGTTCGTTTTCTTCGTGCCCCAGCTCGTTCGATTGATGGAGTTGTTTGTCCGTCATACGGGCTCGGGCTCTCAAATTCTTGAACTCTTCCTGTGCATTTTCCCTGCCGTTTTCACGTTTACGCTTCCCATGGCGGTGTTAATTGGCGTGCTGCTGGGCTTGGGCCGCATGTCCGCCGACAGCGAGATCATTGCTCTCACAGCTTTAGGGATTGGCCGCCGCCGCATCCTTCTGCCCGTGGGCGTTCTGGCGGCGGCAGGGGCCATCATCACGCTTTGCATGACTCTGTGGCTCGGCCCGATTGCGGTGCGTACGTCGCGGACCCTCGAGGCTGAGCTGGTTGCATCCCAAATCTCATTTGCAGTGCAACCCCGTGTCTTCGACGAGCGCTTCCCCAAATTTGTTCTCTACGTCAACGACGTTTCTGCCAGCGGCACCCATTGGCACGGCGTATTTCTCGCTGAAGCCGGCGGAGAGAACGGCTCGCAACTCACCCTGGCGGAGAATGCGATTGTAATTGCCGAACCCAAAGAGGGCAAGCTGGAGCTTCACCTTCAGGGCGGTACGACGCATGAGTTTTCCCGCGAAGATCCAGATCGCTACTCCGTGACATCCTTTGGACAAAGTGACTGGCCGATCGAAGTGAATGGGCCCGTGCCTTCCGAGCATCGCCAACTGAGCAATCCGGAGCGTTCCCTTCGAGTGCTCCTTGCCACCAAAGACGCTGGCTGGCGCGAGGCGCGCGTAGAATTGCACCGCCGCCTCGCCTTTCCCGCCGCTTGTCTGGTATTTGCCCTCATCGCTGTACCGCTAGGCGCGCAACCTCGCCGGGGCGGACGGGCCGCCGGGTCGCTCATTGCCGTCATCCTCATCGCCTGTTATTACCTGCTGACGGTGATTGGGGCCGGTTTGGCGCGCCAAGCCGTCGTTCCACCCTCGTTGGGAATCTGGGGCGCGAACATTTTGCTCGTAATTCTCGGTCTCTCGTTGCTTCCCCGCATGGAACAGTTCCGGGGCGAAAACCCCTGGTTCAAGCCCACGGTCCGATTTCGGACCTGGGCCAGGCTCCTTCGGCGCAGGAAGTCCCGCGTACGAGCGGCCGCCTTCTCACGCTTCCCCAACGGACAGCCCGAACCGCTTGAGAATGGCGTGCAATCGAGCGGCAGCTTCCCTCGATTGATGGACATGTACCTCTTGCGGCGTTTCCTTTTTTATTTCGCGTTGCTCATGGCGGTGTTCATCTTCCTGTTTGAAACGTTCACCTTCTTCGAGTTGCTCGACGACATCGCGCGCCATCGCATCGCTTTTGTCATCGTCGTCGATTATTTCCGCTATTTGACCCCCTACCTGCTTTATAACCTCGCGCCGCTGAGTGCGCTAGTCGCCGTCCTGGTAGCGCTCGGAGTCATGAGCAAAAACAATGAAATCGTGGCCTGCAAAGCAAGCGGCATCAGTCTCTACCGCCTGGCCGTGCCTCTGCTTTTCGCCGGACTGGTGCTGGCTGGCAGCATGCTAATGCTGGACGAAACCTATCTTCCTTACGCAAACCAGCGCCAGGACGCCCTGCGCAATCAGATCAAAGGCCGCCCGCCGCAGACCTACACGCATCCCGAGCGCTGGATTTTTGGCAACGACGAGAAGATCTATAACTACGACCTGTTTGATCCGGCGCAAAATCTCTTTGGAGGTCTTAGCGTCGTGGAACTTGACCCGGCCACGTTTCAGATGAAGCGCCGCATCTTCGCAACACGCGCCCAGTGGTCCGATTCAGAGAGGGTTTGGGTTCTCGAGGGAGGCTGGGTCCGGGATTTCTCAGGTGGAACCGTTACCCGCTACGACCGCTTCACCGTCTCGTCTTTGCCCGAACTCTCCGAGCCGCCCAGTTACTTCAATCGCGAGGTGCGCCAGGCCTCGCAGATGAATTGGAGAGCATTGCGTCGATACATCGCTGACTTGCACAAGGCGGGATTCGACGTCTCTAACCTCACCGTGCAATGGCATGTCAAACTGGCCTTCCCGCTCATCGCCCCGATCAGCATGTTGCTTGCGATTCCTTTTGCTCTGCTGGTCGGAACCCGTGGCGCATTGGGAGGAGTCGCCCTTGGCGTGGCGATTGGCATCGTGTATTGGACAGCCGCGCGCCTGCTCGAAGCGATGGGCGGCGTCGGTCAACTGCCGCCATTTCTTGCGGCCTGGTCCACGGACATCACTTTCTTTTTCTTAGGCCTCTACTTTTTCTTTAAGATGCCGACCTAAACAGAAAGAGGCCTCCGGAAGCGCAAGCATCGCTTGCGATGCCTGCCCGCCGTGGACCTCTAGTATTACTTTAATTTCTGTTGAGGAGTTTCTGCCGCTACTTCGCCTTCTTTTTCTTGGCTTCCTCTTCTTCAACCATTGCTTGAGCTGCGGCAAGGCGCGCTACCGGCACTCGAAACGGCGAACAACTCACATAGGTCAGCCCGGCGCGATGGCAGAACTTGACGCTATCCGGATCTCCGCCGTGTTCGCCGCAAATACCTAACTTGATGCCGGGGCGAGTTTTGTTCCCCTTCGCCACTGCCATCTCGATGAGTTGCCCTACACCCGCCTGATCGATGGTAGCGAACGGATTCCTTTTGACGATCTCAAGTTCCTGGTAAGGTCCGAGGAAGGAACCGGAATCATCGCGGCTCATCCCGAGGCAGGTCTGCGTCAAGTCATTGGTGCCAAAGCTGAAGAACTCCGCCGTCTTCGCGATCTCATCGGCCGTAAGAGCGCCGCGCGGAACCTCGATCATCGTGCCAACCAGATAGTTCAGCTTCACACCCTTTTCCTTCATCACCGCGTTCGCGATGCGGTGAACAAGTTCGACCTGAAGGTCCAACTCTTTCTTGAATCCTACAAGCGGAATCATAACTTCAGGTTGCACTTTGATGCCAGCCTTCTGAACCTCTGCTGCGGCTTCAAACACGGCGCGGGATTGCATCTCCGAAATCTCGGAATAGACGATGCCCAAGCGGCAGCCTCGGAACCCAAGCATCGGGTTAAATTCATGTAATTCTTTAACTCTCTGCTGGACCTTTTCGACGGGCACCCCCATCTTCTTGGCAAGAGCGCTCTGCGCCGCATAGTCGTGTGGCAGGAACTCATGCAACGGTGGATCAAGGAAACGGATCGTCGCAGGATACCCTTTCAGTTCCTTGAACATGCCGATGAAATCCTCCCTCTGATAGGGCAGGATTTTCGCGAGCGCTTCTTTTCTGTGCTCCTTGGTGTCCGCAAGAATCATCTCGCGCATGGCGTCGATGCGATTGCCTTCAAAGAACATGTGCTCGGTACGGCAAAGGCCGATCCCAACGGCGCCAAATGCGATAGCGTGCGCCGTCTGCTCAGGAGTGTCTGCGTTGGTGCGAACAGAAAGCCGGGCGACTTTGGCACACCAGTCCATCAGTTTTTTGAAGTTTTGATAGGTCTGGCTCTTGCTGGGCTCGAGCGATTTCTCAATGAGCACTTGGACGATCTCGGAAGCGGCGGTCGGAATCTGTCCCGGATAAACCTCGCCGGCCGTCCCGTTGATTGAAAGAAAATCGCCTTCCTTATACGTTGCGCCGTCGACAGTCATGGTTTTTGCAGCATAATCGATTTGGAGCGTGGCCGCGCCGCAAACACAAACCTTTCCCATCTGGCGAGCGACGAGAGCTGCGTGAGAACTGACGCCACCCTTCGCCGTGAGGATACCTTCGGCGGCGATCATGCCGCGCAAATCCTCCGGCGAAGTCTCATTGCGGACGAGCAGAACCTTCTCCCCTTTTTCTGCCGCCGCCGCTGCGCGATCCGCATTCAAATACATCCTCCCCGCAGCGGCTCCAGGCCCAGCCGACAGTCCCTTCGCAATCACTTTTGCCGCTGCAACCGCCTTGCGATCAAACACCGGTGCCAGCACTTGGTCGAGCTGATCAGCGGGAACTCGCTTAATCGCGGTCTTCCAGTCGATGAGTTTTTCTTTCTCCATTTCGATGGCAAAGCGCACCGCGGCTAGCCCTGTCCGCTTGCCGTTGCGCGTCTGGAGCATGAAAACCTTTTCGTCCTGGATCGTGAACTCGAAGTCCTGCACGTCCTTAAAGTGTTTCTCTAAGCTTTGACGAATCTTCTCCAGCTCATGGAAAGCTTTTGGCATGTAATTCTTCAACTGTGCGACCGGTTCGGGTGTCCGCACGCCTGCCACAACATCCTCTCCTTGTGCGTTGATCAGAAACTCGCCGTAGAATACTTTCTCTCCCGTCGCCGGATCTCGCGTGAACGCCACTCCTGACCCGGATTTTTCGCCAGTATTTCCGTAGACCATCGCCTGCACGTTTACGGCGGTGCCCCATTCCGACGGTATGTTGTACTTGCGCCGGTAAACCACGGCGCGATCGTTCATCCAGGAACCGAACACGGCACCCACCGCGCCCCACAATTGCTTCCAGGCGTCCTGCGGAAATTCTGTCCCGG
The DNA here is from genome assembly GCA_049794595.1 of Candidatus Acidiferrum sp. GTDB lineage: Bacteria > Acidobacteriota > Terriglobia > Acidiferrales > UBA7541 > Acidiferrum. The sequence goes on from JBARCY010000015.1 coordinate 7,824, forward strand.
TCCGTTCCTTGATTAGCTTCTTGAAGCGAACAATCAATTCTTGAAGATCGCTCACGGCGAGCTTCGGATCGTCAACATCCGCGTGGTACCGTTCATGCTTAAGATCATGGATCACAACTTCAAAAGGCTCATGGTCCTCGTCCGGACGCTTCTGCACACCCATAACGACGTCGCCATACATCTGAATGAACCGCCGATAGCAGTCCCAAGCGAGCCGTTCATTCTTCGTGGCTTTGGCCAGCGTCAGCACCGTTTCGTCGTTCAAGCCAAGATTCAAAATCGTGTCCATCATACCCGGCATCGAATCGCGGGCTCCGGAGCGGACGGACACCAGCATCGGCATCGCTTTGTTATCGCCAAACTTCGTGCCCATTATCTTTTCCACGCGCACAACGGCTTTCTTGACCTCCGCGTCGAGGGCCTTCGGGTAGGTTTTCTTGTTTCCGTAATAGTAGGTGCAAACTTCAGTCGTGATGGTAAATCCCGGAGGTACAGGCAAGCCAATCCGACTCATCTCCGCAAGACCGGAGCCCTTTCCGCCCAAGAGAGCGCGCTGCGTCCCGCCACCTTCTGCTTTGCCAGCTCCGAAAAAATACACCCATTTAGCCACGATGTTCCTCGCTTGTCGTATTTTGAATTTTAAAAACCATCCAGCAACTACCCATATCAGTACGGCGCCCGGAAGAATTTGTCGGCACGCCGACTCAATTCCTATTTCTGCAACTTAAAGTCAAACTTCATCTCCTCTACCGGCGTTCTTCTCCGCCCAACTCAGCAAAATCCGCGATCGTCGTGAACTCCCGGAGAATCTCAGACAGCAGCGCCAGCCGGTTTTTTCTCACGGCCTCGTTCTCCGCCATCACCATCACCTTCTCAAAAAATTCATCCACCGCCTTACGTAACCCGGCGATCACCTCAAGTGCTTCTTGATATTTCCCCGCGCGCTTCTCTGCCTGAACTTTGGACGCGGCCGAACGCATGGCAGTGAACAATTCCCGCTCCGCGGCGTTCTCAAACAGATCAGTCTGAATTCCTGGCGATTCATCTTTCTTAAAATTGGACTTCTCAAGAATATTCCGGATCCTCTTGAAGGACACCGCAAACGGCTCAAAATTTTTCGACTTGCGGATGGCTTTCAGCGCGACGAGCCGTTTGTGCGCATCGACCAAATCGTCGACTCCCACACGAAATACGGCGTTGACTTCGTCGTAGCCGAACTTTTCGCGCTCGCGGAACACAAACTTTGCGCGGTCCAGCAGAAATTCGAGGACCTGCGCCTCCTGCTCCGAGGTAACTCCCCGCTTGGGTGGATTTGTAAGCAGCGCTTTGGCGGCCGCGCCGACTGCAAGCGACACGGAGACAGGCAGCTTTCGCTCAAGAATAATTTTCACGATCCCCAGAGCGGCACGGCGTAGCGCGTACGGATCACTTGAACCCGTTGGCACCAAGCCCACAGCAAAGCAACCAACAATAGAATCGAGCTTGTCGCCCAAAGCAACCGCACAACCGGTCAGATTCCGCGGGATGGGATCATCCAATCCGACGGGACGGTAATGGTCGTAAATTGCATCGGCGACGTCATCCGGCTCGCCTTGTGCGCGCGCATAAAGCCCGCCGACAATTCCCTGCAATTCGGTAAACTCTCGCACCATCTCGGTTGCCAGATCACACTTAGAAAGTTCCGCAGCCCGGTCGGCGTCCGCGACGTGCGCGTGCATCATCCCGCTGCTGAACCATTGTTCCGCAAGCCAGCGAGCAATCGCGCGCACGCGTTCGACCTTGTCTCGGTAGCTCCCCAGTCTCGACTCGTAGGTGACGCGGTCCAGCTTCGGCAAATAGTCGGCGAGCCGACATTTCTGATCGGCCTCCCAAAAAAATTGCGCATCCGCCAGCCGCGCGCGCAACACCCGTTCATGCCCAGCTCGCACAAGACCCTTCGGATCCTTCGGTAGATTGATTACCGCAAGAAAATGCGGCGACACTTCCCCATTCCGCTTCTCGACCGCAAAATATTTCTGGTGCCCACGCATTACGGTAATCAAAATTTCATCTGGCAGTGCCAGGAACGCCGGGTCGAATTCCCCCTCCAGCACGCTCGGATATTCGTTCAAGTACGTCACCAGCCGGAGCAACTCCTCGTCCTCATGGATTTTGTACCCGCCGCGTTTTGCGTGCGCCGCCAACTCCCTCAGGATCTTCTCTTTGCGCTCCGCTGGACGGACCATCACTCCATTCGCGCGCAGCTTCTTCTCATAGTCTGCGAAGTCTTTTACGCGAAGCGCGCCTTTACCGAGAAACCGGTGCCCGAGTGTCGCATCTCCCGCCGTGACTCCTGCAAACGAAAACGTCAGCGGCTTGCCGTTCGCCACAGCAACGATCCAGCGGATCGGCCGGATGAATCTTGCTCCATCAATCCCCGTCCAAGTCATTGAGCGCGGCCACGACAAATCATGAATCACGCGTGGAAAAATCTCTGTCAGAATCTGTTCGGCGGTCCGCCCGCGCTTCACTTGTTTCGCGGCCAGGTACTCGCCCTTGGCAGTCTTCACCACGTAAATATCCATCAAGGACAGCCCCTGCTTTTCCGCAAAGCTGTGCGCCGCCCTTGTCGGCTCGCCGACACTATCGTACGCCACCGACTTCGGCGGACCTGTCACCTCATTCACCACATCCGCCTGCTTCTCTCGCACTCCCCGCACGTACGCCACGAGCCGTCGCGGCGCGCTGAACGTTTCCACGGTTACGCCAGCTGAAAGATTTTCGGCAGCCAAGAGTTTTTCGAGATTCGCGCGCAGATCCTCTTCCGCCTTCGGCAACATGCCAGCCGGAATCTCTTCGCTTCCTACTTCAAGCAATGCTTCAACTCTTTTTTCGATCACCTTCTCCTTCGCTGGACTCATCCGCGCACCTCGCGGCGCACCGCGGGTCCGCCAATCTGTTCGAGATAAGCGACAGCGGCACGGCATGCCACCGCTCGCACACGCGCCATCAGCCCCGCGCGTTCCGTCGTAGAAATAACGCCTCGCGCATCCATCAAATTAAAAAGATGCGAGCACTTCAAACAGTGGTCGTAAGCCGGAAGAAGCGGATACCGCTGCCGCTCCTTCCCTTCCGTCCCGGCAAACCCGTCGAGCAATTCCTTGGCTTGCTTCTCGTGTAGCTCAAACTCTGCGCGAATCGACTTGGCGTCGCTGCGGTTAAAACTGTATTCGGAGAACTGCTGCTCCTCGGCCAGGCGAATGTCACCGTATGTCTTGTCCGCGGACCATCGGAGATCGTAAACGCTTTCCACGTTCTGCAAAAAAGCGCAGATGCGCTCCAAACCATACGTCAGCTCCACCGAAATCGGGTCCAGGTCAATGCCCCCGCTCTGCTGAAAGTAAGTGAACTGGGTGATCTCCAATCCATCCAACAGCACTTGCCATCCAATCCCCCAGGCGCCCAGCGTCGGCGATTCCCAGTTGTCCTCTTCAAACCGAATGTCATGCTCCTTCAAGTTGATCCCGATAGCGGCCAGACTCTGGAGATAAATATCCTGCACGTCGGCAGGCGATGGCTTTAGGATGACCTGAAACTGTGTGTGCTTGTAAAGCCGGTTGGGGTTCTCGCCATATCGTCCGTCGGCAGGACGGCGGCTCGGCTGCACGTAGGCCACTCGATACGCCGCAGGTCCGAGTACGCGAAGAAATGTTTCCGGATGCATCGTGCCAGCGCCTACTTCAACGTCATACGGCTGCTGCAACACGCATCCCTGTTTCACCCAAAAATGCGAGAGTTTCAAAACTAAATCTTGAAAGGTGAGGCCAGTCGGCTTTTTCTCAAGTTTTACTTTAGCAGTCAAGTCGTCTCCAAAAGCTTACGCGTCGTCAGCGGTTTCTCCGTGTGGTGCTCGATCCAATTCAAAGATGCCTCTCGAAGTTCCGCCGCAGGCTGATGCACCGCCGGAGAGAATTCGATCTTGTCGAGCTTCTCTCCCGCAAATCGTTCCGCCAGTTGCCTTCCCTCAAGGTGCAGCGCCTTCATTCCACTGCGCCGGCACTTCTCACAAAAAAGCCCCGCTTCCCACGGCGCGTGAAACGCCGCATGCGAACCAAACGCCTCGCCGCAAGCAGCGCATCGATCGAACCGCGGCAAGTAGCCCCCAAGCCGCACCGTCCAAAATGCGAAGTAACTCAGCGGCAACTGCCACGCGCCCGTTCGTTCAATTTCGCGCACCGTGAGCAGAAGCAGCCGGAACATCGGCTCTGCCGCTTCATGCTCCGGAAGAACCTGCTCGGAAACTTCGCTGACCACCGCGAGTCCCGTACTCAGCTCATAGTTGCTTTGCGCCTTGTGAAACGACTCCAGCAGTTCGCATTGCTGAATTCGCACCAGGTCCCGCGTCTCTTTCTCGATGTACCAGAGCTGGACATGCGAAAGAATCTCCAGCGTCGAGCCGTAACGGTTCTTGATCCGCCGCGCGCCGGCCGCAACACCTCGCATGCGTCCCGAAGTTCGCCCGAAAAAACTCACCAGGCGGTCCGCCTCTCCCAGCGAAAAGGTCTTCAAGATGATGGCTTCCGTTTCCCTGGCAGGCATGAGCTGTCGGCGCGCCGACGCTTCGGCGGACACTCTGCAGAGTTACGTCCGATTCGCGCACACGCAGGACTAATTTAATTATCACACACTCTCGCTCTGCGCAATGTTTACGTAATCCCGCGCCGAAAAAAATCTGCGGTGCGTTCAAACGGATCGCTAGGAAAAGTTGTCGCCGGAAACTGTGGCCAATGCGCCGATTACCCGTCCACATCCCAGAAAAGCACACTTCCAGATTCTGTTAACCAGCGCCTCGCCTCCACTTACATTATCGGACGCGCCAATCGCTCCAATGCCGCTTGCTTTTTTCCCCTCTTTCGATACCCTGCACCACTACCTTATGCGCGCGCCACGATTCGACATCCTGGGCATCGGCGAGAACGCCACCGATACCGTCCTTCGCCTCGCCCAATTCCCCGCCCTGGGAAAGAAAGTCGAAATGCTCGGCGCGCGCATCATGCCCGGCGGTCAGGTAGCCACAACGCTCATCGCTTGCCAGCGTTGGGGCCTGCGAACTCATTATGTCGGAGTCGTCGGAGATGACCCCGCCGCCGAAACACACCGCCGCGAGCTTCGCCGCGCAGGAGTCCGTGCCGAGTTGGTCCATATCCCGCGAAGCCTTAGCCAGCTCTCGTTTATTTTCGTCGATACCAGCTCCGGAGAACGCACCATCGCCTGGATCCGCGATCCGCGCTTGACTGTCTCTCCCTCGTTTCTCAAGCGAAGTTGGGTGTCCTCCGCGCGGCTCTTGCACGTGGATGGGCACGACCCGGCAACCACCAGCCTCGCAGCCTCCTGGGCCCGCGCCTCTGGAATTCCGGTCGTCGCCGATTTGGACCACATGAATCCCCGGCTCCTCCGTCTACTTCCATTCGTCGATTATCCCGCCACGTCCAAGGAGTTCCCCCTCGATGCCACCGGCGAAAAGAACCTCCTGAAATCGCTCCCCCTGCTTCAGCGTAAGTACGGCTTCCGCGCCTTCTGCGCAACGCTGGGCGAGGGTGGCGCCCTCGCTTGGGATGGCCGCCGCTTCTGGTATGCTCCCTCTTATAAGGTCCGCGTAGTGGACACGACCGGGGCGGGTGATCTCTTCCATGCGGGATTTTCTTATGGGCTATTGCATGGGTGGGACGTGCAGCGGCTTCTCGATTTTTCGTGCGCCGCAGCCGGGCTGAATTGCGAGGCATTAGGCGCACGCGGAGGGATTTGCGGCTTGTCCAAAATAAAGCGCCTGCAGAGCGGTGGTCGCCGGAATCGCTCACTCTACTCGGCGTCACAACTGGAGAGCGCCGCCGGAGCAGCACTTTTGAAGAGGCGGGGCTAAAGCTAGCGCCTGGCCACTACGAACCGCGAGACGGAGTCCTGAAGCCCCCACACTAACGCATGTTCATTCCTCTTAAAGACTTGAACCCGCACAAGACGTACCCTGTCGTCAATACTCTCCTCATTTTGGCAAACGTTGTCGTCTTCCTATTCCAGCTAACTCTGCCCCCGCATCAATACCAAGCCTTCGTGTTGGCCTATTCCACTGTTCCCGCGCGAATCCCCGCCTTCTTTACTGGCCATCTCGGCTTCAACACGGCATTTCTTCCGATCCTGACCAGCATGTTCCTCCACAGCGGCTTTCTCCACATCGCGGGCAATATGCTCTTCCTCTGGATCTTCGGCGACAATGTCGAGGACTACTTCGGCCATCTCCCCTATCTTCTCTTTTACCTTGTTTGCGGAGTGGGCTCGGACCTCAGCCATATCATTTTCAATTTCCATTCGGCCGTCCCCGCTCTAGGTGCCAGTGGCGCCATCTCCGGCGTCATGGGAGCATACATCGTTCTTTATCCCCGCGCGCGCGTACTCACGCTCGTCATAATTTTCTTCCTTCCTATCCCCGCCTTCATCATTCTCGGGTATTGGTTCCTTTTACAGTTCGTCGCGGGAGTGACTTCCGTTGGCGGAGCGGCGACCGGCGGGGTCGCCTGGTGGGCGCACATCGGCGGGTTCCTGTTAGGGATGTTGATTACAGTCTTGAGTCTGGGAGAACGAAAGTAGAAATTGAGGTGAGCTTCGTCAAAGAGGAACGCAAGAGAACGCGCTTAAAGCGATACTTTAGAGTCGCTCAATGCGACTTCGAGGCGAAATTCGCCAACCAATCGCCGACTTCAACTGTTTGTTTAACTCCGCCCAGGTCGGGTGTGACAAAGTTCTCCTTCAACGCCATCTTCACGCCTTCGCGCAATACTTGAGCCTCCTGCCTCCACTCCAAAAAGTCGAGCATCATCGCCGAAGCCAGCACCGAACCGAAAGGGTTCGCGATCCCTTTTCCTGCAATGTTTGGCGCGGAGCCATGAACCGGCTCGAATAGCGAAGTCCTCCCCGGATGAATATTCCCCGATGGAGCCAGCCCAAGCCCCCCGGCCAGCTGCGCGCCAAGATCGCTGATAATGTCTCCAAACAAGTTGCAGGTCACGATCACGTCAAACTGCGACGGATCGCGCACAATCTCCATGGCCAGGGTATCAATGTAAAGGTGCCTCGACTCGATCTTCGGATATTCCAGCCGCACTTCTTTGAATACTCGCTGCCAGAGATCGTGCGCAAACGTCATCGCGTTGGACTTGTCGCTCATGCAGACGCGCTTCAATCCGTTCTGTCGGGCATAGTCGTAGGCGTAGCGAATGATCCGCTCGACGCCTTTACGCGAGTTGACGTCCTCCTGCATGGCAATCTCATCCGCCGTGCCCTTCTTAAAGAACCCTCCCACGCCCACATAGAGCCCTTCCGTGTTCTCCCGAAAGACCATCAAGCGAATGTCATTTTCGGTGCGGCCGCGCAACGGAGTCAGCCGTTCATGAAGCAACTCGACAGGCCGTGCATTGACGTAAAGGTCTAGCTTGAACCGTAGTCCAAGCAAGATATCCGAGGCATGCTGGTTGTAAGGCACTCGCGGGTCGCCCAACGCTCCAAAGAGGATGGCGTCAAACTCGTCGCGGAGCATCTCAACCGCTCCCGCGGGCAAAGTCACGCCTTCCTTCAGGTACTTGTCCGCGCCCCAATCAAACTCCACGAACTCCAGCGGCCGTTTAGCCTGTCCCGTGACCGCCCGCAGAATCTTGACCGCTTCGGGCGTCACCTCCTTGCCAATCCCGTCACCCGGGATGACGGCGATACGCGCGGATTCTCCTCCCCAGCGCAGAGGGAGCTTGCCGCTTGGATTCGTAGGTTTCGTCGTCATGCGAAGGGTTTAGCCTCTCGGCGATGCGCGCGAGGGCGCCGTTTTGGCGGCCGGATCTCGATCCGGAGCGGGACTCTCCAGTCTCTCAGAGCTCCCTCTTCACC
>JBARCY010000016.1:0-1930 GCA_049794595.1 Candidatus Acidiferrum sp.
CCGGATTGCTATCCCAGACCCAGACGCCTGTTGCCGGGTTGGCGTCGAAGGAAAGATCGGGCGTGCCACGAGAATTACCAACGATAAAGCGGACACCGTCCTGAAACGCAGGGCGAGGCTCAACCAGGCTGGAGCCGCCGCCGGCGTCCTGCCAAGTGTTCTCGAGAATGAAGTCACCTGTGTTTGTGCTGCGCGAAATACTCGTGCCGCCCGCCGACACGACGTTCGGAGAAACGCTGGGGTATTCAGTGCCGGGGCTATCGCCCGCGGAAGCAAAGAAAACCACGCCCGGGAAAACGAAAACGGGGTCGAAAACGGTTTCTGGGAAGGGATTATTCTGGAGCGACGGGCCGAATTCGCCAGTGCCGAAGCTCATGGAAACTTCGCCGCCGCCGGCGGCCGCAACCATACTGGCGCCAAGCTGAACAGCGTCAAAAAGGTTGACGAGGCCATTGTCAGGGGCTTCGATCAGAAAGAGCCTGGCTTGGGGAGCCATGGCGTGAGCCCATTGAAGGTCCAAAGCGGTTTCGATGTGAAAACCACCACTCGGATCCAACCCAGGTTCAGTACCGGTGAGGTATTTAACGGTCAGATCCGCAGGCGGCAACCCAAATTGTGCGGAGAAGATTGCGAGATCCGCGGCAGCCGTGGGATCGTCAAAACCTTCGATGAGAGCGATAGCGCCCGCACCCTTGCCAACATTAGGATTCTCGGTGGTGACGTCAGGATTGCAACCTTGGACTTCGTGATGGACGAGGTGATAGACACAGCCCAGCGAAGCTGGGGTCTCAAAGAAGGCACCGGGGAAGGGCTCCAGTTCGTTGGGCCGGACTGCAGGACCGAAGTTCATTCCATTGGACGGAACGAACAGGCGGAGATGCGTGTGAGCGTTGACTCCAACGTCGCCGGGTTGAGGAATGCTGGACTTGGGAGTCATGACATGCCCCCCAAATGCCGGGCCTGCTCCCTGCTGTGCTGAACCAATCCCCGCGGATAACAAAAGAGCGACTGCGCCTGCAAATAGATATGCAACTAGCTTTCTAATCATTGGACATACCCCTTATATGGTCTCCGAATCGAGCCCGAAGACAGTGCGCCCGATACTATGCTGCGGCTGATGAAAGTCAATCCCTTTGGCTAATTTTAATATTTCAGTAATAGCAAGGCATGGAAGGAGCTGAGTTTGTGGATTTAGGAAGAACAGACTGAAATTCCGGAGCGAACGTTCAGCGTTCGCGGCGGAGGTGGTCTAGCCAACGGGTGAGGATCGCAACGGAGGCGGGTTCGAGATCGATGAATTCGAGGCCCATGCCGATTTTGGGCTTGACGATGCGAACGGTGGCGAGGGCTTCGACGCTTTCGCCTTTGCGCTTTAGGGTGACACGGGCGCGGGATTTGACGGGGAGCGGTTTGCTGGTGCAGATGAAACAGCCGCCGAGGGAAAGATCGGAAGTGACACCTTCGGAGCGGGCGCCTGATTCGAGGTCGAGGACCTCGGCGTCGGCGGCAAAGGGATAGCGTATAGCGTAACGGCGGTCGCGGACGCTCGCTTTGCGTGGCAATCCGTCAGAGATTCGATCGTCCATGGAAATAACGTTGCCCATTATGCATTAAGCCGGGGAAGGATGAAACAGGATGAGCCGGACAGGCGTTCCCCTCTGTCCAATAAGGGTGCCAGAGAAGCGAAAAAATAGGGGGCTTGCGAGCGCGAGGAGGGCGAAAGAGGCAACAGGGGGAGACGGTGAGGGCGCGGGCGAGATGAGAACGAACTATTAGTTGGTACGACAAAGCGAGGAGATGCGAAAGTGGGCGTGCGCTTGGGGGTGCTATCCTAAAATGGATGAGTTCCCTGATGCTAAACGAAACCATGCGAAGCGACGGACTGCGGCAGAGCGACCGCGTGAGCTTCCGCATGCCCGTAGAAGCGTCG
>JBARCY010000017.1:0-3419 GCA_049794595.1 Candidatus Acidiferrum sp.
ACTTTTGGAACCGATTGGCATCGCTCCAAACCTGGCCCATCTCTTTGCGTGTGTAACGTGGGATCAATCCGTCTCTCCTCGGAATGCCAGCGTGGCCCCGCGCGCCAGCAATGTGGTACGCCACTCAGCTTAACGGGGAACATGCGCTTCGCTTCCCTCTCCATCATACCGTAAGTGGCTGCAGGGTCGTTTGCACGGAGAAGGAAGTCCGAAACTGAATCCTGTTCAGGGCAAATGCTCTAGGATATAGGCAGTCTATATGGTAGGGTGTAGGCGCTCTATAGCCGTAGTGCCAGAGGAGAAATTTGTGCCGTATCAAAACCGGATGGAGCTTCTGCAAGGGACGCTGGACCTGTTGATCCTGCAAACGCTGATGTGGGGGCCGCGGCATGGATACGGCGTTGCTCAGGCCATACGGGCGAACTCCGGCGAGCTGCTTCAAGTCGACGCAGGGTCGCTGTACCCTGCGCTGCACCGGCTCGAAAAGAAAAAATGGATCGGCGCGGAATGGAAAGTTTCGGAAAACAAACAGGACGTTAAGGTTTACAAGCTGACGGCGGCAGGCAGGAAGCGCCTAATGCAAGAACGCACGCGGTGGGAACAGATAACGGATGCGATAGCGGGTGTGCTGAATCCGGCAAAGAAGGAGAACCAGCCATGAAGCACTGGTGGAACTGGCGCAAGCGAAGCGACGAGTTGGAAAAGGAGATCCAGCACCATTTGCGAATGGCGGAAACGGAACGCGTCGAGAGAGGCGCATCGCCACGAGATGCGCAGACCGGTGCCCGCCGAGAATTTGGCAATGTGGGTCTGGTAAAAGAACTCGCGCGAGACGCGTGGGGCTGGCGATGGCTGGAAGACTTGTACGAGGACTTGCGCTTTGGCCTGCGCATGCTACGCAAATCTCCCGGCTTCACCACTATCGCCGTCCTCACTCTCGCTCTCGGCATCGGCGTCACGACCGCGATCCTCAGCATCATTGACCCCGTCTTATTCCGGCCGCTGCCCTATGCCAACTCCGATCGACTCGTATCTGTCGGTTTGAGACACGCGGTCGAGCCTTTCGAGTTCATGTTCGGAAATTTTTACTATGAATGGTCCGATCGCCAAACCGTCTTCACCGAGATGACGGCACAGAGCGCTGTGCCGAGGCCTTGCGACCTCACGGACCGCGATCCGATGCGGCTCACTTGCAGCTACGTGCATCAGAATTTCCTTCCCACGTTAGGCATCAGACCCATAGTAGGGAGCAACTTCACAACAGACGACATGCTCCCTGACGCGCCGCTGACCGTGATGTTGTCGTACGAGCTCTGGAAGAGCCGTTATAACGAACAGCCCTCAATCGTTAACCAGGTCATAGAAATTGATGGGGTCAAGGCACTGGTAAAAGCAGTCCTCCCCCAGGATTTTGAAATGCCATCTGCGCAGCCGACTGATTTGTTGCTTCCCAAGCAGGTCGATGTCTCTGCTGTGCGCGCCGGCTCAGTGCCAGAAAACATGCGAGTTTTCGCTCGCCTCAAGTCCGGAATTACAGCAACTCAAGCCGATGCCTCTTTGCAGCCATTATTTGAGCAAAGCCTCCGATCCGCTCCCCCTCAAATGCGCAGCGATATTCACTTAGTTGTGCGCTCTTTGCGCGATCGTCAAATGCACGACGTGCTCCCCGTAGCCTGGATTATGCTCGGTGCGGTAGTAGTCGTGTTGCTCGTTTGTTGTGCGAACGCGGGCAGCCTATTTCTTGCCCGCACAGCCGCACGTGAGCAGGAATTCGCAATCCGCGCCGCATTGGGCGCTGGCAAGAGGCGGATCTTACGTCAAACGCTTACCGAGGGACTGCTCGTGTGTCTTGTAAGCACCGTGGTTGGCTGTATTTTGGCAGAAGCGTTACTCCGGACGTTCATTGCGCTCGCACCAGACGGCTTGTCATTCCTGCGAAAAGCCACGCTCGACTTGCGTATTCTTGTGGCAACGCTGGTAGTAGCTGTCGCCTCCGGAATCGCGTGCGGTTTGTTGCCAGTTTTGGGGCTGCGCTCCGTTGGGATTGCCGCGAGATCGGCGCAGCGCAGCAATCGGCCTAAGCTTCGCCGAATTCTTGTCGTTGCGCAGATCGCATCGAGCGCTGTTTTATTATCCGGTGCAGTTCTTCTTTTGCGAAGCCTGAGCAATATCGATCGGCAGGATTTGGGTGTGAACTCAAATCATGTTCTTACCGTATCCGCGTCACTATCGCCCCGTCGCTACAATACGACTGAAAAGCGCATCGATTTCTTTCGCCGCGCCATTGCGGCTCTGCGTGGCATTCCGGGAGTCACTTCTGTCGCGATGGCGGATTCGCTCCCACCGAAAGGCACGCGCTATTGGTACTCCTCAATGGCGATTGCGGGAAAGCCGCCGCTTTCATCGGACGATGTTGTCAGTGCACGAGCTGTTACGACAGACTATTTCAACGCTCTGGGTATACGCATCGTTCGGGGTCGAGGATTTTCCGATGCGGACGCTAAATCTACCGAGCCCCTGATGGTCATAAATCAAAAACTGGCAGCGTTGATGTTCCCGGATCAAGATCCGCTCGGCCAGCAGATTCGCCCAGAGAAGGATGGACCCTCTTATCGTGTCATCGGCATCGCGGCCGACGTGCGGAACGATGGATTAACCCAGCAAACTCTACCTGAGTACGACACTTTGCTCGGAGCAATTCCAGACGAGTGGACAGATCGAAATACCTACGCTGGGACGCTAGTCATCCGAAGTGCGTTGTCCACAAAAACCGCTGCACCGTGGATCCGTCAACGGTTTGAGGAGATCGATCCTTTGATACCGATCGAACTGCACAGTATGCAAGCTGAGATCAGCACGCTTGCGAACCGTCCTCGTTTTGAGACAGCCCTGCTCGGCTTTTTTTCTGCAGCAGGACTGCTCATGGCCTCAATCGGCTTGTATGGTGTTACTGCGTACGCTGCCACTAGACGCACTAACGAAATCGGAATCCGAATAGCATTAGGGGCTACTCGAGTCGACGTACTCCGTCTGATCATGCTTGAGGGACTGCGGCTGGTCTTTCTGGGAGGTGGCATTGGGCTGGTAGCAGCTCTGTCCACTGCTCACGTGCTTCGAAGTTTGCTGTTTGAAGTTGGTCCCTATGATCCAATGAGTTTCGTTTGCGTCGCCGTATTACTTGCATTTATTGCCATCGCAGCGATTTTTGTGCCTGCCATGCGCGCGATGCGCGTCGATCCGGTGGTCGCCCTGAGATATGAGTGAGAAGGAATGAGAAGGAAAGCGAAGTAGAGAAGTACTGAGGTAACGACGAAACGCAACGATGGGCGGGGTGCTGAATCCCGCGAAGTGAGAGAGCGCACCATGAAACTCTGGTGGCTGTGGCGAAAACGCGAGAGTGAGCTGGAGAAAGAGATCCA
>JBARCY010000018.1:0-3366 GCA_049794595.1 Candidatus Acidiferrum sp.
AGACGCCGCTGAAAGTTATCCGGACGCAGGAGACGATTCCGGTGAAGCCCGGGCCGCTGACGCTTTACTACCCGAAGTGGATTCCGGGCGAGCACGGGCCGGACGGGCCGCTCAGCAATGTCACCGGACTGAAATTTACAGCGAACGGGACGGCTATCCCGTGGCAGCGCGATCTTTCGGATGTATTCACCTTCCACGTCGAAGTTCCAGCGGGAGCCAGCGAACTGCATGTGGCGTTCGATTATCTGGAGCCCAGCGGCGGCGGATTCGCGACGTCCGCGATGTCGGCGACGGACAAACTCATCGTAATCGAGTGGAACCAGAACGTGCTTTATCCGGCGGGACGTCCAGCGAATGAAATTACATTTCATCCCAAGCTGGTGCTGCCGGAAGGATGGAAGTTCGGAACTCCGCAACACATCGAGAGCCAATCGGGAAACGAAGTTTCATTCGCGCCGCTATCGCTGGAAAGGCTGGTCGATTCGCCGGTGATTGCGGGGCAGTATTACCGCGCGATTGATTTGACCCCGCCGGGCGAGCCGATCCACCACGAAATCGACTTGGTGGCGGATAGCGAAGAGGCACTGAACATGAGTCCGGCAGTCCAAAAAGGGTTAACGAACCTGGTGGCCGAAGCCGGCAAACTTTTCGGTTCGCGCCATTACCACGAATATCATTTTCTTTTGACGCTCAGCGATCACGTGGCGCACTTCGGCTTGGAACACAACGAATGCAACGACAGTCGTTTGCCGGAACGAATTCTGCTCGGGCCGAATGCGGGCCTGGCGATGGGAGAGCTCGTCGCGCATGAGTATGCGCATTCGTGGAGCGGGAAATTCCGGCGGCCCGCGGACTTGGCGACTCCGGAGTACCAAACGCCGATGCGCGACGATTTGTTGTGGGACTACGAAGGTTTAACGGAGTTTGCAGGTCCGCTTCTGGCGGCGCGCAGCGGATTGTGGACGCCCGAGGACTACCGCAACAATCTGGCGAATATCTCTGCGGCACTCGGCGAGGGACGGCCGGGGCGGACTTGGCGCTCTCTGCTCGATACGGCAGTGGCCGTGGCCGGCGGGGGATTCGCGCGGGGATGGACGAACTGGCGGCGTGGAACGGATTATTACGACGAGGGCGACCTGCTGTGGCTTGAAGTGGCGACGATCATTCATCAGCAAACGCAAGGGCAAAAAAGCATCGACGATTTCTGCCATGCGTTTTACGGAGGGCCGAACAATGGCCCGGAGATCAAACCGTACACCTTCGAAGACATCGTTCACGAGCTGAATGCAATTGCTCCGTATGACTGGGCGAAGTTTCTGCACGAGCGGCTGAATTCGACCTCGCCGAATCCGCCGCTTGGAGGGATCGAAAACGGCGGCTGGAAATTCCTGTTCAATGATGAGCCGCCCAAAGGCGAGACGCACCACGGCAATGTGGGAGATACGTACACGATTGGCTTGCATCTGGGTGACGACGGCACAGTCATCGACTCGATCGTCGGCGGCGCAGCTTTCAAGGCGGGTATCAGCTCCGGGATGAAAGTCGTCGGCGTGAACGGACGCGTTTACGACCATGACTTGCTCGCCGATGCCATCGCCGCATCGAAGCAGAGCACCGAGCCGATTTCGTTGCTGGTGGTGATCGACGGCTATTACAAAACGTGCAGCGTGGACTATCACGGCGGGAAGCGTTTCCCGCATCTCGTGCGCGACGAGAACAAGCCGGACTATCTGGACGAATTGGCCAGCGCGCACGCGTCAGGCCAATAAGGCGCTGCTGCTCAATACAAGCTCAGTCTTTTCTTTCGCGTCGCAGCTTCCGCGAGGGACTCGCTGGAAGTTGGCGCGTTCCTTCCATTTTGATTGATCGAGAACAACTCACGGTCCGCTCTGCGCCTGAAGAAATTCAGGAGGAGCTGGGCGCAGTTTGGCAAGACGTTTGTTTGCGGGAGAGAGCTTTTTTTCGTGCGTGGTGGGCGCGGAGGAGGATAGTTACAAGGATGACCAAGGCGCAGGATTCGACGAAGAGTTTGCCGCCGTCGAGCCAGTCGATGGGCGCGCCTTGGAGGTCGGGATCAGTGAAGAGGGAGTGGTAGAACAGGGCAACAGCGGCCAAATAAACGGTGAAGTGGAAGGCTTTCCAGGTGCGGCGGCCTAGTTGAATACGGAAGTAGGATGTGACGACCATGATCGCGACGATGTAGAGGGCGATGGCTCCGATGGTGTTTTCGAGCGGTTGTTGCGGCGAATGGACCGGATAGACGAGATCAACTACGCGAAACTTAGGTTTTTTATTGAAAAGCAAAACAATGGGATGAACGATCACGAAGAATAACGCGATGTAACCCGTCCAGTTGTGCAGACCAAAATAGTTGAAGCGGCGATGGGGCCAGTTGCGGACTGGGCTGTAGCGGAAGGCCATCATCACGCCGAGAAGGATATTGACGGCGATGGCGCCGACGGCGATTAGGCCGAGGTACGCGGAGAGATCGAGGATGGTGATCTGCATTTGAGATGGAAGGGGCTACGTTCTGGCCCGGCTGGATATTATGGCGAAGAGCGGTAAAGAAGTAACGAGGTTACGACAAGGAAGAAGAAAAAGATTCAAAGACAAAAGATAACGCAGAGACACAGAGTTACGCCGAGAGTTTGCGCCGATGGCTGTGTGCTAGGATGATGGGTTTGGGTTCCGGGCATAAAGCAACAGGGGGAAGGAAGCGACTTGCAGACTGGGATTATTGGATTGCCACAGGTTGGGAAGACCACGCTGTTTCGGATTTTGACGAAGGCAAACGTCGAGGGGAAGGGTGGCGGATCGACGACGCATGTCGGCGTGGCGAAGGTGCCGGAACCGCGGCTGCTCGAGCTGGCGAAGCTGTATAACCCAAAAAAAATCACGTATGCGACGGTGCAGTACGTGGACCTCGGCGGGATGCAGAAGGAGAAAAACCGCGATGCCCTGGCGCCTTTGCGCGAGGTAGACACGATTGCGCATGTGATTCGCGTGTTTGACGATCCTTCGGTGCCGCATTCAGAGGGGAGCATTGATCCGTTGCGCGATGCGACGAATTTGGAATTGGAATTGATTCTTTCGGATCACGACCAGATTTTGCGGCGGTTGGAGCGGTTGGAAAAAGATTTGAAGAAGAAGAGCGATCCCGTTTTGCTGGCGGAGAAAGCCGTTTTGGAAAAGTGCAAGGCGCATTTGGAGTCCGAGAAGCCTTTGCGGGAATTGGAATTAACGCCGGAGGAGAAGAAGCCGATTGGAGGATTTTTGTTTTTGTCGGCGCGCCCGGTTTTGTACGTGTTGAATTTGGGCGACGACGAAGCCGAAAAGTTGGACGCGGCGGTGGAGCGGCACAAGTTG
>JBARCY010000019.1:0-36778 GCA_049794595.1 Candidatus Acidiferrum sp.
GGCCAATTCCAGATAAGCCATCGCCGTCCGTTCGATCACGCTGTTCTTCACGTCCTCCAGCACGATCTTTTGCGAACGCGCCTGCTCCTCCAGTTCCTTCCCCTGTCCCTTCAGAGGCTCGTTAAAAACCTGTTCCGTGTAGGTGACATTGAAGACCGAGGGGGCGCGCCCTCCCGGCGTCTCAGGAATCCCGTATGTGTAGCCCGCTCCCGATCCCGCGTAAAGATTCGGCATAAATTCCGATTTGCTGACCTGCGACGCGTGCTCCGCAATACTCGCTTGCAGTTTCGCCACTTGAATGTCTTTGCTGTTCCTCAGCGCCATTTCAATCGCGCTCTTGAGAGTCAGCGCCACTGGGGCGTTCTGTTGTTCTCCAGCCGGCGCCGCTGCAGTTTGCGCCGCCGCCGTTCCACCGTGCGCGTGTAGCACTCCCGTTGTCTGCGCGTGCAGTGTCGCCCCTAGCAGCAACCCTCCCGCCAGGCACATCCATCTTGCGTCACGCAACCTTTCGCTCATTTTTTGCATTCCGCCGCTCCTTCCATAGTTCCCCGCTCGCTCACAAATTCGTCGCGCCTGGTCCGTTTCACTCATATCGGAGCGACTCAATCGGCTGCAGTTTGGCCGCCTGGCTGGCCGGCAAATACCCAAAAAATAATCCGGTCGAGCAGGACACCACGAACGCCAGCACTACACTCAATGGCGACACCGGCACGCGCAGGTTTCCTGGAAGAAACATTTGCACGACCGCGGGGATCAGCAAACCGATCAAAATCCCAAATACCGCCCCGCCCCCGCTGATCAAAAACGCTTCGGTCAAAAACTGGTACATGATCTCTCTGCGCGCCGCTCCAATGGCTTTCCGGATTCCGATTTCCCTGGTCCGTTCCGTTACCGTCACCAGCATGATGTTCATGATCCCCACGCCACTGATGAGCAACGCGATCAACGCAATCACGATCAACACCACCGTCAGAGCGAGTGAAATGTCTTTCGCCGTCTTCAATATCGACGTCAGGGTCCGCACGCTGTACTCCGCTGCGCTCGGGTGGCGGCTGCGCAGCAACTCCGTCAATCGCCGCTGCACCATAGGTACTTCCTCCGGGGTCGTCGCCTGCACGTCCAGCACCTTCAGTGTATCCACCCCCGCGTAGTACTTAATTAATCCGAAAGGTATCAAGACCGTTTCCGTCTGAATGTCAGAAAGCCCGAAAGTTTCCACTCTCTCGTTGAAGACTCCTATGATCGTGAAAATAAGCTCTCCGACGTGCAAATCGCGCCCCACTGGGTTGTCCAGCCCGAAAAGCTGCTTCGCGAGCTGCGGCGTGATCACACACGTCTTGCTCCGGCTCTCCATGTCCAACTGGTCGAAATAACGGCCGCGCAGGACGATCAGCCGGCGAATCTCCTGGTAGCCTTCCGTCACTCCGATGAGAGTCACTGGCCTCACCACGCCTTGCGCAACCACGGACATTTGCATGTCGCTCGTTCCTGCCACTTGTGTAACACCCGGAATCGCCTCCTTAACGGCCTGCATGTCATCCAGCGTCAATTCGAAACTTAATGGCTGTGCTTTTTCCGACGACCTGATCAGCTCCACCCACACGACGTTCGACCCGACCGCCTCAATTTTCGAAATCACAAATTTGCGGCTAGTCAGCGCCACCGTGACTACGAGGATGATCGACGCGCTTCCTATAATCACGCCGAGCGACGTCAGGCCAGCGCGCAGTTTATTCGCTCGCAGCGCGTCAATCGATACGGACAGCGTTTCCCGTAGATCCATCATGAAGGTTTGCTCGCTAGCGTTCGCGGATCCCGCTCTCACCGCGGGATTTTCTGCCCGTGATCACTCCTGGACTTTCTTCAATTCTTTCGGAGTCTCTTTAGCGATTCCCTGGCGCTCTTGTCTCTCAGGTCCAGTTGTATCGCGGCCTCATATTCTTTTTCCGCTGACTCCTTTTCTCCCTGGTTCTCATACAGCCGCCCGAGCCAGTCATGCGCCGTCGCGTACCGTGGATACCCCGTCCTCTTTGGTGCTTTCTGCAAATATTCCCGGAGCAACCGCTTCGCCTCTTCCAGCTTTTCCTTCTTCAGTATCAAACCCACGGCCCGATAAAACATCCCTCGCGGGTCCGAAGGAGCTGCCCGTTCTCCAACCTCGGCAACTTCGATCAATCGTTCCACTTGCTCGCGTCTCAGCTCGTAGTCGCCGATGTCATAAATCAACTCCGCTGACTTGGGATGGCCTTCCAGAACCAGTTGAAACTCGGCATCCGCACCTTGAAGATCCTTTTTCTGCCGTTCGCAGTTTCCCTCCGCGTAATGCCATTCCGAGGCGTCCCTGGCTTTCAGTTTTTCGATTTCCGGCTTGGCCTTATCCTCGCCACCCCCGACAATGCCAGGCGCGCTGCAATCAAACTCAATGAGCGCCTGTCGCGCCGAATAGTTTTTTTCGTCGAGCTGCACGGCGGTCTCGAACTCCTTGTGCGTCTTCCTTGCCAGTCCCAGCGCGCTAAACATCGACGAGTGCGAGGCTTTCTCTCCGTACGCCTTCCCCAGCCATTCGTGATACACCGAACTCTGCGGATCGATGGCTACCGCTCTTTGCGCGCTGGCGATGGCCGCGTCGTTCTCACCTAACTCCAAAAAACTCTTCGTCAGAAGCAGCTGTATTTCGCCATTCTGCGGCTCCCTTGCCGCGGCCGCTTGTAAGTCTTGCACCGCCTTTGTATAGTCGCTTTTGTCAAACGCCCGCTGCCCGGCTTCTAACGCCTCGCTCTGCCTTACTGTTGTCGCACACAGGCTCGCCGCCGT
This sequence comes from Candidatus Acidiferrum sp., assembly GCA_049794595.1. Classification (GTDB taxonomy): domain Bacteria; phylum Acidobacteriota; class Terriglobia; order Acidiferrales; family UBA7541; genus Acidiferrum. The sequence continues at coordinate 2,815 of JBARCY010000019.1, forward strand.
CCCTGCCAGCAACGCGGCTTGCAGCACCCACCACTTTGCCCTGTTCCCCATTCCCCATCTACGATGCATTCGTGCTCACAACCTGAACCGTCATGCCATCATGCAAATCCGTGTCTCCAGGCAGCGCAACCATCTCCCCTTGCTCCAGCCCGCTCACCACCTCGTAACTTGTCGCGTCCGCGATCCCCACGTGAATCTCTCGCTTCTCCAGCGTGGACTTGCCCACTCCCAATTGATTCGGCTTCACCACGTACACGTACCGGCTTCCGTTCTCATACGCCACCGCTCCCCGCGGCACCGCCAGCACGTTCAGGTGCTCCTTCGAATTAATGCGCACATTCACATTGATGTTCGGTAGCAGCTCCAGCTTGTCGTTATTCACCGCGCAAAGCAGCTCCCCAACGCTTCTCGTCCCGTGCGGCACCACTTGCTTCGGAATAATCTCCGTGGTTCCCGCCCAACTCTTATTCGGCAATGCGTCCCAGGTGATGATCACCGGCTCGCCCGTCTCTAGCCCACCTAGGTCCGGTTCGTCAATGAACGCTCGCACGCGCACCTTGTGCAAGTCCGCCATTTCCGCCAGCAGGTCCCCCTCTTTCACGTAATCCCCTGCTTTTAACGGTAGCGCCGCAGCATCTCTGCCCAGCGAATACAGCGTTCCATCCGCCGGCGCCACGATTCTACCGTCACTCACCTTGTCTTCCAGCGCCGCCATTTCGCTCAAAATCTGCTGCACCTGCAATTCCCCGCGCTGCGCGTCCAGCGTCGCCTGCTCGTCAAACTGCTGTTTCACGGCAAGCAATCTCGTCACTTCCGCCTTCGTATTAACCAACGCCTGCTCGTTCGCTGCCACATCCTGCTTTGTAGCCGCCTGCTCCGCCGCCAGCCGAATCAGCGCGTCATGGTTTCGCTGCAAACGGTCCCGTTCCCCCTCCGCCTTCGCAAGATCGGCAGTGATCTTGGCCGCTTCGTCCGTTTTCCCTCCCGCTCTTGCCGCACGCAAATCGTCCTGCGCCCGCAATAGTTTCGACTTCGTATCCGCCAGTTGCGCCGCGGCTTCCTTTACGTTCAGCTCCATCAAGAGCCGCCCTTTCTTCACCTTCTGCCCTTCGGTCACGAAAATCTTTTCGATAAACGTATCCAGTTGCGCCCTTATCACATAAGGTGAAATCGGCTCCACTTTTCCATTGCTCGTGATCGACGAAATCAAATTCTCTCGCGCGGGCATCACCGCCGCGATCTTCGCCGCCGGCTTCCTCCCGATCACCCACACCAGGAAATACGCAAACACCCCCGCCAGTACCAGGAAAATTACAATCCGGTTTCGCAGCCTTCGATCCATACTCTTCTATTCCACGCACTCCCTGGGACGGCGCGCCACAAGACACACAAAACCTCGCGCCCCAATCCACTTATCTTACTTATCCGTGGCTTGCTTCCCTACGTCTGCCCTATTTACGATGGACCCCGAAGCGTCTCATTCTAACAACAGCCAACCAGCTTTCTCTACCCTGCTCCTCCAACTTCGTTCCAATAAGTGCCTCATCTCCAACATTATAAAGATGCGCCACCCGGCGTTCTGGATGCGCCGTTCCCCGTAAGCCATATCTGGCGCGCCATTTCCCTTCTTTTGTCCCCCAAGTTCGCCAGCCCCTCCTCCGCCCCCCTTATTCTCTTGTCACCGTTCATTCGCCCCGACCGTTACTTTCATTCTTTCCGTCCGTAGTAGACTGTGAAGCCTGTTGCCCTGTCTTTTGATTTACCCAAACGAGGGTTCCATCCATGATTTATGCTCGTGGCTTGTCCAAACGCTTCCAGGATAAAAAGCGCGGCGAAATCCGCGCCGTCGATAGCGTCAGCTTCACCTGCCAACCCGGCAAAATTTATGGCCTGCTTGGTGCCAATGGCGCAGGCAAAACTACCACCCTCCGCATGCTCGCCACCATCCTCGAGCCCACCGACGGCACGGCCATCATCTGTGGCTACGATGTCGTAGAACAGGCCGAAAAAGTCCGCGCCAATGTCGGTTTCCTCTCCACCGCCACCGCTCTCTACCGCAGGCTCACTGCTCAGGAATTTGTCGAATACTTCGGCCGCCTCAACGGCCTCGATGAAGTCACTCTCAGGAAACGCGTCGACGAGATCTTCAACCGCCTCGATATGAACTCTTTCCGCGACCGCCGCTGCGACAAACTCTCCACCGGCATGATGCAAAAAACCTCTATCGCCCGCACTCTCGTCCACGATCCTCCCGTGATGATCTTCGACGAGCCCACCAATGGCCTGGACATCATGACCGCCCGCACCATCACTGCTTTCATCCGCGAATGCCGCAACAACGGTAAAACCGTCATCTTCTCCACTCACATCATGTCCGAAGTCGAAAAGCTCTGCGACACCATCGGCATCATCCAATCCGGCAAACTCCTCGTCGAAGGCACTCTCGCGCAGCTCCGCGACAAATACTCCGAGCACGATCTCGAGGAAATCTTCGTCAAAGTCGTCACCCCCCATTACGTCGCCGAGGAGAATAACTGACATGTCCTTCCGCAACGTCGGCATCGTCTATCGCAAGGAACTTACCGAAGCCATCCGGGACCGCCGCACCGTCATCTCCACCATCCTCGTGCCCCTCTTGCTCTTCCCGGTTCTTAGCGTCGGCTTTGGCTCCCTCGCGATTGCCCTCGTGGGCAAAGCCAAGGAAGAAACTCCCAAAGTCATGCTTCTCGGCGGCGCAGATTCTCCCGCCGTTGTCGACGGGCTAAAGAAGCTGGACAAAATCGAGATTGTTCCGGCTACTCCCGACTGGAAAGACCAGATCATCAACAAGGAAGCCCGTGCCGCCGTTGAGATTCCAGCGGGCTTCCAAGCTGATGTCGCCCAGCAAAAGCCAGAGACCGTCAAGATCTATAACTACGAAGGTGAATTGAAGTCCGAATTTGCGAGCGACAAAGTCGATAAGTACATGAAGCAGTATCGCGATACGGTCGTTAAAGAGCGCCTGGCTGCCAAGAATCTCCCCGAAACCCTTTTGAACCCGTTTGATGTCAAACAGGAAAACGTAGCCCCTCCTGAAAAAGTCAGCGGCGCCGCTCTGGGCGGCATCATCGGCTATATGGTCATTCTTCTCTGCATGACCGGCGCAATGTATCCCGCCATGGATCTCACCGCCGGTGAAAAAGAACGCGGCACTATGGAAACCATCCTCTCCAGTCCCATCTCCCGTACCCACCTCGTGTTGGGCAAATTCTTTTTAATCCTCACCGCCGCCCTTGGCACCGCCGCCCTTTCCGTTTTGTCCATGGGCGTTTCGTTCGCGGTCTTGGGCCATTACACTTCACAATCCGAGGGTGGTCGTGCCGCCGCCGCCGGCCTTCTCCTTCACCTCGGACTCAAAACCGTCGCCTCCGTCTTCCTCATGGCCCTCCCCATCGCCGTCCTTTTCTCGGCGGTGCTCATGACCATCGCCCTCTTCGCCAAAACCTACAAGGAAGCCCAGAGTTATCTCACGCCCATGACTTTCGTTGTCATCATCCCCGCTATTGCCGCTATGCTCCCCGGCGTCGAGCTCACTTCCAAGCTTTCCCTCATTCCCATTCTCGGCACCAGCCTTCTCTGCAAGGAACTCGTCGCCGGCACCTATCACTGGAATCTGATCGCTCTGATCTTCACCTCCAACTGCGTCTATGCCGCCATCGCTCTCTTTATCGCCATCAAAATGTTCCAGCGCGAATCCGTCCTCTTCCGCTCCTAATCTCTCGCGCTCTCTGTAGGGGCCGGACTTGGCCTGCCCTCCGCACCGCGCCCGCCTTGTCTCTTCTTCTCCGTGCCCTCTATGCCCGGAGTTTACCCCGACCCGGTCCGGGCGCTCTCTATGTAAATCTTTTCTCTTAGCACTTCGCCCGCGCGCAAAACGTTTATTCCTATACCGCGACTGGCATCGCCACATGCGAGTCGCTAGTCCCACCAATCACTTTCTTCTTTCCACTCACCACCCCCTTCCTCCCGTGATCCCCAACATCCCACAAATACATCGCCGCGTAGCTCCTCCAAGGCCGCCAGGCCTGTGATCGTACCTCAAGCTCGCGCGCACTCTCCAACCCCAACGCCCTCATCAATCCAAGGTCGCCCACTGGAATCGCGTCCGGCTCTCCGAGCGCCCGCATCGCCACGTACTGCGCTGTCCACTTCCCGATCCCCGGAATCTCGCATAGCCGTGCTAGAAACTCCTCCGTGTCGATAATCCCTTCGAAACGGATCTTTCCGCTGCAAACTGCTCTGGCCAGTCCGCGAATCGTCTCCGCCCGCGCCGCCGTCAATCCCAGCGCCGCAAATTTCGCCTCCCCCAAAACTTCCGGTTTAGGGAAAAGATGCGTTAGCCCGCGCGGCCCCAAAAACGGCCGCCCCCACGCGTCCACCAGCCGGCCCGCAAGCGTGGATGCTCCTTTCACCGTCACCTGCTGCCCCAAGATTGCCCGCACCGCCAACTCGAATCCATCCCAGCATCCCGGCACGCGCAACCCCGGACTAATTTCCATTCTTCGCGCAAGTTCTGGATCCTTCCGCAATCTCGCGGCAATCTTCTGCCAGTCGGCGCTTAAATCAAACATCCGCCGAATCCGCTCGATAATCACAAACAGCGCACGCGAATCCCCAAACTGAATCCGTACCGAAAGCGCCAACCCTTTCGCATCGAGCGACACTTCGCAATGGCCTTGCTCTTCGTTCAAGGAAATGCTCCGCCGGTAGCACCCCGCCTCGACCATCTCCACGCCCGGGATCGCTCGCGGCGCCAAAAATTTCAACATTCCGTCCCAGTCATACGGCGCTCGGAACCCCAGTCGGAACAAATATTCGTTCTCGGGCAATCGGCTTTTCTGCCGAGCGATCTTCCGAATGCGCGTTGGCGGGCGCTTAAACGTCGCTCGAATCGTCGCGTTGAATCGCCGGACGCATCCAAATCCCGACGCCATCGCAATGTGGCTCATTGGCAAGCTTGTCTCGTCAATCAGTTTCTTCGCGAAGTGCAGCCGCCTCGTCCTCGCCACCGCACTTGGCGTCGCACCCAAATGCTTCAAGAACAGCCTCCGCAAATGGCGTGCCCCGATTCCCAATCGCTCTGCGAGAGCCTCCACACCTCCATCTTCCAGACCGCACTCTTCAATTAATCGCAGCGCCCTCGACACGGTGTTTGAAGTTCCCAGCCACGCGGGTGTTCCCGGGGAACACTCCGGCTTGCACCGCAGACACGGCCGAAATCCCGCTTCCGCCGCGGCTGCCGCGGTCGCGAAGTAACGGCAATTCTTTTCTTTCGCCGTTGGCGCCGGACAAATCGGCCGGCAATACACTCCGCTTCCCAGCACGCCAATGAAAAACTTTCCGTCGAACCGCGGATCGCGCGAGAGTCTCGCCCGCTCGCATATTTGTAGGTCCAGCTTCATCTTTCACCGTGGGGTCATCCTTCCGAGGCTGACCCTCTCCCCATCCTACGAACCCCTCGCAACGCCGCTCTAGACTAATTGATTCCACTCCTCAAACTGGACGTTTTCGGACCACGCTGCAAACCCCTTTTTTTGCGTTTTCGTCATTCCCACGCGCTTGCAGCGGCTCATCGCCATGCAAGAGCCGCGTCCGCAAACGTCCACTTTCCCCCACAGTGATGTCCGTAAACGTCCAACGCTTGCTTCTAAACAAATCTATGTTCATTTCCGCAGGTGCAGCTCGATCCGCTGATCCGGCTTGCCCAGTCCCAAGAAAGCTTTGTGCACCAGGAAAGGGGACGGAAAACACGTGGGCCTTTCACCCAATCGTTCGGCAGCAAAAAAATCCATTGGAGGCAACATGCAGCTCAAAATTTCCGCAACACTCGCCGCAACAATCTTACTCGCCGCCTTGGCGGTTTCAGCCCGGCTCGCCGCGCAAGACCATCCAGCTTCGCCGCCAACCCATTACCGCGTGATTGATCTCGGCACGCTCGGCGGACCAGTCAGCGCCGCCAATGCCATCAACAACATTGGCTGGGCTACAGGCTTCTCGACCGAGTCGAACGGCACTCAGCTCGCGACTCTCTGGGCCAACGGCGCGCAAATCCCTCTCGGTACGCTCGGCGGCCCCGGCAGCGATGTCGCTTGGCCTGTCAAAAATAATTTCGGCTTGATCTCCGGCACCACAGAAGACGGTGTGCACGATCCTCTCAACGAAACCTTTTCTTGCCCCGCATTCGGTTTGGTCAGCGGCAATTCCTGCGTCGCTTTCGCATGGCAACGCGGCCAGATGGTCCAGCTTCCCGGACTTGGCGGCAACAACTCCATCGGCGCCGGCGACAACAACCTCAGCCAAATCGTTGGCTGGGCCGAAAAAAGCGCGAACGACCCAACTTGCGCGCCCCCGGCTCCTGGAGCCACGCAATTCCTCCAGTTCGAAGCCACTCTCTGGGAACGCGACTGGAGCAGCCATTGGCACGTCCGCGAGCTTCCTCCCTATCCAGGCGACCCAGATGGAGCCGCCACGGCCATTAATGATCTAGGCCAGGCCGTCGGCATCTCCGGACAGTGCGACGTTGCCATCGGCGCCTATTCCGCCATTCATGCCCTTCTCTGGCAAAACGGTCGGCCCATCGACCTCGGCAACCTTGGAGGCCACGGCTGGAACACGCCCGGCGCCATCAATGATCGTGGCGTCATCGCGGGCTTCGCAAACGGCCCCGACGATGTCATCGCCGGCCAGCTCCAGTTCAGGTTTCTAGCCTTCATTTGGACCAAAGAGCACGGCATGCAAAACCTCGGCACTTTGTCCGGCGACGCCATGAGCGAAGCCACCGACATCAACGACGAGAATCAAATTGTCGGCGTCTCCTTCTCCGACTTTTTCTTCGACAACCCCCGCGCCTTCATCTACGAAAATGGAACCATGACCGCCTTGAATTCTCTAATCGGTTCCGCCAGCGCCAGTTGGGACGTATCCTCCACCGGCGGCATCAATGACCGCGGCGAAATCGCCGCCCAAGCCAACGTTGTCTCCAACGGCTCCGTCACGTCCGTCGCGCACGCCGTCCTGCTCGTTCCCTGCGATCCCGGCGACCCCGTCGCGTATGGCGACTCGCAAAAAGTCAGTATTTCCGCCGATGTTCAGCAGCAGATGCGTCAGCAAATCACCATCGGCCACTTTCGCCTGCCGCTAGAAAAGGAATGAGCCCTTGAGCGCGACAGCCGCCACTGCTCTGCCTCGCATCGCATACCGATATACACGAACTTGCGATCCCACGGAGCAGCGCTTGTCGAAATAGTCCGAATTGCATCACCCAGGATGGGTGCAGGCGAAAACACACCCCGATACACCCCCGCCTGCACCCATTACATCGTTTGCTCGCGCGGCGTCACTCTGCTAGCCTTCGCCGCCAGAAACGAACAGAAAGGAATTGTCAGGATTTCAATCCCAATGAGGAAAGCCAACGCTCAACGCGTACGATTCTGCCTCGCCTTTATCTTCGCTTTAATCTTGGCAGGGTGCATTCTCTCTTCTTTTACTTCTCTCGCGGGACAGTCTTCGAAGCCCGCCTCCTGCTCCGCCCCCGAATACCATCAATTCGATTTCTGGCTCGGCGATTGGGATTCCTTCGACATCGGCACCACCAAAAAAGACGCCCACATCCGCGTCAATCGCATCCTCGACGGCTGCGTGATTCACGAAGACTACCAAGGCCTCTCCGGCCACCAAGGCGAAAGCTTCAGCATCTACGACGCCACGCGCAAACTCTGGCATCAAACCTGGGTCACCAATCACGGCGAGCTCCTCATCATCGAAGGCAAATTCCAATCCGGCGAAATGGTCCTCTCCGGCTCCGATCTCACTTCAACCGGCGAAAAACGTGAAGTCCGCGGCGTCTGGAAGCCACTACCCGACGGTTCCGTCCGCGAAACCGCCGTCATCTCCTTCGACTTCGGCAAATCCTGGCGACCCTGGTTCGACCTAATCTTTCGCTCGCATACTCCTTGAGTTTTCCTCGGCGCCCGTTTCATCTCCCGTAGGGGCACGCCGTGCCCCTCTTGCTTTTTCTTCCCCGTGCCCTCTGCGCTCTCCGTGTCCTCTGTGTACATTCCATCTTTTCGTTCTTCACACCCAAAGCCAAAAATCGAACAAAAAAGCCGGGAGGCGATTTCGCCTCCCGGCTTTGGTTTACCGCACGATTCCCAGATTCTGTTACGAATTATTGGAAGCGCTACTTCTTGTCCTTGTCCTTATCCTTGTTCTTGTCTTTGTGAATTTCCTTACTCGTCTTGTTCTGCTCCTTATTAACCTGTTTCTTTTCTTTGGCAGTCAGCTTCCCTCCGTTGGCCTCGCGATCATCCTTAACTTGCTGATGGATGTGCTGCTCCTGCCCTTCGACCCTGGCTGTTTCTCCCGGCGTCATTTTGCCGTTGGCCACGCCATTGGCGATCCTCTCCTGCTGATTGTGCGCGCGTTCTCCGACTCTGCTCATCGCAGGATTCGCTGGCCGACCGTGATTCTCGGACGCAAAATTAGACCTGTCCAAGCTGGCCGTGTGTTCGTGCGTCATCTGTTCGGAGGTTGGCTGGAAGTGCCGCTCATTCACGGCCAAGCGCTCCTGGGCCGTCGCAACCGCGACCGTTCCGCCAACGCCGCCATTGAAGCTCACGTGGGCGCCGACGCCGGCGTTGACGACGACCGTCCTGTCGACGAAGGTGTTGTGGATTACCGCAGTGTCTACACTGAGCACGGCGGTGTTATACGCGAAGTGTCCCCCGCGCCATTCGCCGCCCACGAATCCTACCCCGCCATAACCGAATCCGTAATTCACGCCGCCATAGAACCCGACATGCGGTCCCCAGTAGCCGGCATGAAATCCGTAAACGCCTCCGGCGAAGCCCCAGTATCCGGGAGTCCACAGCAAACCCGCGCTCGGCGGAGCTACCCATACTCCGGGCACCCAGTAGTAGCCTGCGTCGCCATAAGCCCAATAACCTGGCGTCCAGAGATAGCCCTCGGTCGGGCAGGCCGGCTGAACGTAAACGGGCAGTGCCGGAGGTGCGACATGAACAGAGATCCCCACCACGATTTGCGCGGAAGCAGAAGGCGTCATGCAAGCGAGCCCTAACGGCAAGCAAAGAGCAAGAAGAAGTACTCGAAGAAACGTTCGCTTAGGCATTGCAAATTCCTCCTATTATGAACTTTGTGGAGCTTCAGCTTTCGACTCTAAAAATGCATCGGAAATTCAAACTTGCCCGACCTATACCTCATCTAACACCGGAATCCGAAAAAAGATTCGAGCCGTTTGGACAACAATGGGTTCAGGTAACTCCGTATGTCGAAATTATACGGTCGAGCAAAAAGGTGGGAATCCCCAGCGGCAAAAGTACTCCCCGAATCGGTCAATACCGTTGTAAGTTACTCATAAAAGGAGGCTTTCTACGGCCGCCGTGAGCGATGCTCGCCACAGCCCCCGTGAATATTCCTGCAACGGACCCTGGGAAAGTGCCCGCACACCGTTTTTCCAGATATTTATCCAATGGATCAGGAGTCGTTTCCACTTCTCCAGTTATGGCGTTTGCCAGGGCTTAGGCATTCCGGCAAAGTTCCAGCCGTGATAGTTTGCACATGAAATTCGATGGAGCCTCACGATTATGCTGCGGTTCTTGTGGGCGTTTCTGCTCTCCCTGTCGGCCAATTATCAGTCGGCATCCAACTCGGCATCTCAATTTGCCATCACTCGCGTGAGCATGACCGATGCCAGAATAAAGTTTGCCTTTTACCATAAACCCTGATTCTCCACTGGGAGACTTGAGCCAGCAGTATGATTACGATCGTTCCTATCGCTGCGGAGATTCTCAGGACCACGGATTGGAGGAGCATTATGGGCAACCCATCGCCGCGGAACTTGGCCTCTTTTGTCTTCGCGGATTGCCTATGACTCGCATTCTCGGAGCCACCCGGTGTCGCGCTGCCTCGTGCTTCATTGCGCTCGCTTTCCTCTCGGGAGGAGTGGTGCTCGCAACTCGCTCGCTCGCCAAAACTCCTCTCGCCCGGCCGCGACAAGGAGCGGAAAAGAAGGCATCTCCATTGCGATGGGATCCGCCTCGCGTGGACGCTCCCATTTTGACTCTCTCCCCGGCTCCGTCGTGCTCCCTTCCTGATGTGCTGAATCAGGCCGGACAACGCGCCGAGGAGCTCGTCGACCATCTCCAGAAGTTTGTTGCCCACGAGCAGATCCGCTACCAACAAACAGACAGACAGGGCCTGCCCGAGATTTCACTCGCACCCAAATTCGACTACCTGGTTGATTTTGGAAAAACTTTCGAGCCTCTCCAAATTCACGAAACCCGCACACCGCTTGAGAGGACCCAGAACCAGCCTCTCAGCTCGATTCTAGACAAGGGACTGCCGGTCTTAGCCCTGATCTTTCATCCTGCGCTTCAAGGGGACTACGAGATGCGCTGCGAAGGTGCCACACAATGGAATCGTCAGCCTGCGTGGGTGGTTCATTTTCGCCAAAGGAAAGGGAAGCGGCCCCGGACCATAACGATGGAAACCCCCGTCGAAGTATACCCGCGAGTTGTCAACGCCACTGAACTTCGCCCGCTCAGTATCAAGGGTCGCGCATGGATCGCCGCAGACTCAGGTCAGATAATGCATCTCGAAACAAATTTGGTGGGACCGATTCTGATGATCGATCTGAGTGAGATCGCGATTTCGGTGGATTACGCGCCGGTAAAGTCTCATTCGCTAAATGTGGAAATCTGGTTGCCCCACTACATCGTGGGGTACACCGATTATGCCCAGCGCAGAATGATCATCGAACACACCTTTTCCGACTTCCAGCTCTTTTCTATTGAAACGCGGGAAACCATTCAGAAGCCCTATGTGCCACAGCCGAATCATTAACCGGTTCTCTGTGTCCGGCGGTGATCGATCCACCAGAACCCTCACTCAAGTCCTGCGTCCTCGCGAAATCGGAAACTGACCCGGCAACATTTTTGTCTTGACCGGACCTTCGCTCCCAATTACTATTGTATCTAGGGACAAGCTTAGTTTGCGGCAGCCACTGGCTGCCGTTTTTGTTTTGGTGCTACCTCCTCCACGCCAGATGAAAGCAAGAACCCCTTAACTGCGTTGCTTTACAGACCATAAATCGCGTGTGCAGGACTGGCATTATGTTTACTTGTAAGCCTTTTAGAATGAACATTTACAAAAACTACCTGCAAATGCTCATTCTAATCAACTTACAAGAAACCTAAGTCCTTTAGAATCCGCATTTACAAAAAACCAGGGGGGACCCGCATCGGGGGTACAGACTGCGGGATGGTTGACAAAATAGACCGGGGGGATTCCTGACACTGTGAATAATGGCAGGCGCAAGAAGGAAGGAGCGCCGATGCCGTGGAAAGCGAGCAGTGTCATGGAAGAAAGGGTGCGGTTTATCTTGGAATACGAGGAAGGTGAGGAGGGGATGACGGAGCTATGCCAGCGGTACGAGATTTCGCGCGAGACAGGGTATGTGACGCTGCACCGGTACCGCGCGTGCGGCCTCCGCGGGCTGCTGGCGCAGAGTCACGCCGCGCAGCGGCATCACAACCAGACGGAGGAGGAGATCGAAGAGCAGGTGCTGGAGCTGCGGCAGACGCACATGCGCTGGGGGCCGCGGAAACTGAAACGCATTCTGGAGCGGGACGAGCCGTGGCGGAACTGGCCGGCGAGCAGCACGATCGAGGCGTTGTTGAAGCGCGAAGGTCTGGTGGTGCCGCGCAAGAAGCGCTTGCACACCGCACCGTACATGGCGTCGTTGGCGCATGCCGAGGAAGTCAACCGCGTGTGGTGTGCGGATTTCAAAGGCTGGTTTCGCACTGCGGATGGCGAGCGCATCGATCCGCTGACCATCTCCGACGCCTACAGCCGGTACCTGCTGCGCTGTCAGACGGTGGAGAAGACCAACACGGAGAGGGTGCAGGCGATTTTTGAAGCGGCTTTTCGCGAGTACGGGATGCCAGAAGCGATGCGCACGCACAATGGTCCGCCGTTCGCCTCGCACGCGGTGGCGGGATTATCGCGGCTGGCGGTGTGGTGGATCAAGTTGGGGATCGTGCCGGAGCGCATCGCAGCGGGACATCCGGAGCAAAACGGAAGACACGAACGGATGCATCGCACGATGGAAGAGGAAGTGGCCCAACCGCCAGCGGCCAATCGGCCGTCAGCGAGGGAATTTCCGTCCCGCGTGCCGGAACCGGAGTATCCCCGGTATATGCAAGTCCGCAGCGTGCGGCCACATGGCCATTTTCGCTGGAAGCAACACGACGTGTTTTTGAGCGAGGTTCTGTGGAGCGAGCAAGCAGGCCTGTTGCGGGAAGACGACCGCTGGTTCACGGTGTACTTCGCGCCGCATCCCATCGCGCTGTTCGACAGCCCGCAACTTCGGGGGGCGCCGTTGCTGACCAACTCGTCCCACTTTGAGGAAAGGGAAGAGGACGCGTCCCCTTCCGTTTTCTCAAAGCCACTTGCCAAACCGAACCAGAAAGTGTCAGATATCCGCCCGGTCTAAAGTGTCAGGCATCCCCCCGGCCGCACAAGCCGTTAACTAATCTCGGCGGCCCCGTCCCTCCGGCCTGTGCACCTTTTCGCAGGTACCGACTTGGCGACGGCAGAGCCACTGCTCCACCGGCAGTCGATGTCCGGCCAAAACTTTCGATTGACCGCTTGCTAAGTCCGGCTATGATGCATCCCTTGACCAACCGCCCCACGTCCAGGATGCTCAGCGCCGCCGCCTGATGCCCCCACTCCTCCGCACCCTCCGCCTCCGCGATCTCTTCTTACTCTTCATCGGCTCGGTCATCGGCTCCGGCATTTTTCTAACGCCCGGCCTGATCCTCCGCCAGCTGAACGGTTCGGTCGGCTTCTCACTCCTCGTCTGGATAGTCGGCGGCGTCCTCTCTCTCCTCGGCGCCCTTACTTACGCCGAGCTCGCCGCCACCAATCCCGAAGCCGGCGGCCTCTACTGTTTCATCCGCGACGGTTTCGGCCGCGTCTCCGCCTTTCTCTACGGCTGGTGCCTCTTCCTCGTCATCGCCAGCGGCTCCGTCGCCGCCCTGGCCCGCGCCTTCACAGAGCACCTCGCCGAAATCATCCTCCTCAACGCCCTCGGCAAAACTGTCCTCTCCGTCGCCATGATTGCCGTCGTCACTGCCGTCAACGTTTGGGGCACTCGCAAGAGCTCCGATCTTCAAAATTGGACCACACTCATCAAAGTCGGCATCATCGTAATACTCAGCGCCATCCTTCTCTCCCTCGGCAGCCACGCCAGCGACTTACCCGCCGCACTTGGGTCAACCCAGCACGGCCTTGGCCTGCTCTCGAATTTCGGCCTGGCCATGATAGCCGTCCTTTGGGCCTACGAGGGCTGGCAGTTCGGCACCTACAGCGCCGGCGAAGTCGTCGATCCCCAGAAAGCATTTCCGCGAGCTTTCCTGCTGGGCTCGATCACTCTCGCGGCCCTCTACGTCATCGCCGTCGTCGCCTACTTGGTCGCCCTCGGCCCCGCCGGCGCCACCGCGAGCAACACCATCGCCTCTACCTCGGTGGGGGTAGTCCTCGGGCGCAAAGCCGAAATCATCGTCGCGGTCACCATCCTCATCTCCACGTTTAGCGCGGCCAACAGCGTCATCCTCACCGCCCCGCGCGTTTTCTACGCCATGGCCAATGACAACCTCTTCTTCAAGAAACTCGCCGAAGTCCATCCGCGCTTCCAGACGCCGGCCGCCGCGATTGTCGCGCTGGGCGTATGGTCCGCGGTCCTCGCGTGCGCCGGCAAATTCGCCGATTTAATCGGCGGCGTCATTTTCATCGGTTGGATTTTCTACGGCCTCGGCGCCGCCGCCATTTTCCCGCTGCGCCGCGCCGCCAAAGGACTGCCCATCCCCTACCGCGTCCCCGGCTACCCCTGGACTCCTCTGCTTTTCGTCCTCGCCGCCGCCGCCATCGTCGGCAACGCCATCGTCGTCGCGCTCTACGATCCAAAACAATTTATCAACCTGGCTATCGCAGTCGCTCTCTTCGTTCTCGGCGTTCCTGCCTACTTTTTCTGGCGCAAACGAGCCGCTCCCGCTTAGCTGCGCGAGCGACTCAGATTCTTAGAGGGCGGCCACCGAGCTTCTGACGCCTGGCTATCTGGAATTTCTGGAAACTTCTTGGACTCCTTCGGTGTCCAACGAATTATCCCGGGATTCGTTCGCGGTTTGTCTTCTCGCAGGAAGGCGCCCGATGCTCGAAGCGCGAGGGCTCACGAAGTACTACGGCTCGGTGCTCGCCGTTCACACTATCGATTTCTCTCTCGAGCCCGGCCAGGTCCTCGGCTATCTCGGCCCCAATGGCTCCGGCAAAAGTACCACCGTAAAAATGCTGATCGGCCTGCTCGAACCCACGCAAGGCCAGGTGCTTTTTCACGGCAAAAATATTCAAGAAGATCTAGCCGGCTATCGCAAGCATCTCGGGTACGTTCCCGAAGAAGCCAATCTTTACCCCTATTTGACCGGGTACGAATATTTGGAGCTGGTCGGCACCCTGCGGGGCATGGCGCAGCAACGCATGAAAGCGAAAATCGATTCCTTCCTGGAATTGTTTTCTCTTTTTCCGCATCGCCATCTATCGATTGGCTCGTATTCCAAGGGCATGCGCCAACGCATTCTGCTCATCTCGGCTCTCATGGATAATCCTGACGTGCTGGTCCTCGACGAGCCTCTCTCCGGCCTCGACGTCACTTCCGCGCTCATCTTCAAAAATCTCATTCAATCGTTGAGCGCGCGAGGCAAGACCATTTTCTATTGCTCCCACGTTCTTGAAGTGGTTGAAAAAGTCTGTTCGCGCCTTTTGATCTTACGCAAAGGCCAAGTCATCGCAAGCGGTTCCACGGCGGAAGTTCGCCAGCGCATTGGCGAATCCTCGCTTGAGCAAGTTTTTCTCAATCTTGTTGAAGATCGCGACGTCGCGCAAATCGCGAACAAGATCGTCGATGTGATGGTTGCCGCGTGATCGCCCGCGCAAAACAATTCTTCCGGGATACTTGGGAGGCCCATTCACGGCGCCCCTTTGCAACTCTTCTGCGCGTTTTCATCGGCCGCGTGTTTCACGGCGGGGGAGATTCTGGCGCGGGCGAAATGGACGTCGGGCTTGGCGTCATTCTCATTCTGCTGGCGATGCCCGGCGCTCTCGTTTCACTTCTTCTTTTTGAAAAATATGGTTCGCTGTTCCGCTGGATGCGCGGCGAGACAGTCTTCGATCCTTTTACAGCCGCCATTTCCGACGAATATTTCTTCATCGTCCTCAGCATGGTCGTCACGGGTGCCGCAGCCCTCTGGCGCTGGGACGCTCTCTTTCTTGATCGCCGCGACTACTCCAACATCGTGCCGTTGCCCATTTCTCTGCGCCGAATATTTCTTGGGAACTTCGCCGCAATTTTACTCCTCGCCGCCGCGCTCACTCTCGACGTGAACGCCGCCAGTTTTGTTCTCTTTCCCGTCGCGGTCGTCGGCTCGCAAGTCTCTCTTACAGTGGTTCTGCGATTCGCGGCAGGCCATGCTGCCACGGTCGCCCTTGCCAGCGTGTTCAGCTTTTTCGCTGTCTTCGCCGTCATCGGGCTAATGATGGCTCTCTTACCCTACTCCGTGTTTCGCAGAGTCTCGATGTACGTTCGTTTTCTAATCGCGCTTTTCTTTCTTGGGCTTCTCGCAACAAGTTTTGCTGTGCCGTCATTCCTAGGACAAGTCGCGCGTTTCAGTAAACTAGCGGTCAATCTTCTTCCTCCTGTTTGGTTTTTAGGACTCGGTCAAAGCTTCTGGGGCAACGGCGCCAATCCGTTTTTTGCCGCACTGACGCGCACCGCGTTGTTGGCAATCGCCTTTTCTTTAGCTATTGCCTTTCTGTCTTATGCGTTGGCTTTTCGCCGCTCCTTCATTCGCACTCCGGAAACCGCCGACGTTGGTCCCCTTCCACGCTCGCAATTTCATCTTCTGCCCGTCAAACTTTTCGACGACATTGTTTTGAGCAACCCACCGCAGCGGGCTTGCTTCCACTTCATCACGCGAACACTTCTCCGCAACGAAGCGCACTTGCAAATCGCCGCGGCTTTTGTGGCCATGGGCTTGGTCGTGAGCGCGCAATCTCTAGCTTCAGCCTTCCACGGCGGCGCGGCTGCTGCGCTGCGCTATCCTTCCGAGGATCTTCTCTGTATTCCATTCGTTCTG
Organism: Candidatus Acidiferrum sp.; assembly: GCA_049794595.1. GTDB lineage: Bacteria > Acidobacteriota > Terriglobia > Acidiferrales > UBA7541 > Acidiferrum. Next base: position 19,059 of record JBARCY010000019.1, read on the forward strand.
AGCTTCTGTATCATCGTTGGAATCCGCCTTGCCTTCGAGATTCCTTCCGACCTTCGCGCCAATTGGATCTTCGCGCTTTGGATTGACGCGAACAGTTTGCAAACTCGTCCCATCGCCAGGAAGGCGCTTCTCACTTTTTCTCTTGCGCCGTTAGTCCCGATCTGCTTCGTCTCTTCGTTTCTCCTTTGGGGATTCGGAATTGCGCTTCTTCATACCGCCATCCTCGCAGCATGCAGTATAGCGTTCGTCGAACTCCTTCTCCTGCGCTTCCGCAAAATTCCGTTTACGTGCTCCTACCCGCAGTTTCAAAGCCATTCGGCCCTGGTGTTCGTCGCATACCTTTTCGGCTCCTTGATTTTCACGTCCTACATTCCTGAACTCGAATCCTGGTCCCTCGCAGATCCCTGGCGCGCCTGCTTTTTCATTCCGGTGCTCGCCATTCCTTTCGCTGTTGTACATTTCTACAGGAAGCAAATGCTCGACATGGACAAACAACTCATCTTCGAGGAAAGCCCCGCCTCAAATTTCTGAGCCAGGAGACATTCCCACCGCCGGAATGCGGCGTTGTTTCGGTTCGGGTGCAAGCAGCTTTGGATGAAAGCAGCGGCTCGGCTGGCGGGGACATTTTTCGATTTCGCCAGCCACACTTTGCAGCTGGCTAGTGAGTGGATTCGGAGGCGGTGCGAGATTTGGCCGGGCGGAATTCGAGGGTTGCGCGGATGCCATGGCGCGGACGGAGGGTGATGGAGGCTAGAGGGACTACGGGATGACCTTCGACTAGGCGGAAACGGTAGTGCTGCGCGATTGTCGCTAGAACCAGGGCGGCTTCCATTAGCGCGAAAGAATTGCCGATGCATTGGCGCGGGCCGCCGCCGAAGGGGAAGTAGGCGAAGCGGGGCAGGCGCTTTAGCAGGTCGCCTTCCCACCGGCCGGGGCGAAATTCTTCGGGGGCATCGTACCAGCGGGGGTCGCGTTGGACCGTCCATTGCGCGAAAGAGACGCCGGAATTTTTGGGAACAGAATACCCGGCAATTTCGTGCTCTTCAATGGCGGTGCGGGCGGTGCCCCAAGCGGGAGGATAGAGACGGAGCGACTCGGTGATGACGTGATTCGTGTAGGCGAGTTTTGGCAAATCGTCGAGCGAGGGGGCGCGGCCGGCGAGGACGGCGTTTAGTTCGGCGTGGAGTTTGGCTTCGACTGCGGGATTTTGCGCTAGAAGCCACCATGTCCAGGAGAGGGTGTTCGCGGTAGTTTCATGGCCGGCGAGAAAAAGGGTGATGGCTTCATCGCGAAGCTGCTGATCGGTCATGCGCGAGCCGTCGTCGTCTTGGGCGGCAAGCAGCATGGAGAGGAGATCGCCAGCATCGCGGCCGGAGGCGCGCTTCTGCGCAATGATGCGGTAGAGGACCTTTTCGATTTGGCGGATGGCGCGCTCAAGCCTGAGATTCGTCGGCGTGGGAAGCCATTGAGGAACAAAAATCGCGCGGCGGAAATTGGCGCCGAGATGGAGAAGGAGCTCGAGGGATTTGCCGACGTCTTGCGCGTCGCGTTCGACGTCGGCGTCGAAGAGAGTCTTGCCGACGATTTGCAGAGTGAGGCGCATCATTTCTTTGTGGATGTCGCGTTCTTCGCCGTCCTGCCACTCGTGCAGGAGGCGCTCGGTGTATTCGACCATGGTGGAGGCATAACCGGCGATGCGCGCGCGGTGAAAGGCGGGCTGCGCAAGGCGACGCTGGCGCAGCCAGAAATCGCCTTCGCTGGTCAGCAGACCGTTTCCGAAAACGCGCTTATTGGCTTTAAGCACGCGGCCTTTGATGAATTTTCGCGGGTGAGTGACGAGGACATCTTCGATCTGGTCCGGATGATTGATGAGTAGGATTCGGAAATTGAGGATTTGAATGCCCACGAAATCGCCGTATTCGCGGACAATATTCGAAAAATAGGCAAGCGGGTCGGCACCGCTAAGCGGGCCTTGCCACCAACGTAGGAGCCCGAAAGCGGGACCGGGAGGGAATTTGCGAGTCGCGGAAGGGCTCATGATTTTATGCTACGGGCAAGAGGAAACGGCGTCAACGCGCGGCGTGTCAGGAATTATCGGCGCCCCGCGCACGCGAAGCCCGCAGACGAAAAAACCCGCGCTGGAAATCCATTGAGACGCTTGAAAAGCCGGCCGTCACGAGGCGATGGTGAGCGGTCAAAGGAGCAAGCGGCACAAAGGTACTGCGAATGTGGGCAATGCGATGCAGCCAGCCATCCGGAATGTCGAGAGCGACAAAAACGCCAGCAGAGCGCAGCACGCGAAATACTTCCGCAAACGCAGCGTCCTGTGCCTCTGGAGATTTCAGATGGTGCAACATGAGCACGGCGATTACCGCGGAAAATGTTTTTCCCGGGAAAGGCAATGCGGACGCATCGCCCTGCAACACTTCGCCGTTGGAGGCCGAGCTGCCGTGTTGGCGATTGTTCTGAGCGGCAAGCTTCGTGACAAGTTGGCGGCTGTACTCGAGGCTCGTTACGCGGTCCGCGCGGCTTCGCAATTCTTTCGTCGCAGCGCCAGCGCCGGCACCAATTTCCAGGATGTGATCGCCCAAATCAATGCCGGACAACAACCAGGGAAGCACCTTCTTGCGCGTTACACCGCGCCAGAACGAAGACGCGCAGATCCAATTTTCGAATCGATTCACTAGCAGAGGTCCTATCGCGCCCAAGAAGGTCGCCGCGAGTTTCCGAGCCTGAGCTACTCGTTCAGGAATTGATTATCGCAGCATTGCGCGAAAGCTTGCTACTGGAGGAGGGTTCCGATTCTGCGGAGCGAGGCGGCGAACTGGTCGGCGTTGTAGGCGGATGGATTCTCGAGTTCGCGGAAGAGTTCGTTGATGGCGGCGCGAACATCGTCTGCGTTCGCAGGCTTGGCTTCGTTGCTATAAGCAATGTAAAAGGAATCCATGACCATAGCAGCTTGTTCAGCGGAGCGTTCGCCGGCGAGAGAGATGGATTCGGCGTCATCCGAAATTTGGTGCAGCATGCGCAGGACGAGAGGTTGATCGTACTGCATGGCGGCGAGGCGCTCGGCAAACTGTTGGGCGATGGGAGCGGTGGCAGAAGCGGACGCGGCAACGGAGCTGCGATCCGGATTCAGCTTGGACATTTCGCGGGAAACTTCTGAAATTCTGCGATCGAGTTCCTGAGCGTCCGCAGAGTCAATTTGTTTGGCGAGCAAACGGAAGACTGCGTAGCGCGAGCTGTTCCACGGGGGATCGCCGGGACGGCGTCCGGCGAATCCATGCGCTTGGCGCCAACTGTCTTTCGCCGGGCCGAGTGAGTGGTGGCAGGCAAAGCAGGAAAGCTCCGAATACTCGGGCCAGACATCTTTTTTGTCGAAGCGCTCGCCTTTTGCGCGCCATGTCAGGCGCTCCATTTCCGCGCGGAGCTGGACGGCTTGGCCGGCGCTCCAATCGCGGACGCCGACCCAGGCCGCGTCTTCGACGGGTTTTCCGCCGGCGGATTCGCGCGGCGATTTCCAGTGACGCGGCATGACGGCGGAAAAGGAATCCAGTTCGAAGAAGAGATCGGGATGGCCGGCGGCGATCATTTCGTGGTCGACAAATTTGTCTTTTGTGCCGAGATGGCAGCCGAGACATTTTTCGGTGCGATGAATGACGTTACGCGTGTCGACCATGCCGAGGGCGACGGATTTTTCGTGGGTCCAGTCGCGCGTGGTGTGCGGGCCGAGCCAGGCAGAGGCGGGGCCGTGGCAAGTTTCGCAGGAGACGCCGTCGGAAAGTTCGAAGGGACGGCCGCGCTGTTCGGGCGTCGTGTAGAGCGCATGACAGGCGAGGCATTTTGGAGCGTCCTCGGCTTTCGTGTCGAGTTTCAGAATGCGTGCGATACGTTCGCCGATGTCACCGGTGAGCGCCTGATACGCGCGGCTGTGTTTGTCTTTCACGATCCAAGTGGAATATTCGTTTTGAAGGATGCGGCTGCCAGCAACGGGTTTGACGCTGCCGTGACAGCTTGTGGCGGCGCAGGAGCCGGGACCGATATATTTTTGTGGTTCAGGCAACGTGCCGGCGGAAGTGACTGGCGAAGGAATTGGCTGGGCGTTGTGCTCTTTTGCAGAGGCAACGCGGATAGCCATGGCAAGCGGAAAAGACAGCGCGAGACACAGCGCCGCGCTCAGCCAAAGAGATATGGAGGCGATTCGCATTCGAAATGGCGGACGAGTCGTTCGCCTCATTATCGTGCGGAAGGAGGCGGCGCCGCGTTGCCTTTTTCGCGGCGTGGCGCGAAAAGGCAACGGGCTTCTATTTACAGGGCAGCGGGGCGCCAGTAGTATGCAGGGGAATCCGTACTACACCCTGCGCCGCGCGATGCGATTCGCCCGGCACCTTCAGATGCGAGACGCCGCGCCGTGATCTTCGACGACTTGCGAGCTATTCAGCTTCGCTTCGGCTTCTTGCCCAAGGCGGAACTGGAAGCGCTTTCCCAGCGTTCGCAGACTCCGCTTTATCAGATTCATGGCGTTGCCAGCTTTTATCCACATTTTTACCTTGCGCCGCCGCCGAAAGCGGATGTTCGCGTTTGCGCGGATATGAGCTGCCACTTGAATGGAGCTTGCGAGCTGCGCGAGGAGCTGGAGCAGCGTTTTGCGAAGAGCAGCGCGGCGGATGTGACGATTCGCGATGTGTCGTGCCTTGGACGGTGCGATCAGGCGCCGGCGGTTTCGATTAACGACGAAATATTTGCAAATGTAACGGCGGCTACGACGGAAAAGATTGCGCGTGACGTTATTCGTGGCGAAGAGGTTCGTGAACCGCATCCGGAGCACGCGCGAGTTCAGTGCGAGTCCGACCCTTATCGCGACGGCGAAAAATACGGCGTTGTTCGAAAATTGGCGGCGACGAGAGATTGGGACGGAGTGCTCGCGGAGTTGAAGGCTTCGGAATTGCGCGGGATGGGCGGGGCGGGATTTCCGACGAGCATGAAGTGGGATTTGGTGCGGAAGCAGCCGGGGCTGGAGAAATATATCGTATGCAACGCGGACGAAAGCGAGCCAGGGACGATCAAAGACCGCTTCATCATGACGCACCTTCCGCATTTAGTGATTGAGGGGATGATTGTGGCGGGGCTAGTTACCGGAGCGAGGCGCGGGATTCTTTACATACGGCATGAATACCATTTGCAAGAGGAGATTCTCGGGGAAGAGTTGCGGCGGTGCTATCAAGCGGGACTGCTGGGGAGAAGTATTTTGGGAAGCGAATTGTGTTTCGATTTGGAGATTTTCGTCAGCCCAGGCGGGTACATTTGCGGGGAAGAGAGCGCGTTAATTGAGGCGATTGAGGGGAAGCGCGCGGAACCGCGGAATAAGCCGCCATTTCCGGGCCAGGCGGGATTGTGGCAGAAACCGACGGCCGTTAATAACGTCGAGACGTTTGCGAATGTGCCGCAGATTTTGGAGCGCGGGGTGGAGTGGTTTAAAACGCAAGGCAAAGATGGTTCGCGTGGATTGAAATTTGTGGGCGTTAGCGGGCATGCGGCGAAGCCGGGGGTTTTCGAAGTACCGATGGGAATTTCGATGCGTGAGGTGCTTTTTGATTATGCAGGAGGGATTCGCGGGGGGCGGCGACTGAAAGCGTTTGCCCCTTCGGGGCCGTCGTCCGGATATTTGCCGGCGTCGATGGTGGACGTCCGGCTGGATTTTAAAGCGCTGGCGGATGCGGGATCCATGCTGGGGTCGGGCGCGATTGTGGTTTGCGACGATACGACTTGCATGCTGGATATGGCGCTGAATGCGGTGCGATTTTACAGGAACGAATCGTGCGGGAAGTGCGTGCCGTGCCGAGTGGGATCGCAAAAGATGACGGATTTGCTGGTGCGGTGGACGCACGGGGGTTTGCCGGAAAAACAGTACGGGGCGGATCTAAAATTGATCGATGAATTGTGCCAGGCGATGAGCCTGACGTCGATTTGCGGGCTAGGACAGATTGTGCCGGCGCCGGTGCAATCGGTGCTGAAACATTTTCGGGAAGAGGTGGATGCGCATGTTTTGAAGGGAAAGTGTCCAAGCGGGATTTGTTTTGCGGCCGCGGCGAGGGCGGGAGAGGCGCAACGAGTGGGGATTCGGCCTTGACGGTGAAATGAGAAAGGCGAACAAGAGGATTTACACAGAGTTCACAGAGAACACAGAGGACACCGAGAAGAGGAAAAGAAAAAGAAAGAGATTGTGAATACAATTACCAAATTGCCGGAGCTTGTGGAGATCACGATTGACGGACGGCCCGTGAGGGTGGCCGCGGGGACAAGCGTGTTTGATGCGGCGCGGATGAATGGCACGGCGATTCCGACGCTCTGCCATTTGCAAAACGAGACGGCGGTGGGAGTTTGCCGGCTTTGCGTGGTGGACACGGGAGCGCGGGTGCTGACGGCGTCGTGCGTGCGGCCTGTTGAGCCGGGAATGAAAGTGGTTACGAATTCCGAGAGAGTATTGAGTACGCGGAAGACTTTGCTGGAGCTTTTGATCACGGATCATCCCTCGCCGTGTGCGCGGCAAGAGAAGTCGGGTGACTGCGAGCTGGAGGCGTTGGCGCGAGCGGCGGGAATCACGCAGACGCGATTCGCAAAACGGACGGTTTCGCGCGGGTTGGATGATTCTTCGCTGGCTATCGCCGTGGATCACGATGCTTGCATTTTGTGTGATCGGTGCATTCGCGGCTGCGACGAGATTAAGAATAATTTTGTGCTGGGGCGGATGGGAAAGGGCTACTCGGCGGGGATTGCGTTCGATTTGAATGCGCCGATGGGTGATTCGACATGCATTTCGTGCGGAGAATGCATGGTTTCGTGTCCCACGGGCGCGCTGACAAATAAAACAGTCGCGGGCACGTCGATTGCGGCTGGGCCGGATACGCAGGGATTCGAAGCGGAAGAGCTTTTGCAATTGCCAGTGTTCCAAGGCGTTTCGGGGACCTTTCTGGAACTGAACCGCGGAGCAATCGTCAAACGGCGATTTCATGCAAGCGAGGTTGTTTGCCGCGAGGGGGAATTCGGCTCGACGGCTTTTTATATTTTGGAAGGCAAGGCGCGAGTTTCACTTTCGGCGCCAATCGCCCACGTAAAAACACAGGGCGGAGCGAAAGGACTCTTCAAGAAACTCACCAGCACGCTGGCGGCGCGAGATACAGATGTCCGCGAAGAAGAGGCACGCGATCGAACGATCCCCATCGATGCTTCGGTGGACCTGGCGTACGGAAATCCAGTTGCGGAACTCGGACCGGGGGATCTCTTCGGCGAAATGACGTGCATGAATTTTTATCCGCGGTCGGCGACGGTGATTGCGGAAACGGAAGTGGTGGCGTTCGAAATGCTCCGCAACGTTTTGGACATTATGTTGAAGAACAAAACGTTCCGGGCGCAGATCGACCAGAACTACCGGCGGCGAGCGCTCGAAAATCATTTGCGCGGCGTACCGATGTTCGCGGATCTATCACCTGACTTTATCGAACGCTTGAAACAAGGTGTGGAGCTGCAGCGATTTGCGCCGGGACAGGTGATCGCGCGGCAAGGCGATGCGGCGCGTAGTTTCTATCTGGTGCGCATTGGATTCGTGAAAATTTCGGAGACGTATCCGGGCGGAGAGCTGGTGCTGGCTTATCTTTCGCGCGGAGATTATTTCGGAGAGATCGGATTGCTAGGCGGCGGAGTACGCACAGCGACCTGCACGGCGCTGGATCACGTGGAAGTGGTGCGAATTTCGGGCGACGATTTCCAGGAGATGATTGAGCGCTTCCCGAGCGTGCGCGGAGGGTTGGAAGCGGTTGCAGCGGAGCGCAGCGCCCAGAACCAGCAGAGAATGCAGACGGTCCGGAGCGTGCCCATCGATCAGTTTCTTTCGCAGGGATTGATGGAAGCGCAGAGCCTGCTGATTCTGGATTTGGAAAATTGCACGCGGTGCGACGCTTGCGTGAATGCTTGCGCAGATGCGCATGACGGAATCACACGGTTGGTGCGGGAAGGTTTGCGGTTCGATCAGTATCTGGTAGCGACTTCGTGCCGGCAGTGCCGCGATCCGTTGTGCATGGTGGGATGTCCGGTGGGAGCGATCCGGAGGCGAAATTCGCTGGAAGTGATTATTGAAGATTGGTGTATCGGGTGCGGACTTTGCGCGCGAAACTGTCCTTACGGAAACATCAATTTGCATCCGTTCGAGGTGATGGTGGAAAACCTAGAACGGCCGGGGCGGACGAAGGCAGTGGTGAAGCAGAAGGCGACTTCTTGCGATTTGTGCACGCATTTGAAAGAGCCTAGTTGCGTGTACGCCTGCCCTCATGATGCCGCGCATCGCGTGGACCCGAGAACGTTTTTTTCGGAGATGTTGGCTGGCGGAAACAAGGAATGAAGCGGAGAAGGCGAGCGGTCGTCCTCAGAAGGTTAGCCCTACACGGCGGAGAAGGCCGGTCGTCCTCGGAAGGATGACCTTACACGGCGAAAAGAGATTGCGTGCGAATTGATAAGACACAACGCGGATGGGCGGCTGCATCGCTGGTGATGCTTGCGGTGCTGACGGTTGTGTACGCGGCATACGCCGCGCATGCGCCAGAAGGACCGCGTGGGGGAAGCCCGCTGGGATTGACATTTGGGGTAATCGGATTTGGCTTCATGATTTTCGCGGCGCTGCTCGGAGCGCGCAAGCGAGTTCCCACGTGGCGGCTGGGAAGAGCGCAAGCGTGGATGCGCGGGCATCTGTGGCTGGGATTGCTGAGTTTGCCGGTGATTTTATTTCATGGGGGATTTCACTTTGGCGGGACGCTGACGAGCGTGCTGATGTGGCTGCTGATGATCACGGTGGTGAGCGGCTTGATTGGTGCGGTGCTGCAGCACTACTTGCCGCGTGTGATGACGGCGGACGTCAAGCTGGAAACGATTTACGACGAGATTGGCAATGTACGGAAATTGCTGCGCGAAGAGGCGGACCGCGGCGTCGAAGCGCTTTGCGGATCGCTAGGGCTGGACAAATCCGGGAAAGAAGCGATGCAGCGCGCGGGAGGATTTAGCGCAGCGCGAAGCATGTCCGCGACGAGCAGCGGAATGGCGGTGACCGCTGCCGCCGAGACCGTGGTGCTTAGCCAGGAGGAGTGCGCGCCCTTGCGAAAGTTCTATTTGGGGGAGATGCGGCCGTTTCTCGAACAGCCAAAGAAGCGCCGGGCACGGCTTGGCGACGCGGATAAGGCGCACGGGGCGTTTGCTGGCTTGAAGACGCTGATGCCACAGACGGCGCAGGAGACTTTGCAGGATTTGGAAGATATTTGCGATGAAGCGCGGCAGTTGGTGCGGCAGGAACAGCTCCATCAATGGCTGCACGGATGGTTGCTGATACACATTCCGGTTTCGCTGGCTTTGATTTTGCTGGGGGCAGTGCACGCGGTGATGGCTCTTCGCTACTAAAGAAGTGGAGAGTGGCGAGTGACAAGTGGCGAGAACAAGAACAACTAAGAAACTGGCGCAGCGGATCGACCTGAATTATTTCAAGAGGCCGACGGGGTTGAAGCGCGCGAAGTTTTGGCTGAGCGTGGGGCTGCCTGCGTTGGCGCTGGTTTGGATCGGCTGGCACGGATTTTCGCGCGACTCGAGCGTGTATTCGAGCGGACGGATGAGCGAGGCGCACGCGGTGCTGGAGGCAGAGTGCGCGGCGTGCCACGTGAAGACGGCCGGGACGTTCACGGCGCAAGCCAGCGATGCGGCTTGTTTGTCTTGCCACGATGGGCCGATGCATCACGCTACGCAGATGAAGACACTTGGCTGCGCCTCCTGCCACACGGAACATCGCGGGCGAGTGAGTATTGTTGGGGCGAGAAATGAGAGTTGCGCAACATGCCATGGCGATTTGAAGACTCGCGACGGGACGGCCCACTTTGTTTCGGAGATCTACAGCTTCCAAGACGGACACCCGGAATTTGCAGCGTTGCGCTCGCGAGGCGGCAAGCCTGCGAGTGATCCTGGAACGATCAATTTGAATCATGCGATTCACTTGAAACCGGTTCGGCGCGGACCCAATGGGCCGAACGTGCAGCTGGAGTGTGGAGATTGTCACCGGCCGCACACAACGCAGCCTGCAATGGAGGAAGATCATGCGAGCTCGGGTTCGACGCCGACAGATTGGACATACTCTGATGCGCGATACGCTTCCGCTGGGCCGACGTATTCCGCGGGCGAGGAACTCCTTTTGCCACCCGCGGGAACACTGCGCGGGTACCGTCTGATGACGGGACAAGAATTGATGGCGCCTGTAAAATTTGCGACGGCGTGCGCGGGTTGCCATTCGCTGGCGTTTGACAAACGATTCAATGAAGGCGTGCCCCATGACAAGCCGGAAGTGGTACACGCTTTTCTGATGAAGAAATTCAGCGAATATATTGACGCCCACCCCGCTGAGTTGCGGGAGACGCGCGATCCAGGCCGAGACTTGACGGGGGAGCCGTTACGAGCGGCCGCTCGAGTGTATACGCCGAAAGAGTGGGTGGCTGCGCGGATCAGCGATGCCGAGGAACTTTTGTGGCGGAAAACTTGCAAACAGTGCCATGCCCTCACGGTGGGGGCGCAACCGGATCGTTTGCCTGTTGTGGAACCCGCGCGAACGACGGTGCGGTGGATGCCGCACGCGAAATTCGATCATGACGCGCATCGGGGATTTGCGTGCGTTAGCTGTCATGAGAAAGCGCTGAGCAGCACGGAGGCAAGCGATGTGCTTTTGCCGGGGATTGCGACTTGCAAGGCCTGCCACGCGCCCGGGCCGGAGCACGCGGAGTCGCGGTGCTTTGAATGCCATACGTATCACGATTGGTCGAAGAGGAAAGAAATAAAAGCGACGTTTCTATTGCCGGCATTGCGAAACGACGGGCGATGAAGCACGCGATAATTGGTGAACCCGAGAAACTCGAACTATCAGTGGCGAAGGGACAAGATGAGAATTGGACACTTTGCCCTTAACCGGGCACGGCGTACCGTGCCCCTACGAGAACGGGGGAGGCGAACGAGGAGGATGCATGGCGGAGACACGGCGCAGTTTCCTGATGACGTTGGTTGTGGCAGCGAGTTGTTCGGTGGCGGCGGGCAAATCTGTGTTCGTGCAAGTGCGAAAAAATAACCCTTTTCCTTCACCGCCCCAGCCGGCGGAGACAGAGAATCCAGCCGAGACAGCGGCGGCAGCGGCAAAATCCGATCCAAATAACGCCAAAAAGCTCGCGCTGGAACAGAATGAAAAAGTGTTTCGTGAGGACGTCGAGCGGCTGTACCAGTTGGCGGGCGAACTGAAAGAAGAGGTCGAGAAGACCCCGACCACCGAAGTGTTTTCCGTGCAGATGTACCGCAGGACCGAGGAGATTGAGAAGCTTGCAAAACAGTTGAAGGCGAAAGCAAAGGGATAGAGTTGGACAACCGGTGACCGTGATGGCAAACAAGGGCCTGGTGGCCGCTGCGCGGTGAAAATCCGTTTTGAGCTCCAACTGGAATTGAATGGAACAAGCGAAGATTCGCATCAGAAAGGCAGTGGCGGCAGATATTCCTGCGCTGCGCGGGCTAATTGAAGCGTCCGTGAGGCAGCTTCAGGCCGCAGACTATACGGTGGAACAGATGGAGGGGGCGCTGGAAACAGTGTTTGGAGTGGACAGCCAGTTGATCGCGGACGGAACTTATTTTGTGGCGGAAGCCAAGGGCATGAGCGCGTCACCCGAACCGGAGAAGGCGGCCGGTGGGCACAACCGAGGAGAGGAATGGACCATGGCCGGCTGCGGAGGTTGGAGCAAGCGCAAAACGCTTTACGGCAGCGATCGCTGGACGGAGCGCGAGGACGAGCTGCTTGATCCGCAGCACGACGCGGGTAAGATTCGCACGTTCTTTATCCATCCGGCATGGGCGCGGCGCGGAATTGGGAGCAGGATTCTTGAGGCGTGCGAAATCGCGGCCAGTACGGCGGGTTTTACAAGCTATGAAATGGGCGCCACTTTAACGGGAGCGAAGCTCTTTGGGATGAGAGGTTACGTTGCCATCGAGAAGATCGAGGTGCCTTTGAAGAATGGATTGTCGCTGCCCGTGATTCGCATGGCGAAGCGGGCGTAAAGGGCAAGCTCGCAAGTTGAGATTTGTTGCCGCACATACAGCGGCCCGCCACAGAAGGCGGGCCCTAGATGCGTGTGGTAGACAGGGCGTGTTGGGCGCGGGCCGAATTAGCTGCCCATGATGAAGAGGGGTTTGTTTTGAAAGCTGGAGAATTGCGGGCGGAGCCGCTCCGTGTTGTAGTGTTCCTTGATGTCGACAACTTTCTTGGTGGAAGTGATGGTTTCAATGGGGATGTTGCCGTAGCTGCCGTTGTGAAGGACGACGAGGCGGCCATGTTCTCCCTTGAGGAGCAGCTCTAGAGCGATATTGCCGTAGGCCATGGGAACGATGGAGTCCACGACATCAGGATCGCCACAGCGCGCAAGGTAGCCGAGCTTCTGGTTTACCACTTCGATGGTCTTGCCCTTGTTGAACTTTGCGGAGAGCTCTTTAACTCTGTCGGAGACCAGGTCGCCGATGCCGCCAAGTTTCTTGTGGCCATAAGCGTCGGCAGCATCGCTCTCGAAAACCATTTCGCCGCCTTCGAACATAGCGCCTTCGGACACGAGAACGGTCGAGTAGCGGCTCGGATTCCGATTGCGATCATGGACGAGAATCTCCGTGAGGCGCTCGATATTGAATTTGTATTCGGGGATGACACACCGGTTTGCTGCGCCGGCCATGGTCGGGAGCATGGCAGTGTAACCGGCATAGCGCCCGAAGACTTCGATAACCATGAAGCGTTCGTGGGAGCCGGCGGAAGTACGGAGTCCATTGACGAGCTGCAAAGTGCGCGTGACGCAAGTGCTGAAGCCGATGCAGTAGTCCGTGCCGGGGACGTCGTTGTCCATGGTCTTGGGTATGGCGATGACTTTGAAGCCTTCTTTATGCAGGCGAACGCCGTAGCTGAGAGTGTCATCCCCACCGATGGGAATGAGCGTGTCGATGCCGAGCCAAGCGAGATTCTTTAGTACTTCAGGGGTTAGATCGTTTTTTTCCGCGTGGAATGTGTCTCTCAAGTGGGCCGGCACGCTGGGCTTGCCGACACGGCCGGGATTCGTGCGGGAGGAATGAAGGAATGTGCCGCCGGTGCGCGCGGCGCGCTCGACGACTTCTTGGGTGAGAACGAGGAAATTGTCGGAATTGTCGTAGTCTTTTTCGCGGACCATGTCGACGAGGCCGGCCCATCCATGGCGGAAGCCAATGACCTGGTAACCTTCGTGAAGCGCGCGAATCGTGACGCCGCGGATCGCGGGATTCAAACCTGGGACGTCGCCGCCGCCAGTGAGGATGCCGATGACGCCTTTCTTGGTGTTGATGTTTGCCATGAGCCTAGAGTCGCCCTTTCCGAGAGATAGTGAACTGACAATTATCCATGCGAGAGGGATATTTAGAAAGTCCGGAACGCAACAGAGATCTCACGCTGCGGCCTTCAACACTGTGCGATATCGCTTGGCTCAGGGTTGAATGTGCGTGCCGAGGACGCCGAGGAGCTTGGCGAGCCAGGAATGTAGCGCGGGCCAGGCAGGACCGGTGACGAGATTGCCGTCAACGAGAGCGTCGGTCATGGGGAGGCTCACGTAGGTACCGCCGGCGATGGTAACGTCAGGGCCGGTGGCGGGATAGGCGCTGCATTTTTTCCCTTTGAGAACGTCAGCGACAGCCAAAATTTGTGGGGCGTGACAAATGGCGGCGAGGGGTTTGTTGGCTTTCGAGAAATGATGGACGATCTCGATGACTCGCGGATTGAGTCGAAGATATTCCGGCGAGCGGCCGCCGGGGAGAATGAGTGCGTCATAGTCTTCGGGCTTGACCTGGTCGAAGGTCGCGTTGAGCTCGAAATTGTGACCGCGCTTTTCGGTGTAGGTTTGATCCCCTTCGAAATCATGGATGCATGTGGGGACGAATTCGCCAGACTTCTTGCCGGGACAAACGGCGTGAACGGTGTGCCCGACCATCTGAAGAGCCTGAAACGGAACCATCACTTCGTAGTCTTCGACGTAATCGCCAACGAGCATGAGAATGGATTTCTTGGACATGGAACCTCCACGCAGAGATTGTAACCGAGGAAGGAGATTGGCCAAAGCGAAGCGGGAAACTCTGGGAAGAGACAACCGAAGTGGGCTGCACGGATTGCCGCGATGCCATTTAAAGGAGGATTAGAAATAAGGGAGAAACTGTCTCAAATCGAGACGCGAGAGCTTAAATCGATTGAATATGAGATATCAGTGGGCAGGGGAGCGAACGATAGCGCCGGGGTTCGTATTGAGGATCTTTTGTAAATCTCTGAATTCACAGGACGTAGGAGAAATTGTTTCTATGCTGGTTTTTATGAGTACTCTGGCTTGCTAAATGCATTTAGTAAAGCGGGGTTAACTTCGCCGGACAATCCGGCTCCGAGGAAATGATCGTGAAAGACTTCAAGCGAATAATAGTTGTGTGCCTTTTGGCGGGGTTCGCCGCGCTACGGATCGGATCCGTTTTAGCGGGCGCGCAAATGGGAGACATCCCAGAAGGAAAGCGAAGGGTAAAAGTCCTGGCAAAGCCGCAATACCCTGATCTGGCCAGAAAGTTGAACCTTTCGGGTGTCGTGAAAATTGAAGTGACCATAGAACCCGACGGCAAGGTGAAGAGAACACACATTGTGGGCGGCCATCCCGTTCTGGCAGCAGAAGCCGAACGAGCGGCGATGGTGAGTGAATTCGAACCAGGGCCGAAGGAAACCACCGAGGTGATTGAATTTAAGTTCAGTCCCCAGTGAGCGGGAAATAACGAAAACAAGTGGGCGGCTATCCTCGCGAGGGACAGCCGCCTTTTTCCGTTTTTAATCGAAGCTTACTGCGCGTTGACAGTAGCGGCCACGACAGGCACGGTCGAATCTTGAATTGTGAGCATGTCAGTTCGCACCTTATCCCACTCAAGCAGGTTCAGGCCGTAAGAAGTGAACAGCTTGCGGATGTGCGCGGAGTCCCAGTTGAGGACTTTTTCGACTACTGGAACGAGAACGCTCATGGCGTTATCGCTGAGAACAGTGCGTTTCGCGACGCGCGAGATGAACTTGGCTTCAGAGACGGCGATGGTGAGGCCGTCGTGCTGGTTGACGTGCATCATCACGGGGAGATCGGAGCTGCCGTCACCCATGTAGATGATGTGGTCGTGGCTGATGCAGAGCTCGGCGCGACGCTCTTCGAGAATGGTGATTTTGCCCCATCCGGCCGATGCGCGAATGATGGATTCCACCTCGCCGGAGGACTCGTTGTAGCGAAAGCGCGTGCCGAAAATATTTTCCGGCGGCACGATGCCTTCGAGTGCGGACTGGATAATTTCCTGGGGCGCGGCGGAGATCACATTGAAATGAAACGTGTAGCCTTCCGCGAGACTTTCGAGGGCGCGCGCAAAGAGGGCAACGTTGTGCTTCAGACGAATGCGCTTGCCTGTCTCGACGAGATGCTCGCGACGAACACGGCGGAATTCCGGATCATGCAGAATCAGATAGCTGAGTTCAGCGCCCTGTTGGACGAGGTTCATGGCCGCAAGGCCTTTGACCTTGTCGTGGAACTCGTGAAAGCCGATGAGCTCGGAGAGAACGACTCCCGAGTCATTGAAGCTGAGTGTCTGGTCAAAGTCACTTGCCAGAAGATACTGCTTAAGCATGTTCTAGTACTCCTTCTTGCTTCCTTATTTGCCCGCCTACTGCGAGCTTGGCCCGCCCTGGGTGCGGTGCCAGAACCCCCTACCCTTCTACGATAGCCTTGTTTCCTAGGGGGGCCCCACGAATTATTTTGATGGGTGCTATGCGTCAAAAGCGTGAACGAACTATTATACCTCGATTGGATGTGCCCTGCCGTTAAAGGATACAAAGGAAAGGAGATGGGTTCCCTTTTGTACATCGGGAATGAGCAAGACGTGTGTCTATAAGGAGATACTGAGGGCGAAGAAAATGGGAAGAAATTGCTACAAGCCATGGAGAGTGGAGGCTTCAAAGGCCCAGGGCGTTCATTTTGGATTCCTCGTAGACCCCGTCCTCGCCGGGGTACCGGAGGCGGGCCTCAAAGCGGCCGGTCTCCTTGGCCAGCGCCCATACAAGGCTTTCGCCCGCCGGAAGGGTTTTGGGGACGCTGCGGAAAACTTCATCCTGGTAAGCGAGTGAGGCGTCAATCCATTGCCACTCGGCTTTCTCGAAGGCGGCCATCACATCGGGGAGGACGAGGGCGTTGAGCGAGTTGTAGTGAAGCAGGAGGGTGTGGCGAATGTCGCGGCCCAGTACATCGATGGCAAGCTGGCGATAGAAAGTGGCGCGGTCAAGAAGATGCGCGATGAGATAGTCACGATAAGGCTGCATGCTTGCGTTTGGCTGCTTCGCGAGCCGATCACCCATGCGTTCGTTGATATACCAGTCCGAAGTGTCGATGGTGACGTGGCCGACGCGATAGCCACTTTCTTTGAGGAGAGCGCGAAAGCGGTCACGCTTGTCCGCGGTGTCGCCCTCTTTGAGGAAGGGGTAGCGAAACAGAGCCGTTTTATTTTGATAGGGGGCGATGATTTTTTCATCTTTTAGGAAATCGACGGCGAAATCGGCGTAGGTCGTGGGGCCGCAATAATTCAGGTGGGAATAGGAATGATTGCAGAGCATGTGGCCTGCCTGATCCCATGCGGAGAGGAGCTTTGTGCCGTCGTATTCGTCGACGCGCAGGCCGCAAACAAAAAGAGCGGCTTTGATGTTGCGGCTGTCGAGAGCTTTCAAAATACGGGAATTGGCCTCCGGCCATTGGAGGCCAGTGTCGAGCTTCAATCTCGGGTCGTCCATGGTTATGGCCAGCTGGGGCAGTTGAGCCCTGGAAGTGCGCGCAGGGGCGGAGGCTGGCTGCGGAGTGAGTGCGTGAAGAGCGTCGGTCAAAGGCGCGACGCAGGCAGTGGCCGAAACAGTTTTGAAAGCGGAGGTGAGGAATTTACGACGATTCATTGCGTAACCTCAGAAAAAAGAATAGAGCCATGAGCGGGCTCGAACGAAGACGGAATCCAAAGAGGTCGACGTGGTCGAGGAGGATGATGTACTGGGCTGGGAGTGGAGCTGCTCGACGGGTTCATCGGTGACCGAATAGAACGCGCCGTCGCCAGAATGAAGATAGAGGCGCTGCATTTCCGCGCGATTGAGCGGCCTAGCGCCGCGGCGGCCGAAGACGGCGAGTTGGTTGCCGGATTCGTCGACAGCGCGGTCACGGTCAATGCCCTTGGAAATGGCGAGCGCGGGACCGCGAGTGCGCGCTGTAGCGATGAGCTTCGGCGTTGGACGCGGGCTAAAGCCAGAAAAATGCGCGGGGTCATCCCACGGAGAAACAATTTGCAGGACGCGCAGGCCGTTTCTTCCATCGGCAACGAAAGCATAGGCGCTGCCAGCGACCATGCCGACTTTTACGTCGTTGACGTCGTTGAGCTGGCCTCCGGCATTGAAGAGCTGATCGAGTTTTGGAGCGTCTGGTTTCCCCACGTCCATGATGGCGAGACCTTGCTTGCCTGCGGAAACATAGGCGTAAGTACGGGCAACGTAAACATTCCGCGCGTCTTCGAGAGGCACAAGCGCTTTGGCGATTGCTTTAGGCTGCGCAAGATCGGTGACGTCGAGAACTTTG
>JBARCY010000020.1:0-2864 GCA_049794595.1 Candidatus Acidiferrum sp.
CGGCGTTTTGCAGCCACTTACCGACGTTCAGTCCGACGATATTCATCACCACGGCCACCGCGAGCAGCACCACTGAGCCTACCAGCAGGAAAGTCGTGTTCTGAGCAAGCGCCACGCCGCCCGTACCAGCTACGTAAGCTCCCATCGCCGCGCTAGCCAGCAACAATCCGGGGAAATAAAAGATGGTATAGATCCAGTAGGTCCAGCCAGCAAGGAAGCCGTGAAAATCGCCGAACGCCTCCTTGGACCACACGTAGAGTCCGCCTTCATGCGGAAAGCGCGACGACAGTTCGTTGATCACCAGCGCTGTCGGAACAAAAAAGAAAACTGCCGCTATTGCCCACAAACTGATGGAAGATGTGCCGTTGTGCGCCGCCGCGGCGATCCAGCGCGGTCCGAGGACCGTGGCAATGTTGAAGAACAGAACATCCCAGAAGCCCATCGTCTTGGGCAGTTGTTTGATCGGATCGGCAGTGCCGACCGCGCCTTGACTCACAGAGTCACGTCCAGCGCGGGAATCAGCGCATCCTGCATGCGGAAATTATGGAGGAATGGATCTTTCGAGTTTTCAAAATCGTCCCACGGCCCGAAAAATGCGACTCGGCCGTCCTGTAGGAATACCACGCTATCCGCGAGTTTTTTCGCAAGATGCGTGTCATGCGTCACCACAATCGAAGTGCGATGAAATGCTTCCTTCAGTCGCAGAATCAAGTCGCCCATGTGCGCAGCCATAATAGGGTCGACCATGGTTGTCGGTTCATCGAAGAGAATCGCTTCGGGATTCTGCGCAAAAGCCCGCGCCATCGCTACCGCGCGCTTCATCCCCGTCGATAATTCGCTCGGCAATTTAGCGAGCACCTCTTCGACTTCCAGCATCTTCGCCAGCTTCGAAACGTAGGCAGCGATGTCTTCGTCGGCGAGCCCAGGCTGTTTTTCCAGGGGAAAAGCAATATTTTCCGCAACAGTCAGCGAATCGAACAGCGCGCCAGACTGAAACACCATCGTCACCTTGCGCCGCACCTCCTCGAATTGCTGCTCGTTAAAATCCGTGACGTCTTCTCCGTCCACAAAAATGCGCCCCGAATCCGCTTTCATGAAACCCATGATGTGTTTCAGCGAAACCGACTTGCCAACGCCGCTTCGCCCCATGATCACGCAAGTCTCGCCGCGTTTCACGGTGAAGCTGACATTTTTCAGGACATAATTGTCCTCGAATGACTTGTTCACATCGCGAAACTCAAAAAAGCTTTCGGCTTGCGACTCCGGGTTGCCGCTGGAGGCGCTGCTCTCCGCTGCGCCGGACGGTCGCCGCGCACCGCCGGTCTCCATCGCGGCCATGCCGCGATTAATATCGTTTGTGTCTGTCAACTTTGCTCCGATTCGACAATCCGGCGCGCTTCCACATAATCCGCCGCCGTATTCATGTTCCAGAAAAGTCGCCCTGCGCTATCAAATCGTTTCCAGTCTTGCTCGTCAAGAACTTCCGCATGTAGGAGGCCAATGCCCTCCGTCACCTTGCGCACGCCCCGTTTAAACGCCGGAAGCAAAGTTCTACCTGCGTCTGTCCGCCAGCAAGCGCACAGCGGCTCCAGGCCCTGCTCCGAACGGGCCAATATCACTTGTGCCGCGCTTGTCCTCGCTGTTGCCACCAGAAAACTTAACCACTCCGCGTTCAAAAACGGCATATCGCAACTTACAATGAGAATCCATCGGAACCCGTACTTGTCTGCCACCGAATGAATCAGCGCGGTCAAGATTCCGCCGAGAGGTCCTTCTCCGGGCCACTTGTCCTCGACGCATCGAGCCCCAAATCCTTTATATTTGGACCTGGCTCCAACCACAACCGTTTGGCGAACGCCACTTGCCGCAACGACCGCCAACGTTCTCGCCAGCATTTCCCTCCCATTTAGCTTTACAAGTGCTTTGTCCTGTCCGAAGCGCGAGCTCATACCGCCAGCCATTACGTAACCCGCAGCCATGCGCTCTGGTCGCGGGTCGATTTCGATTTTTTGTGGTTCAGTCAATCTTCTCTCTCGCCTGGGAGTTCCCGACCCGGCCGACGAATACCCAATTCGCGCAATTTTTCCTGCAAACTCTGCCGGTGCAGCCCGATCGTCGCCGCTGTCTTCGATACATTCCAGCGATGCTCCACTAGCTGCTTCGTAATGTATGCCACCTCAAACTTCCGCTTAGCTTCGCGAAAATCTTTTTCGCCAAATCCATTTTCGCTCGCGCCCTCGAAAGTTTTGTGAGGGGCGGCCTCCCCGCTTAACACTTCCTGCGGCAAGTCCTCCACGCCAATTTCTTCCGCGCGGCACAATACCAAACTCCGTTCCAACGCGTTTTTCAGTTCGCGCACATTCCCCGGCCAGTCGTATCGCTCAATCGCCGCCATCGCCTCCCGCGTAACCCGCATTGTAGGGGAGGGGCTTGCCCCTCCCGCTCCAGCGCCGCCGCGCAATCGAGCCGTATGCATTTGCAAAAACGTTTCCGCCAACACAGGAATGTCCGCTTTATGCGCCCGCAAGGGCGGCAACTCAATCGTCACCACCTTCAACCGGTAAAACAAGTCCTCCCGAAACTTCCCCGACCGAATTTCCGCCCCCAGGTTCCGGTGTGTAGCGCTTATCACCCGGACATCCACCGGAATCGGCTGCGTCCCGCCCAACCGCTCGATGGTGCGGCTTTCCAGCGCTCGCAGCACTTTCGCTTGCGTGACGGGATTCATGTCGCCAATCTCATCCAAAAACAACGTCCCTCCCGATGCCAATTCGAATTTCCCCTTTTTCTGCTGCGCCGCACCCGTAAACGCTCCGCGCTCATACCCAAACAATTCCGACTCAATCAAAGTCTCCGGCAAAGCC
>JBARCY010000021.1:0-76827 GCA_049794595.1 Candidatus Acidiferrum sp.
CCGCTCGAATTCACCAGCCGTTTCGGCTATCCCACCATCAGCATCCAGCAGGAAGGTATGCTCACTCCCATGAGCGACCTTTTCTGGGAATTAGCTACCGGCGCCGACCCCAAATGGCGCACGCGCAGCGGCTTCCAAATCGGCGTCCGCATCGTCGTCCCCCCGTTCCCCTTCGACGACGAGCCCACCTTCGAATCCTTCTCCAAAAACGGCGCCATCGTCCTCAAAAAGCCCAACTACGATGGCATCCACATCGAAGACGTAAAAGAAGTCAAAGGCCAATGGCTAATCGCCGGTACAAGCGGTGTCGTCCTCGTCGTCGTCGGCATCGGCCAAACCATGCTGCAAGCCCAAGCTCAGGTCTACTCCCGCATCAAAAACATCATGATCGCCAACATGTACTACCGCACCGACATCGGCGACCGCTGGGTCGAAGACTCCGACAAACTCCACAACTGGGGCTATTTGAGGTAAGTGGCACAGCCAATCCTGGCTGTGCTCTTTCTTGTGTTTTTCGCCTTTGTAGTCTCCGCCTTCCAAGGCGACCCCGCCTCGCTTTCACGCCTTCGTAGCGCCGTCCTTCTTCATCAATCGCCTCTCGTCTCGCAACCTCTTGACTCTTCTCCCGCCGTTATCCATCCTCTCCGCATGCCCCTCGTCTCCATCACTCGCCTTCGTGTCCGTTCCTGGCGCTTCCTTCCCATGTTCTTCGTTTACGCCCTTCGCTCCTCGCGACAAGCCTCCCGCGCGGAAGGCAATCTCGCCGTCAACTTGCTCCGCGATCGCCGTCTAACTTTCTGGACCGCCACTCTTTGGACCTCCGAAACCGCCATGAAACGATTCATGATCGCTGGCGCTCACGGCCGCGCCATGCGCAAACTCCTTCACTGGTGCGACGAAGCAGCCCTCGTTCATTGGACCCGGGAATCCGCCGCCCTACCAACTTGGCTCGAAGCCCACGCTCGCCTCGAATCCGAAGGCCGTCCCTCCAAAGTCAACCACCCGTCTCCAACCCACCTCGCCCACAAATTCCCCCAGCTCCATGACCCCTCCGCCCCCAAAGCGCGCCCATAGCGTTCCCCGTAGCGCCGCCCTTCATGGCATCATCCGTAAGGTCCTACCCGCACTATTTCCCCGAGGCCCAATTCTCAATCCGCAACCCGCCAATCCGCCTGAACTCCTTCTCATTATTCGTCACCAGCACAAAATCTCCCGCCTTGGCATGTGCCGCGATCCACAAATCATTGTTCCCGATCGTCAACCCTCGCCGCTCCAAATCCGCTCGAATCCGCCCGTACTCCGGCCCCGCTTCCGCGGGCAAAGCCAGCACCGGGATCAGCGCCGAAAGCTCTTCCAGCGCGCGCATCGACATCTCCCGTTGCTGGCTGCGCTCCGCTCCATAGAGCAGCTCGCCTTGCGTAATCACGCTCATCGCCGCCTCTCCCGCCTTCAGTTTCCGGAATCGCGCCAGTACCTCCGGCGCTTTCTTCTGCCGGATGTAGATGCAGATGTTCGTGTCCAGCAAAAACCGCGCGCTCATTTTCAAAGGCCTTTGCGGCGCTGCGGCGGTTTGTCTTTCCGTTTCCTCGGAAGCACGTCCTCCGGCAGGTTCGCCAGTATCTCGAACGCCCGCTCCAGCCCTCCGCTCTTTTCCCGAAGCACAATCTCGTCCCCGCGCCGGCTGATTTCCAGCTCCTTGCTATTCACCCGAAATTTCTTCGGCAGCCGCACCGCCTGGCTGTTCCCCGACTTAAACACCCGCGCCGTAGCCATCTCTCACCTCCAACAATTGTATATACGCCTACGGATATACAAAGTCAATCCATCGCACCCCGCCGCGCCTCAGCACACGCCAGACGCCTCACACCGTCATTTCGAGCGGAGCAAGCCGACGCTTTTTCTTTCACGTTTGCTCCTGCAAACGTGTCGGGCTGCGAAGAGAGAAATCTCTCCTCCTCCGAAGTGCGGCCGACGAAGCGAAAACCGCCGCCCCATCGCACACCCCTTTGCGCTACACTTGAGCAAAGGAAGTCGGATAATGGAGAAACTCGATCGCATTACTATGGACTCTGCTCGCATGAACGGCGAGCCCTGTATCCGTGACCTCCGCCTCACCGTCCGCCGTGTCCTCGAGGCACTCGCCCTCTACCCCGACCGCGCCGAACTTAAGCGCGAATACCCCGAACTCGAGGACGAAGACATTCGCCAAGCTCTGGCCTTCGCCGCTGCCCTCGTCGATGACAAGATCCTGCCTCTACCGCAAACCCGATGAAGTTGCTCCTTGATCAGGGCCTGCCGCGCTGCACCGTCTTCCACGTGTGCCAAATCCAACCCTCCGGGGCCCCCGCGCCAGGGCGCAACTCTGAGCAATAAGTTTTCCTCTGGCACGCGTTGAAATCTTCAGCATCAGCAAGGGTGTGCTCCGCTGTGCTAAGATCCACTTGAAGGGGATCAGAAACATGAAAACAAAGCGGACGATAGCGCTTTCAGCAGAAACGACCTTGCACCTCTACGAGGGAGAATGCGACGAAGGCCTCGACATCTTGCTTGTTCAAAGAAACTGGAATGCCGAGACCCGCGAATACCATATTTTCTCTGATGAGAACGGTCAACGCGTGGTTCCACTAGAGTCGGAAGTGCTTCACTTAGACCAGGAACCACTTTCGCGTGCGTCACTGAACAAGTTATTGGAATGGCGGGAGCTGTTTCGCGCGAAGAACTAGCATTATGGCGACCGCCAAAGCTGATGCCCGGACGCGAGAGCTGGAGGCGCGAATTCTACGCCTCGAAAACTCTGTCTGCCTAGCGAAGGGGAAGTGCAAGAAGTGCGGCAGCGACATTTTTATTCTGGACGCTGACTCCTATGTCCGCTGCGATTGCGGAGAACTTTTCGGTGATGCTGGCTCCCTATTGGCTGGAACGTTCGACGAAATAAATCACCTCGAATGGGTCGATAAAAGTAGGTACGAGAACTTACTCCTGCTTGGGCGATTGCGAAGGCGCTTCCCCGTAAAGAAACCTGCTGCGAAGTAGATCACTTCCACGCTTCGGCGGGTGGCGCATAGCCGCCGTAGTCTTAACACCGACAGGTCAGGAACCCCGCCATCAACCCCTGCGAATCGCGAAAGTGATATGCTCAGCCAATGCGGGCTCTCGAGGGAAGATAACGACTCCTGGGCGACCTGCCGAAGGCCCGGCGTTCCCCAACTATGTAAATACGCCGTTCGCGCATGATGCCCAGACTCACACACTTTTATAGACGCGGGAAATCTGAGGAAATATGATCCTCCTAAAGAAGGTCGGCGCGGTCGTATCCATTTGTTTGTTCGTCTTAATGCTAATTGGACAAACCACGCGGCACGACCAGGGCACCGGCCCAGCGTACGCAACCGGGAGACTCTTTGGTCTGGCTATTGTCCTGGCGGGGTTATTCTACAGCACGAGATGGCTCCTGGTACTTTCTGGCAGAAAATACAAAGTCGGTCGGCAAGCCCTCGCTATTCTGTGGTGCGTCGAGTCCGTACTCGGCATTCTGCTTGGCTTTGTGTTTCTTAAGAGCGTAAGTGTCCCGTTCGGATCCTTAGCGGTTGTCGTGTGGTCCGTATCTTTATGGCTGACGTATCGCTGGCTATCAAAGCTCAGAAGAGAAGAACTGGTGGGCGGGACAACCTCAGCGTGACGTAACGACTCTGACTCGCTTCTCCTTCCGGGTGGCCTACCGTTTGCGGTTTCGGTTTCCGCAAACGGCGGGGCGCTCATTTTCCTTGCATCCGCCTGTCTCGCTCAAGCCAAATCATAGAGCATGACAAACCGCCCCGCGTGCGCTAATTTTGAGCTATGGAAACCGTAGACGTAAAGCTACCCTCCGAACTCCTCAGAGTTGCAAATTTGGAGGGAAGCAGCCTTTCCCAGGAAGCCGCTCGATTGCTGGCCCTCGAGCTTTATCGCGAGGATAAGCTGTCGCTTGGGCGCGCGGCGGAGCTCTGCCAGACGCCGCTGGCAGCTTTCATGGATTTTGCAGCCAAGCATGGTGTACCCCCGCTGCGCTATAGCTTCGAAGATCTGGAAGAAGAGCGCCGGACTGCTGAACGTCTAAAAGCGTGACTGTCGTAACAGATTCATCCCCGCTTGTTATTCTCACAAAACTCGGTTGTTTTGATTTCCTCAATCGGCTTTTTTCACGCGTTTATATCTCCCGCGAAGTCCACTACGAAGTTGTCATCGCGGGTGCTGGCCTGCCCGGAGCAACCGAGGTGTCCAAAGCGCAATGGATTGAAGTGAAAGCACTTCAGAATGCAGCCGCTCTGATTCCAGCGCAACGAAAATACGGGTTAGGTCCGGGCGAGATGAGCACAATCCTTCTTGCGAAGGAACTCGATGCGAATCCAGTGCTGCTAGATGACTACAGGGCGCGCAAGTTGGCGAAGATGGAAGGCCTCGAAATTCTAGGCAGCGTCGGTCTACTCGAAACCTTTTACACCCGGCGCTACTTGATCGATCTACGAAGCGCATTTCGGCAACTGCTCACGCACGATTTCTATATTGATCGGCGACTGCTGGATCGACGGCTGCGCTCCTTGGGCCTTCCTCCACTTTGAACAGACGATGGGAGGCCAGCCGCACCCTACCGTCCCACACCTCCTCCGTTTGTCACCACCCCCGCGCTGCGGTATGCTTCCTTCTGCACCCCGCAACTGGAGGCCCCCAATGAACCCATCCCTGCCGTCTCTCGATTCAATCTTCCAGAGCGTCGTACTCGCCACGCTGGCCATCGGCCTGCCCATTCTCTTCGTCCTGGCCATCCGCTTTCTGTGGGACCGCCAGTTGCACCTTGGCCGTTCCAAAGACCTCGAAAAACTCATCTGGCAGTTGCACCGCATCGCCACCGCCCTCGAGCATCAACTGAGTTTGCCTTCCACACCCGTCCAGCCCGGCACCGAAGAGCCGCGCGATCTGATCTATCTCCAGCAACTCCAAACCCAACCAACCGCCCCCGCCCCAAGCGCCACAACCCCCCAAGCCGCTGCTGCGGCTGCCGCTGCCGCCCCAACATCGCCCGCCCCCGGCCAGCCAGCCGCGCAACAGCCCGGCGCGCAACAACCACCCCGCGCCGGCGTCAACTCCATGTTCGGCATGTAGTTTTACGATTACCTCATCGGGAGACCTGCTAAGGGATCGTACGTAGCGCCGCCCTTTAGGGCGGCATCTGCAGGTTTTTCCAGCGCGACAATCCACAAGTCCATTTTCTCCTTGACAAGCTCATTACCAACCCGGTATATTGCACTTGTAGAGAATTGTGCCTCGCTTCCAGCGGGGCTTTTCTTTTGTGGCACAGCCAATCCTGGCTGTGCTCTTTTTTCAAATTCAGAATTCAACTCTTAGGAGACATCTATGTCCTCGATTCGCCCGCAGGACCGCGCGTCCTTGTGTACCTTCACGTTTGCCGACGGCCGCCGTTGCCGCACTCCACTCTCCAGCAGTCATCCGCGCCTTTGCTTCGATCACGCCCGCAAGGATGCCCAAGCCCACGCCCCCGATCCACCCCGCACCGACCTATCTTTCTTCTTCTCGGGAGAGTGGGTCTCCGCCTACGATCTCAGCGCCGTCATAGCCCGCCTCATGCCCGAGGTCGCACACGGCCAATGCAATCCTAAAATCGCCTCCACCGTCGCCAGCCTCTCCCGAACCATGGTGCGCACCATCCAACTCTCTCAACACGAATTTATCAGCACCCACGCCGATGAGCGCCTGCCTCGCCCCCGTCGGCGTCCGAATATCCCCGCCAAGCGAGCCCTACACTAACCCATGAAAAATCAACACTTACGGAAGTGCATCAAAACAAATGACTTTAAGTGCGTTTGAATGAGTATTTACGAAAAACCCGGGGGTGTGCCCGCTTATTGTTAACTAAGCATCCGGCGAAGGATGCTTATCCCGAGCGACCAACGGGATCGAGGGACCTCTCTTGCGATCTGATGAAGGATCTCTCCCCATCCGGTGATCCAAGCTTCTAACCTCGCAGGGAGGGTTCCGGCCGAGTGGGACAGACTTCAGTCTGTCTCCCCGTCACCATCCGGCGTGACCGGAATCATTGTACCCATTCGGCCATCATGCCTATCTGGAAAAATACCCTGTCTTCGAGCGAATCGTGATCCCTTCGCGCTTCGGAATAATCTTGATCTTCCGAAACGTGTCGTCCTTCAGCGGGTCTTTCGGGTAATATCCCACCTCATAGGAGGTTCGCAGCTCTTCCGCGATTTGCTTGAAGTAAGCGTGCGGGTCCGTCGCCTCCGCATCGATGTGCGCTCCGCCCGTCTCTCGCGCCACTCGGTCCATCACGCTCATCCCGTACTTATTCCGCGCCGTCAGCTTTCCGTGCTCTTTCTCTGTGTATCGGATCGCATACACCACCACGTTCTCCAACTGCGCCATCTCAATCGTGGTCATCATGTCGTGCGAGCTCGAGTTATCCTCGCCGTCGCTGAAAAGCAAAATCGCGCGCCGTCCGTTCTCGCGCGCCAATTTCTCCGTGATCGAATAAAAAATCGAGTCATAAAACGCCGTTCCCAAATCGCGATCCTCTTTCGGCCCGAGTTCCGGAAATTTTCCCGAGGACTTCTGGTAGCCCTTCCAATCTTCGAGCAAATCCGCTCCAGAAGCCGAAAAATCGCTCACCAGCCGGATATGATTCCCAAATCCCACCAAGAACACGCGGTCCTTCGGCCCGAGCACGTCCTTGAAAAAAACTTTCAAGTCCTCCTGATGTTGTTTTGCAAAGTGATCCTGGCTCCCGCTCGCGTCCACCACCAACCCCAGCGTCAGCGGCACATCCGCGCTCTTCGCAAAGTACGAAATCTTCTGCGGCACGGCGTCCTCGAAAACGTCCACGTCGTCCTGCGTCAGATTGTTGACCAGCGCTCCGTCCGCATCCCGCGCCACAAACGACACGCCGACAAGGTTGACCTTCACCTTGATTTGCGGCTCTTGCGCTCGAACCAGCGCAGCGCCGAGTCCAGCGCCAAGCAGAAGCACCCCAAGCCCGGCCAACATCAACGTACTCCTACGCATCCGCTCGCCCTTCTTCGCTTCTGCCGGCTCCCCATCCCCTGGAAATCAAGCCGGAGTTTTTTCGTCGCCGCGCGCCTCGAGGTAAACCAGGTGGAAAATGCTGCCCGTCCCATTCGGCTTGACGCTGACGATATGCTGCTTGTATTTTGTGCCAACCTTGAAGAGCAGCTCGCCCGCTTCCGGACGGTTATCCTCACACGTAAGTCTTTTCGAGGACTCGTCCTTGTCCTTGTCGCTCTGCGCTTTCGAGCCATCGCTGCAATTCAGCACATTGCCATACTTCGTCAGTGCCTTCTGATAAAAAGCCGCCACTTTCTCCGGCGAGTCATCCGACTCCATCTTCACCGCCACCAATTTGAATCCAAACGAACTTCCCCAAAGTCCCAAATTTGCTCCGGAGGAATCATCTTTGTCGTCCTTGTGAGGCCGCGAGCGTGGATACAAGGGCAATCCCGCCTCCTTTGCCGTCGCCTCCGCGCTAATCACCAGCCCTCCCTTTTGGTTTCCATCTTTCCCCGTCACCGTCACATTCACGCCGCTCTTGTCTTGCCCCACTGCCGAGTGTCCAGCCAAACTCAGCACTCCGCACAAAGCTGCACCCACCAGAAGCGTTCGCTTGCCGAAACTCTTCATCCCCATCCGGCCTTCAGAAGTATGTTTTTTCACGCCACCCTCCTCTTAACCACCACCACTTGTATGACGACACATTGCCGCGGTTGTTTCACGCGTGATCCACATCCCTGGCTAGACATACGAACTCTTCGTCCTCAATGTTTCCAGCGAACCTTCTGCCCTCCAGATTTTCTCTCCTCGCCAGCCCACGCTAACTCGACCAGCCCAAATATTTTCAGGTTCTCTGCGGTATCGCTTAATGATAGGGTGTACCTGACATCAGGTTTCGTATTCCATCCTCGAGGAGAGTGCGCATGAAACGTGCATTGGCTTTGCTGGCTGCGGTGGCCTTCATTCCCATGGCTCCGCCACTGGCGCAAGAGGCGCAGAAACCAGAACTGGCGAAAATTGCGCTGAAAGTGGGTGACGCCGCGCCGGATTTCACCCTGCTCAGTGATCAATGGAAAACCGTCAAGCTCAGTGACTTCCATGGCAAGCAGAACGTCTTTCTCGCCGTATACGTCCTGGCCTTCACTGGTGGTTGAACGAAACAACTTCAGGCGGTCCAGGCTGGAATCGCCTCAGGCAAGATCGACACCTCGGATACAGCAGTTTTCGGCATTAGCATGGATAGTCCCGCCGCCAATGCCGCCTTCGCCAAGCAAATCAGCATCAACTTCCCGCTCCTCAGCGACATGAACCACAAGATGCTCACGACCTACGGCATTCTGAAGGGCTACGACGTGCAGAATCAAACCTACGAGTGGGCGCAGCGCGCCAACATCGTCATCGACAAAGAAGGTATTATCCGCCACATCGAAGAAGGCGACAGCGCCGTCAACCCCAACACCGCCGTCTCCGTTTGCACCGAGCTGCACAAAAAAGACGCGGCAAAATAACTTTCTCTATTCCCTCGCTCGAGCTGCGGGATTCTCGATCCCGCAGCTTGAGAGGTAGCTCGAATTAGCGAGTCGGCCTCGAATAGAGCACGCGATATCTGCGAGCTGGCGGCTCTTCGTTATCAAAATAATCCTCGAAAATTTGCTCAGAGAGTCCGGCGCGGCCAAAGTCCGCCAATTCCGCGCGCGTCAGCGGCCACGGGAGTTGTCCTTCGGGCTCATGCGGCTCGCGGCCTCTTGCCAGAACCAATAGGTTTCCGCCTGGGCGGACGAACGACGCAACATTTTGGAGTGCGCGTGAGCGAACATTCGGAGGAAGGGCCTGCAAGGTGTAGACCTCGAGGACGAAATCAAATGAGTGCGTCCACTCGGCGGGCGGTTGCAGCAAATTGGCGACGCGGTATTCCACAGCGTTTTTCGGAAAGCGGTTTTTTGCCGTACGGATAGCGGTTTCCGAAATGTCGAACGCCGTCGTCTGGTATCCCCATTCGGCCAACTGTTGCGCGTCGTCTCCCAATCCGCAGCCAATCACCAGCGCATTCCTTCCCGCGGTTTGTTGCGCATGAGCCCTCCAGAATTCGGCGAGGTGCGCATTTTTCTGGCCATCCGCCCACGGCACGACGCTCTTGCCTTCTTCGCCTTCTTTGTAGAGCGCTTCAAACCACCCAGCCGGGTCGCCTCGGCGAATAAATTCCGCCGCCAACTCCCTCGCTCTTGTTCGATCTCCAGGCATCGCTCTCCTTCCTGCCACCTTTTCTGTCTACTGGCGCTTTCATCCCAGCGCTTGGTTTTCCTGCACCAAGAGGGGAAGTAGCCACTTGCCATGATCTTACTGCGGTTCGCCCCTCGGTATTTGAAAGCAATTTCATTAGTTATGACTTGGGCGACTCGCGAACAACATTAGCCCAATCCGTCGTACCATCATAGTAGGGCATCCTTTCGGAGGAACGCATTGGGATCTGAACGCCGCCGTACGCCTAGGTATACATTTATCGCCAGCGCCGAACTCATCGAGGAAGCGTCTGATGTGCGCATTGCCACGCGCGTGAGTGAACTGAGCCTTTACGGCTGCTATCTGGACATGATGAATCCGTTCCCAGTAGGAACGCTGGTGCTAGTCAAGATCTCCGCCGGCGATGCATACTTTCAGGCCAAGTCAAAAATCGTCTATGCCCAGACCAACATGGGAGCGGGTGTTGGATTTCTCGAAGTGGAATCGGAATACCAGCCCATTCTGGAGCGCTGGCTCGAGGAAGCCGGCCGGGGCAATCAAAACCGCATCGGCTGATTCCGCGGCCGCTTCGCGTTTTACCTCGCAAGAACTTCTCAGCGAACCTTTGAAAATTACCTGTCTCCTATGAATTATCGTGATTGATGGCGTCGCGCAGCAATTGCGGCGAGTGGCAGAAGCGCGGGCAGAGTGACCGGGTCGGTGCGTCTGTCGGAAGAGAGAGTTGAGTCGTACGCGGCCTGCATCAGGGGAGATGGCTCAGTTGCTGATCGGGCCGAGAGGTCGATGATGATTCAGGGGGGACGACGGCTTCATCGTGGTGGATGGCGGCGAAGCGTTGGAATATCTTGAGGCGGTGGTTCGCGACGGGACGAGGGCAAGAAAGTGTTAGACGGTTGATTCTGCCGCCTGCCGGGAGGCTTCTGCTCGCTCGTCCGATAACGACTGCGTTTACCAAGCATGTGGATAATTTCCGAGCAACCCGTGATTCGCCCGGAGCCCTGAACGGTGGAACGAAACGCCGGCAAAAGCTAAAGTGACTAATCGCTGGGTAGCGTAGCTCCCGCATCGCTGACCGTTTAGGGAGCAAGGAGTGTAGGGCTCAGGAAGAACGACGCTTCATTCGTATCTGAGCGCCACGATGGGATCGACGCGCATGGCTCGCAGGGAAGGTGGGTAAGCGGCAAGCAGGGCGATGGTCAAAAACAGGAGGGAGACGCCAACGAAGGAGATGCCATCGACAGTATGGAGTCCAAAGAGGATGCCGCGCAGCAGAAAAGAGGCTCCAACCGCGAGGACCATTCCGACAATCAATCCAAAAATCACGGGGCGCGTGCTTTCGCGCAGGATCAGTCCGAGCACGTCGCGCTTTTGGGCACCAACAGCCATGCGGATGCCGATTTCGCGCGTACGGAGAACGACGATATAGCTGACCGTACCCCAGATCCCCATCGCGGCTAGCAGAAGCCCGAAGAGGCTCACCGTGACGGCAACGGCCGCCGCAAATGCGGACCCGAGGAAAGGCGGCGTCTGGCGAAGCATCTCCTGCAGCGTGGAAGTCGATGACACCAGTTCTGGATCCACGGACGAGACCACGGAGTTGATCGCACGGGTGATCAGCATTGGGTCGGATTCTGTGCGGACGAGGATCGGATAGTCCCGCAGCCGGTCTTCAGGCAATGGCAGATAGATCTGCGCGGAGTCGCTGCCGTCCATTTCAACGCCTCGCGTGTCGCCGGAAACGCCGATGACATTCCAGGTTGGTCCATCGGGAAGAAGTTCACCATTGGTGTGGAACCGCTGGTAAGTGCCCAAACTAAGACTGCGACCGATGGGGTTTCGACCGGGCCAGAGCTGTCTAGCCGCAGATTCGCTAAGAATAACCGAGTGCTCAGGCTGGCCAGTCTGCGGTTGAAAAGCCCTCCCGAACAGCAATGGAATGCCGAGGGTTTGGAAGTAGTTTGGTTGAATCCAGGTGTAATAGAGGATGCCCTGCATAGTGCGGAACGACGGCTTTTCTCCGTTGAGCGAGACAGCGGCGGATCGAACGTTCTCGTCGTCAGGCGCGCGAGCGCTGGTGATGGTCGCCACTCCGGGCAGGGCAGCCACGCGCGTGCGAAGTTCACGGACGACGGCAATCTTGCGGTCCGCGCTGTACTTCGACCCCTCAGGAAACCGAAAGTCCAGATCGACGACGTGTTTGCCATCGTAACCAGTTGACATCGCCAATGTGTGAAGCGCGCTGCGCGTCAACATGCTTCCGGAGATCATCAGCACCAGCGAAACAGCGACCTGCGATGCGATGAGGACGTCGCGAAGGCGACGGCTGCGAAGCGGTGAACTTCCCGTGTTGGCCTTGATTGCGGAGAAGAGTGCCGAACGCGAGCCCTCGATAGCGGGAGTGAGACCGAACAGAAGGCCCGAAAATATGGAAATTGCCAGGACGTAGGCAAAGATTTCGAAATCGGGCGTTACGTCAAGGATGATGGTGCCCACCTCAACGGGGAACGCTTGCCTAAATAGTATCGCCCCTGCCTTCAGAATGGCCCAGGTGGAAGGCAGTGCAATCACGCCGGCGAGAAGACCGAGCAACGCACTCTCCGTCAGTAATTGACGCACGAGACGACCGCGGCTGGCTCCCAACGACAGGCGCATGCTCAGTTCGCTTTGGCGGGTTGTAGCCCGTGCGAGTTGAAGGCTGGCGACATTCGAGCAGGCGATGACCAGCACCATGCCAGCAGCGACCATGATGAGCAGAACGGTGAACTTTAGGGCACTGGGCAGCTTGCCCGGCAATGGGGAGCCCGGCGAGAGCAATGCGGTAGCGGGTCTGCTCAACTCCGAGTTCGGATCGTGCTGACTGCGCAGGTGCGACGTGAGCAGGGTTATCTCTGCCTGCGCCTGGCGCATCTCGATGCCGGGCGCGAGCCGGCCGAACACGCGCAAGCGCAGATCTTCGCGGTCCTGCAAAGGGTAGGACTCCGGATGAACCAGCGGCTCAAGGCTGAGCGGAAACCAGAAATCCGGCACAGCTATGCTGGTGCCAACGAAGTCATGAGGCGTAATTCCGACGATGGTAAACGGCATGCTATTTAGACGAATGGTTTTGCCCAGCACCCGAGGATCGCCAGCAAAGCGCTTCTGCCAGTAGTTCTCGCTGATTAGAACCGAAGGCAAAGCCGCCAGTTCGGAAGGAGCGATGGATTCGAAGGCCCGGCCGCGCAACGGCGCTATTCCGAGAACCGAGAAGTAGTTCTCCGAGACGAAAAACGTCGCGGCGAACTCAGCGTTGCTGGCGGCCGGAGGCAACAGCCCCAGTCTTCCGAGCAGCGAGCCAGCAGAGGCAGTGCGTTCGCTGAGGATGCCGCCTGCATCGGTGAGAGTTAGTTGATCGTTGGACCACGCGATGAGACCGCTGCAGCTGTGCACTTGATCCCGATACGCTTCATAGTCCGGATAGCTGAACAAGAACGAATTGGCGCCGGACTGGAGAGTCAGCGCGAGGTTGACCATCCTGCCGGGATCGCGCGCATCGAGAGACCGTCCCACGAGCGCCTTGTATGAGGTAAAGATGCCTGTATTGACCCCGATACCGAGCGCAAGCGCTAGCACGGAGACGGCGGTGAACCCGGCGTTGCGGAAGAGCATACGGACTCCGTAACGTAGGTCTTGGAGTAAGGTCTCAGCCAAGATCATCCAATGGACCTTTCCATGTCCTTCTTGTCACGCAAATTCATTCCCCGGATGGAAGACGTCTCAAGGCGGAGACTATTACAACGGGCCGCCATTCAGCGTCCGTTTTCTAAAGCGCGTACAGTCGAGCGCCGGGTTTCGAACTGAACTCCGTTATCGAACTCCTAGTTCGGGCTTGCCAGATTGCCCTAGGGATGCGCCGTAGCGTTTACATCGGCGCTCCGAACGAGTTGTCGGCTACTCGGAACTCATCGTCGGACCACGCGGCTAAGTCCCAGTAAGCTGGCATCCGTAACCGGACGTGTGAGATGTCTGGACCGATTCAGATTTTCCTGGCACGTTTGGTATTCATTCAAGCAATCACCTAGAATCACTGTGCATGACATGCCCCAATTGCGGGAAGGAGATGACCGACTGGACGCTGGACGGGCGCTTGGGCACACACGTCATCGTCGATGTGTGCACAGGATGCCAGGCGTTCTGGTTTGACGAGCACGAGAGTCTGCAACTTTCGCCTGGAGCGACTCTCAAGCTGATGAAGTTTATCGGCGAACACTCGTCCACGGTCAAGGCAACGTTGTCGGACGCGCTCCGGTGCCCGCGATGTAGAGGCCGGCTGTCGCAAATGCACGATATGGTTCGAAACATGCGGTTCAGTTATTGGGGATGCGGAAATGGACACGGGCGATTCATCGGCTTTTTCGACTTCTTGAAAGAGAAGAACTTCATTCATGCACTCTCGCCGCAAGAGATCCAGCACCTGAAACAGAACGTGCAGAGTGTGAATTGCTGCAACTGTGGGGCGGCCATCGACTTGCAAACCAACGCGGTTTGTCCTTACTGCCACTCGCCGATTTCGATGCTGGATATGAAGCAGCAGCAACAGCTGCTGGCGCAGCTCAAGGAAGCTGCCGAGCCTCGGCCGGTTGACGCGGCATTGCCGCTCAAGCTCGCGCTGGCCACCGAGCAAACATCGGCGCTGTTCAGGGAGGATGATGCCGAGTGGTGGGAGGACGCGCGCTCGGGCGACCTGGTCTCGGCTGGGTTGAAGGCGGTGGCGCGATGGATCGCCAGCTACATGTAAGGCGACGAGCAGCTTGACGGAATATAGGCGAATGCTTACGACCGGCGCGCAAGCCTGGCTCGCTCAATTAAATGGTTGGAGGGCAAGCGGGGGTTCGCCAACTTTTTCGCGGTTTCTGAACCGGCGACGGGCAGGGTGGACGAATCGAGAAGCCCGATCTGCACAAGCACCGAAGCTTGATCCCAGTAGATGTGCTCGTTAGAAAGCTTGCCATCGCGGAAGTGGACGATTACGACGAGCGGACACTCGACGGGCTTGCCAGTGGGAGCGATGCCAGGAAGCATCCAGTCCATTTCGATGGTGTGAGTAAACTTGAAAATCATTTCGTCCACCAGCCGCTCCGAGCCGATGGTCCGGGAGATTGGAATGATCTGCGTATCGGGAGGCATTTTGGGGATGAAGTGCTGCGAATAGAATTCGCGTAATTGGTCGTGGCCGACACCGCCGGTCAACACGGGGATATGGTTCACGTAGGCGTCGGCCACCATGGTGTCAATCGTGGCATCGGTGTCACGGGTCGTGAATTCTTCGCCGAGATGCTTCTCCCACAGGTCGGTAAGTGACTGCTCCGCGGGAGTTAGACGCGCTTCTGTGCTTGGGTTTTCATTCATCCTGACTGCCTTTCTATGCCGCGGATTCGGCCCCATGAGCGAGGCGCGCAATTATACTGGGAACGGTCGGAATCAGGCGATACCGGACTTTTTCTTGGCAGCGCGCTGAGCGGCGCCAGGCGGATGCGGCGGGAGAAAGCTAACAGCGGTGCGCCATGCGACTGCTTTGCTGAGACGATCCCGAGATTTCGTGAGGAACGCGCTAGAAATTGGCTGGCGGGAATTTCTTTCTATTCCAGATGATTTCGCGGAGCGGACGGCGCTCGAAAAGCGTCCGAGGAAAGGATGGCCGCGCGGCGGATTATTCGGAGACGGTGAGTTCGACGAGGGTCGAGGGAGTGATGCGTTGGCCGGCGAGAGGAGTTTGGTCGATGACGGCGGCGTGCGGCCATTGAGGCGCGGAGACGCGGTTGATTTTCGTGTGGAGGCCGCCGGAATCCATGCGGCGCTGGGCGTCGGCTTCATTCAGGCCGACGAGATGAGGCATGACGAAGGCGGGCTCGCGCGGGCCGTCGGAGACGAGAACGTCGACGCGCGGACTGGCGGCGCCGGCGCCCGGTAGGGGAGTTTGGAGGATGACGGTGTCAACGGGATCGTCAGACATCGTGAGGCCGGAAACTTCGCCGACTTGCAGGCCGGCGCGGAGCAACTCGATGCGCGAGGCGCGCAAGGAATTTCCTTCGAGGAGGGGGATTTGCAACTGGCGCTGGCCGAGACTGAGGATGATGTTGGCTTGCTGCGAAACTTTCATGAGCATGCCGGGCGGAGGGCTTTGGCGCACGACAACGTTGATGGGAAGTTCGCTATAGATGCGATCGGCAACCCGCAAGACGAGCCCATGTGAGCGCAGCATGCCGTTGGCTTCCGACACGTTCTTTCCAACAAGATTTGGCATGGTTACTTCGCGGCCGTGAATGGCGATGCGCATGGCCGTAATGGCGCTGAGGAATGCGGCGGAGGCCAGGATGAAGACGAGCAGCGCCATCCGGGTTACCCATTCGAGTCGTTCGCGGAGTGTCATAGGAGCGGGCCGTTCTCGGGTTCCAAGTCTAAGTGTAAAACCGAGAGCGGCCTGGCGGAAAGACTATTTAGTTTTTTAGTGGCGGAGGAGGATAGTCCGGCAACTTGTCTTTGCTGGTGTCGGCGCGCTTGACTTCGAGCTCGTCGAAGAGCAGTGACGGGGAAATGACGGTCGTGGGCACGCCGCCAGTGCGATTGCTGACGAGCGGGTCGTTGCCGACGGCGATGAGATCGCTGCGCAGGGCGCGAACATCCAGCTCATTGAAGACCGCGCCGCGGACGAGTTGCTCATGGCCATCGGCGTAGACGCGGTAGAGCAGGCGCGGAGAATTGCCGGGGCCGAGCGTTTCGACGCGGTAAGCGTAAGGCGTACCTTGCGCGGAGATCATTTCGATGATTTTTTTCCTAAGCGCGTCCGGTGTTTGCGCCTCGGAGCTTTTCAGGAGCAGCACGCCGAGGCTCGGAGAAGGGAAGGAGCCTGGAGCGGCGCGGCCGTGGCCATTGGAAAAAGGAAAATCGCGGACCGGCTCGCGGCCGAGCAAGTAATTGTCGAGCACGCCGTTTTCTACGATGTTAACGCTTTGGGCTTTCACGCCTTCGTTGTCGATGTCGTAGCTGCCGACGAGGCTGTGGCCTTCAAAGTCCTTGAGAGTGGGATCGTCGACGATGGAAAGAAAGCTGGGAAGGACGCGCGTTTTGTAACTCGTAGCAAAGGCGCCGACGGTGCGGTTGGGCTTGCCAAGTTGCGGCTTGCGGCCAACGATGTTGGAGCCGACGAGCGAGGCGACCACGTCGGTGGCCGCATCGGGCGCGAACAGAACGGGGCCCCGATACTCTTCCTCGACGATGGGGGCTTTGCGGAGCGCGACGACAGTTTCGAGCGTTTGCTTCGCTTCGGCGAGCAATTTATCGCGCGTAGGAAGTTCCTCGGCGCGGCCAACCGTCCAATACGGATTGCGGCTGAGGCGCATGCCATCGTCCGCTTGCGCGGAGCCGTTCAATTGAAGGTTGTACGTGGTCTTGCCATTGCGCGTGACGGTGCCTTCGGAATCGACAAAATATTCATTAACGGCGGTAAAGCGCGCGGAAGCGCTGACGGATTGAATCTCGGGATACTGGCGGTAAAGATCGGTAACGTCTTCGAGAGTCTTGCCCCAGGTGGCTTCATCGACGTTTAGAGAGACGATGGGCTGGAGAGCGTTGACAACGGGCTCCTTGGAAAAATCCGCGACTGGGTTCGGGTCTGGGTTGAAACGCTTCATATCGGCCTGTTTATCGGCAAGGGCTTCGCCGGCGGCTTTGTAGGCTTCGTCGGTGGTGAGCCAGATTTGATGGCGAAGGGCGATGGGATCGTTGTCGAGAGGAAGAATGTTGGTTTCGCCCATGCCCTGCCCGTAGTAGCTGTCCTGAGAATAATCGCCGACGCGAACGACGACGCGGAGGATGCGGAGACGGACGCGCTGGCTTTCGCGTAAAGCGCCAAAGGCGGCTTCGGCGTCGTAATCGTCGACGTCATTGACGCGATACTCGATGTAGTACGGAGCGGGGACTTGGTCTATCTTCAGATGAGCTTTGGAGCGGTCCAGTTCGGTGAGCAGGGCGTCGAGCAGCGCATCGCCGCCGGCCGCGGGATGCGGCACGGCAGCAGCTGATGCATCGAACTTCTCGGACGTGTTCTTCAATGCCGAACTATGGGTACCTGCGTGGAGCTGCGCGACGCCGAAGAGCAATGTCGAAGCGAGGAGAGACGCCGTGTAGGCGCGGTGGATTTTCATGGCTTCACCGCCGGACTGGCTTGGGCTGTTTTGGTTGGAGCGAGATCTTCGAAACCTGGCGCAGGTAAGATGGGCGGCCGATCGTGAGAATGCTGGCGCTTCTGGACTTCCATTTCCGAGAAGAGCATCGCCGGGGCGACCGCGGAGACTGGCACCTGGCCGCTTTCCGCGCCACATACCCCATTGAAGACGTGTTCTTTGTCGCCGGTCAAGAGGATGCGCGTTAGAGAGGCGAGGGGTGTGCCGACTATGTCGACGCCGCGGACGAGCTCATCTGGCCGGCCATCCGCGTAAACTTTGTAGACGATCACGGGAAGAACCTGGAATGCTTGCGGGAGAGAACGCGTGGTAAGCGTGAAACCTCCCTGAATGTCGTCGAAATAGAGGCCGTAAGGCTTATTTTGTTTTTTGATTTCGTCGATGAGCTTTTGCCGCAGCTCGGATTCCGGAACGGTTTGCGTGGAAGTGACAATCAAATTGCCCTGGCGGCCCGTCGGCATCAAGCCGGGCTGATCGCGGCCGTGGCCGTTGGACTTGCTGAAATCCTTGATGGGCATGCGCGACAGGAGGAAATTTTTCAGAATGCCGTTCTGGATGACGTCGACGCGCTGTGCGGGAACGCCTTCATCGTCGAACTCGTAGGAACCGGCGAGTTTCACCCCCTCGAGTTCGTGGATCGTGGGATCATCCGCGACGCTAAGAAATTTCGGCAGAACTTCCTGGCCGACTTTTTTCGTGAAGGTTTGGCCTTCATCTTCATCG
The DNA here is from genome assembly GCA_049794595.1 of Candidatus Acidiferrum sp. Lineage (GTDB taxonomy): Bacteria > Acidobacteriota > Terriglobia > Acidiferrales > UBA7541 > Acidiferrum. Next base: position 18,255 of record JBARCY010000021.1, read on the forward strand.
CGCTGGCGGTGGCCTTCGAGGCGATGGCCGAGCACTTCATGAAAAAAGACGGCAGCCGCGCGGCCACTCAAGAGAGCGGGGCCGTCGTACGGTTCCGCGACCGGAGCAGCCTTCAAAGCTTTCAAGTCGTCAGCCATCTTGACGATTTTGGCGGAGAGATCTGCTTCGTTCGGCAAGCCACTAGCGGATGGCGCCTGAAAAGTCTCGACGCGAAGTAACTCCATTCCATCATCGGCGCGAGTTTGCGCTTCCATCACGAGGCGCGTGCTGGAGCTGGGCGTCTCGATGGCGCTGCCCTCGCTGGAAACTATGCGGGCGTTGGAATCCGTAACCTGCAGAACGACGGTTGCGAAATAAACGTCGGGATATTTGCGGAAATTGGCGGATAGACGGCGAATTTCACCGCTCCATGCGGCGCGATCGAAGCGCGGCGGCGGCGCGGGATTGTCTACATGAACTTCAGGCGTTTCTTTCGAGAAGTCCGGAGACTTGTCTTCCTCTTCGGCGCGAACGGCGGTATTGGTTTTCACGTTGAGGAAGGCCGGCGCCGCGCGCTTGTATTCGCGATCCGTCAATTCCCAGAGGACGCGGGCGATGGCATCCTGGTCGTCGCCGAGGGGCAGCGTGCCAGAAGTCATTCCACTAAACCGGCTCTGACCGTGTGTATTGTCGAGAGCCGGGCTGCCGACACGCATGGTCACGTCGGCCTGACGGCGATCGAGAGAAGCGTCGGTGAGAAGACTGCCATACGCGCCGACGAGCACGGTGAGATTCTGATCATAGACCGTGTAACTCATGTAATAAGGAGGGGAATCCGCTTTGCCGAGGTCTGTGGATGCGCGCGCGAGTTCGGTTTGCATCACTTTCATGACCGGGTCGCTCACAATTTTTGGTGCAGGCTTTGCGGCGGTCTCGGGCGAAGCTGTGTTGCCCGCTGCGGCGGCCACGGGCAACGAGACGAGTTGCGCGGCGAGAACCCAGCTAGCGGCGAAGCGCGAAAATTGTCTGGCGCAAACTTGCAAGCTTCCGCTCGTGCGGATTGATTCCAAGTTCTTCATGTAGAGTGAACTCCTGAGGCGGATATCGCTTTCATTCGTGGGTCAATTTGCGAGTATGCCTGAGCGTTGCGTTGCGCGCAAACTAGCTTTTTCCGAAGTGTTCACCAGGTAGCAAGTGGGCGCCATTGAGAAACTCCGAGGCCGTAACTTGTTTGCGCCCCTCCAGTTTGACGGCATGGAGGCGCAAATAGGTTGCGCCGCCGCAAAGAATCAGCAGTTCGCTGCCTTGCGCCAGCAAAGAGCCGGGGCCAGCGCCTGAAACGACGTGCGAGCTTCCATCGCCTAAGCCATTAGACGCCGGTTCCCCCCCAATGTGGCAGTTCTGACCGCGAAAAGTGCTGTAAGCGCCGGGCCAGGGGGCGAAGCCACGAATCCGATGGAAGATTTCTTGGGCGGTGCGAGACCAGTCAATGAGGCCGTCATGTTTCTTGAGCATGGGGGCGAAGGATGCTTGCTCGTGATTTTGGGGGCGCGGAACGATCGAGCCTGCGGCCAAGCCGCGCAGCGTTTCGACCATGAGCGGTGCGCCTAGCTCGGACATGCGAGCGGCGAGTTCGGGAGCGGTTTCCGCAGGGCCAATCTCCATTTCCTTTTGCAGCAATATTTCGCCGGTGTCCATGCCTGCATCGATGCGCATCGAACTGACCCCGGTCTTTGTTTCCCCGTTCACGATGGCCCAGTTGATCGGAGCGGCGCCGCGATATTTTGGCAGCAGCGAGGCGTGAAGGTTGATCCATCCGTATTTTGGAATGGGTAGAAGTCGCCCTGGAATGATTTGGCCGTAAGCAATGATGACCATCACGTCGGGGGCGAGTTTCAGCAAAAGCTCTTGCGCCTCCGGCGCGCGAATTTTCTCCGGTTGGTGCACGGGAATGCCTGCTGCCAAAGCGGTTTCCTTAACAGACGAAAAAGAAACCTCGTGTCCACGACCGCGCGGCCGGTCGGGCTGCGTAATCACACCAAGAACGTTGAAGTCCTGCTGTAGCAGAAGATGTTTGAGCGAGGGTACGGCGAATTGGGGAGTCCCGCAGAAAAGGAGGCGCAACCGGCCTGCGCCTGCGTTTACCACTCGCCTTGCTTCTTAAGTTTTTTGATTTTGCGGCGGATGAGGTCGCGCTTCAGCATGCTGAGATGTTGCAGGAATAGGATGCCGTTGAGGTGATCGATTTCGTGACAGAAAGCGCGAGCAAGCAGATTTTCGCCGCGAATCTCGAAGGACTCACCCTTGGCGTTTTGCGCGCGCACGGTGACGAACTGTGGCCGTATGACATAGCCGCGAAAGCCGGGCACGGATAGGCAGCCCTCTTCCTCGCGAACTTCGCCCTCGGCATGAATGATTTCCGGATTGGCGAGCACGATTTTCGCTTCAGGATTTTTCCCCGTGGTGACGTCGACGACCGTAAGCCGCAAGCTCAACCCGATTTGGGGGGCGGCCAGCCCGACACCTTGCGCGGCATACATGGAAGCGAACATGTCCTCGGTGAGTTGCTCGAGTTCGACGCCAAACTTTGTCACGAGCGGGGTCGGTTTTTCGAGAATCGGATCGCCATATTTGACGATGGGATAGATTTTGCGCACGGCGACGACGGCTTCCGTCGAGGCGGGAGCCGGAGTAGAGGCCGGAGCAGGAGTTACGACCGCTTCAGAACTCTTCGATTTGTTTAACATAATTGTCGAAATTCCGCCGCATCTCGGAAAGGGAGTCTCCTCCAAATTTTTGCAGAAAAGCATCCGCTAACACAAGTGCCACCATGGCTTCGCCGGCCACCGCGCCTGCCGGGACGACGCACCAGTCAGAGCGCTCGTACGCGGCGGAAACGGGCTCCTTGGTGACCATGTCCGCGGTGTGTAGCGCCTGGCGCAGCGTCGAAATAGGTTTCAAATAGCCGCGAATGACGACGTCTTCGCCGTTGGTGATGCCACCTTCGAGGCCGCCCGCGCGGTTCGAGGATCGCCGAAAGCGATGCGCCGGTTTGTCATAGGAGATTTCGTCTTGGACTTCGCTGCCGTAGGAGCCTGCTGCGGCGACGCCCGAGCCGATCTCGACGGCTTTGACGGCTTGCACGCTCATGAGAGCCTGGGCGAGGCGGCCGTCGAGCTTCTCGTCCCACTGGGCATGGCTGCCGAGGCCCACGGGAACGTTGTGCGCAATAATTTCAAAAATGCCGCCAACGGTGTTGCCCGCTCTGAGAGCGGCGTCGACCTCTGCCTTCATTTTTTCTTGCGTCGGGCCGTCGACGCAACGCAATGGCGAATCGAGATCGGCAGTAACGGCCTGAATTTCTTTCCAGCTCGCAGCGCGCTCGACCCGAACGTGTCCGACTTGAAGAGTGTGGCTGCCAATTTCCGTGCCGAATTCGCGCAGCAGCAATTTCGCGAACGCTCCGGCCGCGACGCGAGCCGCTGTTTCCCGGGCCGAGGCGCGCTCAAGCACATAGCGCGCATCATGAAAATTAAATTTTTGCGAGCCGGCGAGATCGGCGTGTCCGGGCCGCGGAGCAAGCAGTCTTCTTTCGTGCCCAGCGGATTCAGCGCTGGCTTCGACGGGCAGGATTTTCTCCCAGTTGGCCCAATCCCGATTCTCGACGCGCAGTGCGATAGGTGCGCCAATGGTCTGCCCATGGCGGACACCCGCAAAAATATCGGCGCGATCTTTTTCAATTTTCTGGCGTCCGCCACGCCCGTAACCCAACTGCCGCCGGTGCAACTCGTGATTAATGAATTTTAGATCGACGGCCAACGAAGCCGGCAACCCAGAAACAAACGCCAACAGCGCCTGCCCGTGCGATTCACCCGCCGTATAGAACTTCAGCATCTGCACGAACACCCTCACTCACTTGGAGACTTGCAGCAGTGGAAACAAGCAGTGTAGCCGCCGCCACGTCATGCGTCCAGCGCGTCAACAACTCGTAGCATGGTCAGATTCCGATGCCGGCGTTACTCGGGCGTAGGATCAATTATCTGCCAATAATTTCGTTCAAAGAGCCGAGACTACCAACATCACTTCGCGCCAATTTGTTGTAATGCGAGGTCTAACTTTGAAGGATCGATGCGCAGATTCAGGAGCGGTTTTTGCAAGAGCTTCCACTCTTTTGGCGTAATATCCTTCCGGAGCCTGCTCATGCTGTGCAGAGCATCCTGGTCGCCCATTTCGGCGAGTTTCGCATAAAGGAGAAATGCTCCCACCCGATCTGCCTTCCCCCCATCGCCCGTGAATTCCATCTGGGCCAACGTTCTCATTGCCTGAATCTCGCCCTTTGCCGCCGCGCGTTCATACCACGACCTGGCCCTCTTCGCGTCCTTTTTAACTCCGAGGCCTCGCTGGTAAATATAGCCCATGCAATATTCTGCGCGGTGGTTGTTCTCCTTCGCAGCTTCACTGCATAATTGGCGCCCCCTAGCAAGGTCCGATGGGGCTCCCTGTCCGCCGACTAATGAGAGGCCAAGTCCAACCATGGCGTCCTGATCTCCCCTGGCCGCAGCCTTCGACCACCAACGAGCCGCTTCGGCAGGGTTTTCCTTTAGGCCCCCTCCCTCTTCGTACATTTCTGCAATTCTTTTATAAGCTGTATCGATGCTAGTTGGCTTGAGCTCCGATTCGGCTCTTTTAACGGCCTCCGCGGCTCGTTGATCGCCAGCTTCGTCTGCCAATAAAAACCAGGCGTAGGAGAGGCTGAAGTCAACGGCAACACCGTCGCCGTTATAATACGCAGCGCCCAAATGATACATTGCGGTTGCATCTCCCTGACGCGCCGATTTTCTGAACCATTTCACTGCCTCTTCCTTATTTTGTGGCAGGCCCTGACCGATCAGGTACTCAGCACCGAGGGCGTCCTCAGCTTCTGCGTTGCCCTCTTCCGCCGCTCTTCCATACCACTGAGCGGCCAGTCGATCATCTTTAGGAACGCCTACTCCAGCCTCATAGGCCCTCGCTAGCTTCAGCTGTGCTGTAGCGTCGCCACCTTCAGCCTGAGCTTTCAACTGTGCGAAATCTTGGGAAGGCGCTTGGCCTGAACGGTCTTCCAAGCGGACCGCCCCTGGGACAATCAGAAAATTCGTAGGACCCTTTAGGCAGTGGAGGGTAATTACCGCACTGATAATCGAGGCCTGCATCGCGCATGAGAATACCTAACCCATTTCGGCGGCGCAAGAACCAACTAGTTTAGAGAGTCAACACACAGCTTCTTCGGCCTGGAAGTGCATGTAAACGAATTTCTCCGATCGCATACGACCAATCACGATTAACTTAGTCCTTGCACTCAGACTTTTATTCGCACTACCGGAAACTGACCGAATATAGCTAGCTCGCTTCCAGGAATTCCAGGCGGTTGCCCCAAGGATTTTCGGCGTAGAAGCGGCGAGTGCCGAGCACGGAGTCGTCGTCGGTGATTATTACGGCGTTCGCCAGGAGGGATGCGCGGAGCTTGTCGAGATTTGCTATGGCGAAGGCAGGATGCGCTTTCTTGGCAGGTTGGAAAGCGGGTTCGACGCCGATGTGCAGCTATTGCTCGCTGCACGGCAACCAGCAGCCGCCGCGAGCGCCAAGGGAGGCCGGCTTTTCGATTTCGCGCAGCCCGAGGAGAGAGCCGAAGAACTCGCGTGCGGCGGGTTCGCAACCAATTGGCGCGGCAATTTGGATGTGGTCAATACGACAGATTAGGGCCTTCATCTTGAATGTGAGGCAGTTCCATCTACAGGATAACTCTGGTCTGAGATAACTGTGATAGCCGCCTGCTCCTGTTCTCACTATTAACTTTTGGCAAGCCAGACTTCCTACTAACCGCGAATTGACATGACTGTTTACTTGACGTGGTTAGAACGCGCGGTTAGGCTTTGCGTTCAGAAATTTTACCGCGGAATTCGGCGGAGCGCGGGCGGAACGGGTACTCGTGGCAGACACACCTCTCCAGGTCGCAGGGTCGGAAGCCAAGACGGAAGAGCGCTTCACCGTCGCCGGAGTCCTTGTAAACGCCGCGAAAAACGCCGTGGCGGACGTACAGAACTACGCCATACTCTGCGGCCGCACGCTGTACAGCATCTTTACCCCGCCTTACTACCTCCAAGATATTTTGCAGCAGATGGACAACATCGGCGCCGGATCGCTTCCGATTATCCTGCTTTCCGGGTTTTTTATCGGTGCGGTGATGGTGCTTCAGACTGGATCGCAATTTACCCGCTTTGGGCAAAGTTCGCTGACCGGCGACGTAGTGGCCATCGCGCTGGTCCGGGAATTAGGGCCTTCGATGACCGGCCTGCTGGTGACAGGCCGCTGCGCCACGGGGATCGCGTCCGAGCTTGGCTCTATGTTGGTGACCGAACAAGTGGACGCGATGCGCGCGATGGGAACCGATCCGATCCGCAAGTTGGTGGCGCCCAGGGCCATTGCCACGATTTTGATGCTTCCGCTGTTGACGGCCATGACGGATTTTACAGGATTGATCGGAGGGTGTGTCGCCTCGGTTTTCTCGCTCCGGCTTAGCGCCATCGAGTTCTGGCGCCGGGCGATTGACGCGCTGGATTTCGCGGACTTGATGCAGGGATTCACCAAGCCTTTCTTTTTCGCTTTCATTCTCGCGACGATTGGCTGTTACAAGGGGCTGTCGGTCCGCGGAGGCACACAGGGCGTTGGCCGGGCCACGACGCAAGCAGCCGTGCTCTCTTCCGTGATGATCATCGTGGCTGACGCTTTTCTCACCAAAGTGGCTCTGTATCTCGCGCACAAGCTCTTCTAATACTTGCGATACCCCGGCCAATGCTCGCCTTATCGATCGACGCGGCGGATTTCTTCGTGTTCGGCGAGAGCGCACGATTGCCGCTATAATGGCGGCCACACCCGATGCCTAACGTCGCCACCTCGAGTTCAGGTTCCCATCAGGCTATCGCATTCGAGAAGGTACGCATTGGCTTCGAAGAAGGCGACATCTTGCGCGGAGTGTCCTTTCAGGTCCAGGAGCGAGAGACGCTCGTGCTGCTGGGCGAAACGGGCACGGGGAAAACTCTGTCGTTGAAACTGGCGGCGGGACTGCTCCGGCCATCCGAAGGCACAATCCAAGTGCTGGGCAAGGAAATCTCCACCATGCAGGAGCGGGAACTACTCGAATTCCGGCGGCAGATCGGTTTTGTTTTTCAAGAGGGAGCGCTGTTTGATTCGATGACGGTCGGGGACAATGTGGCCTACCGGCTGTTGGAAGACGGCGTGAAGGGCGATGAGGTGGAGTCGCGCGTGCTTGAAGTGCTTCGATTCGTGGAGCTGGAACAGACGTTGGATCTGTTTCCGTCCGAGCTTTCCGGAGGGATGCGGCGGCGGGTTTCCATCGCGCGGGCGTTGATCAACCAACCGCCCATCGTGCTGTATGATTCGCCGACAGCGGGTCTTGATCCCGTTACTTCGCAAACGATTATCACGCTGATCTTGCGGCTGCGCGACGTTTATGGCGTGACGGCGCTGCTCGCCACGCAGCGGTTGCAGGACGGTTTTGCGCTGGCGAACTTTCGATTTGATCCGGCGACGAAGAAGGTAGTGCACAATGTCTCGAACGGAAATGCGGCCTCCGCGGCGAAGTTGGCGGCGACGCGGTTCCTGGTCTTGCGGGAAGGCGCGGTTTATTTCGAGGGCGGACAGGAAGAGCTTTCGGGCACGAAAGATGATTATCTGAAACGTTTCTTGGTGTGAATGGTGGGTAGTTCTTCAGGAGAAGGAAAGGGAGGGAAAGAAAATGGCGCAGCGCAAACAACTGACGTGGACGGAACTGCGCGTGGGACTTTTCGTGCTGGTGGGGTTGTCGGTGCTGGCCGCCGGCATTTTCTACGTGACGGGTGCGGGAACGTTGGGGCCGAAGTACCGGCTGGTAACGTATTTGCCGGAAGCGTCGTTGTTGTCGGACGGAGCCCCGGTCCGCCTGGATGGAGTGGAAGTGGGAAACGTCGAAGCCATCAGGATTGCTCCCCTCTCCCCGGGAAAAGTCATCGATCGGAACCGGAACATCGAAATAGTGATGCGCGTGAGCGCCAGCGACCAAAAATATATTCTGACGGACTCCGCGGCAAGTCTGGTTACGGAAGGGTTGCTAGGGAATCGGTACGTCAACATCAGCCGCGGAATTACGGGTGTGCCGTTGAAAGACATGCAAGAAGTGCCGGGACACGAAGAAAAGGCGATGACGCAGGTGGTGGAACGAAGCGCGGATTTGCTCGGGAATCTCCAAGCGCTGACGGATGAGGTCCAGGAGCTGATCAACGGCGTGAAGCAAGGAAAAGGTTCGCTGGGTAAAATGCTGACCGACGATCAGGCTTACAACCACTTGAATGGAATTCTCTCGAAGGGCGACGCGATGCTGGCGGATGTCCGAGAGGGCAAAGGCACGGTTGGAAAGCTGATGACCTCGGACGAGCTGTATAACAAGGTGGATAAAGGCGTGGACAACGTCAATGTGATTCTGACGGATGCGCGCTCGCAGAAAGGCACGATTGGAAAACTGCTGTACGATCCGTCGCTTTATGATGAATTGAAACAAGCGGCCACAAATGGAAACGCTATGATCGGAGACGTGCGTGCAGGCAAAGGCACGCTGGGCAAATTGGTGACGGACGATAGCCTGTACACCAAACTCCGCGAAACCACCGATAACGTGGCGACCGCTACGGCGAAACTGAACGACAATACAACTACCGTCGGGAAACTGTTTTCCGATCCGAAACTCTACGACAGCGTGACCGGACTGACGGGAGACTTGCGGCTTCTCATCGGAGATTTCCGGCAGAACCCGAAGAAATTCTTGCGAATTAAACTTTCCGCTTTCTGAGTTAACCCTTAACGTGCTTTGCCGCGCATCGCGAGGTGTGCTGTAATGAGTTTGTAACAATTCGGGTTTACGCTGAGTTGCCAGACCGTTTCTCGCTAAGAACTTCATGGAAAATCAGGACATCGCGCAAAAGTTGCCACGGACGGAGCCGGCCAAATCCACCCTTCCGCAGCCGGGAAAGCCGGTGCCGAGCCGCGCATATCCCGGCGCGCTCATCGTCGTGGAAGGAACGGACGGCTCGGGGAAGAGCACGCAGCTTTATTTGTTGAAGCGCTGGCTCGAAATTGGCGGCTACCGGCTGCATTTTACGGAGTGGAATTCATCGCCGCTGGTGAAATCCGCGACACGGCGGGGAAAGCAGCGGCGGCTGCTGACGCCGACCACGTTTTCGCTTTTGCACGCGGCGGACTTTGCGGATCGATGCGAACGGCAAATCATGCCGCTGCTGCAGGGCGATTATCTGGTCCTGGCCGACCGCTACATTTACACGGCGTTCGCGCGCGACGCGGCTCGCGGGTGCCCGGGGCGATGGTTGAGAAATCTTTACCGGTTTGCTCCGGTGCCGGACATTACGTTTTATTTTCGCGCGCCGCTGGACGTGGCGGTGCATCGCATCCTCAGCGGGCGCCCAAAATTGAAATATTACGAAGCGGGCATGGATATGGCGCTGTCGTATGACCGCGCGGAAAGTTTTCGGCTCTTCCAGGCGCGCATCCTCGAGGAGTACGACAAGATGGTGGACTCCGATAATTTCGTCGTGCTGGATGGCACGCTGCCAGTGAACAAGCTGCAGAAGCAGATGAGAGACATTGTGGCTTCCAAGATCGATTTGAAACGCTTTGCGCCGCGGATTCCGGCTCCGGAGTGAGCATGCCCGATCAGGAAAAAGACAAAGAAAAGCCGGGCGCGCCGGTTCTTTCCGTGGATGCGCCGCAGGCGCCTGGCGCAGCCGCGCCGGGGACACCGGCGGGCTTGCCTCCCGCCAAAGCGTCAGCTCCTGGCGAGGATGGCGCGGCGCAGTTTTTTTATGGCGAAGCTCTGGTCGGATTTGATCCGAGCGAAATCACCGGAAACCTGATCGTGATCGAAGGCATGGACGGCTCGGGCCGCTCGACACAAATCGCGCTGCTTCAGGAATGGCTGGAGTCGGAAGGGTTCGCGGTACAAACGAGCGGATTGCGGCGATCGAATCTCGTGGGGCGCGACATTGATGAATTGCTCGCCAAAAACGCGGTGACGCGGCTGACGCTGGCGCTGATGTACGCGACGGATTTTTTTGACCAGGTTGAGCACAGGATTTTGCCGGCGCTTCGTTCGGGAACTGTGGTGCTTGCGGACCGTTTTATTTTTACGCTGGTGGCGCGCGGCGTGGTCCGCGGCATCAACCGCGATTATCTGAGCGGTTTGTACGCCATGGCGCTGCGGCCGCATTTAACATTCTGGTTAAATGTGCGTCCGGAGACGGCGTTTGCGCGCGAATTCAAGAAGGCGCAGGCGATCAGCTATTGGGAAGCGGGGCGCGACATGTCGCTTTCGCACGATCTGTATTGGTCGTTCATCCGCTACCAGACGATGATCAAGCGCGAATTTGAAGTAATGGCCAAGCGGCACTCCTTCATCGAGCTGGATGGCGAAGCAAGCGTTTCCGCCGTCAACAAGCAGCTGCGCCAGCGAATCGGTGAACAGTTGGGGATTCGCGCGACGAAGTACACGCCCTCCGCCGCGCTCGCGCATCTCTGGCGATAAATTCCAAAATGTCCGACCCAGTTCATATTGCCGCCATCGACGCGGGCTCGAATGCACTGCGCCTCTCGGTGGCGCGGTCTTATTCGGCGCTGGATATCGAGCCGCTGGTGAACGAGAGGTATTCACTGCGGCTCGGCGAAAACGTATTTCTGCGGCACCGCTTCAGCGAAGAGCTCTTCAAAAAGGGCGTCAAGGCGTTCCGCCACTTCCACGAAATCATGGACGAGTTTGGAGTCACGCGCTACCGCGCGGTGGCGACGAGCGCTTCGCGCGAGGCGCGTAATCGCGACGCGTTCGTGAGACGGATCAAACAGAAAACAGGAATCGCGCTGGAGGTGGTCAGTTCGGCGGAGGAATCACGGCTTGGCCGCGTAGCGGTGCTCGCGGCGCTCGGGCCGGAGTCGCCGCCGCGATGCATCGCGGATTTGGGCGGCGGCAGTTTGGAGCTAAGCCTCCTGCGCGACCACAGCGTGGAGCTCGGCGCGCAGTTGCCCGTGGGCACGGTGCGGCTGATGAGCACGCTGAACATCCCAGGCGTGATCCGGCCCGCGCAGGCCGAGCAAGTGCGCAGGTATGTCCGCGCGCTGCTGGAATCGCGGCTGCCCTCGAGGCCAAATCTTAGCGAGCAAATCGCCGTGGCGCTCGGAGGAAACGCGGAGACTTTGGCAAACATCGCGCCGGGCCCGCGTCTGCACGGATTGCCGACGCTGGAGCTTTCTTTGCTCCGCGAGCGGCTCCCCGATCTTTTGGAGCGCGATGTTCGCGAGCGAATGAAGAGCTACGCTATCCGGCGAGACCGCGCGGACGTGATCGGCATTGCGGCGATTACGTTTGTCACGCTGGGGCGTTATTTGAACATCAGGAATTTTTCTATTCCCGGCGTGGGGCTGCGCGAAGGACTGATCCAGGAGATTGCGCGCGAGGCATTTTCGCGGACGGAGCCGCACCGGTACGACGCGGCCGCGCGGCAATTGCTTGTTGGAACACGCAGTTACGCGCGCCGGTTGCAGAAGGACCAGACGCACGCCGAGCACGTGCGCGAGCTGAGCATTCTGCTTTTCGACCAGCTTCAGCCGGTGCACCATCTTCCGGCGCAAGCTCGGGTCTTGCTGGAAGCGGGAGCACTGCTGCACGACACGGGGCACATGATCAGCCATCGCGGGCATCACAAGCATGGCGAATACCTGGTGATGAATGGTGATATTCCGGGCCTCGAAGGGCGGGACCGCGCGATCGTTGCGGCGCTGGCGCGTTATCACAACCGGAAATCGGAGCCGGCGAGCCATCATGCGGTGTACTCTTCGCTGAACAACAACGACAAGCGGATTGCGAGGCGGCTTGCGGCGATTTTGCGGATTGCCGAAGCGCTGGACCATTCGCACCGGCAGCGAGTGATGCAGGTTCGCGCGACGTTTCAAGGCGGAGCAGTGGGCTTGCAAATCAAGGCGCGGGGCGACGGGGCGGAAGATCTGTTGGACGCGAACCGCAGCGCGGAACTTTTTGAAAAGGAATTTCACGTGCGGCTCTATTTTCGGCAGACTGCTTCGTAGGCAACGCAGCGCCGAGTTTTGCTCCGGCCTCGGTGCGATTTCATTTAGATTCGTGAGAGGGGAATCCGCTGATGGAACTGTACATCGTGCGTCACGGCATCGCCATCGATAGAGAAGATCCCAAATGTCCGCCCGATCCGGAAAGATACTTGACCGAGCAGGGCATCGAGAAAACGAAGCGAGTGGCTGCAGGCGTTGCAGCGCTGAGCGCGGCGCCCGACTTGCTCCTCTCGAGTCCCTACGTGCGGGCTATGCAGACGGCGGAGATTTTCGCGGCGGCGCTCGACTATCCCAAGCAGAAGATCCGACACACGGATTTGCTGCTGCCGGGCGCGGAGCCGACCGTCTTTTTCCGCGAACTGGTGAAGGACAAGCAAAGTTCGACGCTCTTTATTTTTGGGCATGCGCCGCAACTGGATGATGTGATTGCGACGGCGCTGGGCTCGAAACATCACATTACGTCCCTTAAGAAGGCCGGAGTCGCTTTGCTCGAATTGAAGCGGGTTTCGCCCCCAAGTGGACAGTTGGTCTGGCTGGCGCCGCCAAAACTGCTGCGCCGGGCTGGGAAGTAGTGCGGGTCACTGGGAGGCGACGCTCTTCGCAGGCGCCAAGCTGAATGCCGGTTCGATTGGCGGTTGCTTGAAGTCATAGGGCTTGGAACGATTCCTCCTTGCGATAAACCTCTGAGTACACATCCTACAAAACTCAGCTTGGATGGCTGATGCCTCACCCCCTGGTTTTTGGTAAGTGTTACGAATAGTTGATTTGAGTAGGAATTGGTGCGAGACTCAGCCTCGCGTGGAGCGAAGTCAAAACCCGCGCCCTGAAAAGGGATACGGGAGCCGCCGACACGCTGAGACCGCCCGATTTTCCATCCAAGTGAGTTTCCTTATTTGTTCTATGCGGCGTGGTCAGTGCGCGAGGCAAGCAGCTTTGCCGCGTTGTCATGATAAACCTGTTTCAGAATCTCGCCGCTAAGCCCGAAACCATTTAGGCTCCAGTGGTAGTCGAACTCCTCGATTTCGTAAAAGTGTTCGTCCAGCGATTCAAGGATTCTGAACGTGACACGGTACATCTGCTTGTCAAATCCCATATCCGTCCCATAGACGAGTCGTTCGGCATACTTTTCATAAAACTTCGAAGCGAACCGCGGGATGGGCGCGGTCTCCGCGTAACGGGCAGAAATGTCAGCATACAGATTGGGATTGCGTTCGAACATCTCGCCCAGCCGCGCCAAATTGTAGTCCAGGTTGGCGAAGTGGCACGCGATGAAAGTCGTCCTGCGGTGCCTCGCGACAGTGCGGTCAAGAATGTCGATCATGCCGGACAGGCCCACGATATTGGGCTTATTGTCGAGTCGCCAGTGGTAGGCGTTCATCAGGCCGTCGTTGGTCTTGTCCATCCTTTGGTACATCCAAATGGGGTCGGCGACATGGAGGCTGATAGGCATGCCAAGTTCGGCGCATCTCTCCAAAAGCGCATCCATGCGCGTGTCGTCGGGATGCATGCCGGGTGCTTTGGACTTGCCTGAGACTAGTCCGCCGCCCTTGTCGTGGATTTCACCCACGCCGCGCGCACCCACTTGTCGGCAGCGCTCGAGTTCCTTGACGGCGGCAGGGCCGAATCCCGGCTTGTTGTAGCCAGACAGATCCAAACCACACCACATCTCAAAGCGATCCGAATACTTCGAATACTTACGGTAGATATCATCAAACTCTGTGCCGGCAGCCATGCTTAGGATGACCGTTTTCTGAACGCCAACCTCATCCATGTTCCTGACCCATTCCTCAATCTGCTGCGCAGTCTTGGCGTACGGATGAGAGTGCATGTCGATGATGGGGTATTTGGCCTTGTCGATCTCCGTGACGGGAATTTTATAGATCGATTTCGGACGGTATTCTTTGAGGAGAATTGTCTCTGGTGAACGCAACTCCTTCGATTGGGAAGCTTCTCCCGGACGCACAGGGTTCGTGTCTTGCAGCGGGATCGGGCTCGACTTCGCTGCAGCCGGAAACCAGGCAGCGAGCCCCACCAGATTTGCCCATTTCAGAAATGATCTTCGATTCACTTCATTTTTCGTTCGCATAGAGTTGGACCCACGCAATGTTTTACAATCTAACGAGATTTTTGATCGCTCTTGTTCATGGCACTGCTGCCCATCGTGTGCGGGTCTTTGCAATTATAGTCGGCTATCCGAAAATAGTGGCGACCAGCGGACCACCAAACCGCTCAAGTCCTGATCAACGCCGTAATCGTACACGTGATTTGCAAGGTTCGCGCTTTCAATGACGAGAATTTTGACGCCATTTTCCTGTTAGTCTTTTCCCCGGACTTCGGGAAATGTCAGCCTGTCGAGCAGGCGAAGTGAGTGGAAACGGAAGGCGAAATGGCAGAGCAGGTTAGCGCAGTGGCGGCGCAGACGAAGGACGACGTGCTGACAGTGGTAGCCATCAGCTTCGTGGCGCAGATCCTTGCAGATGCGCTGCACGAAGGGTTGGGGCATGCGGCTGTGGCTTTGCTCACCGGCACAAAGACGGGTGTTTTGTCGACCGTGGCGTGGTCCAGCGCGGTCGACTCGCGACTGGTTGCCGCGGGGGGAACGCTGGCGAACCTGGCGGCGGGCTTGATTTTTTGGATTGCGCTGCGCCGCGTGAGAAGTGGATCGGTTCGGTTGCGCTTTTTTCTGCTGACTTGTCTTGCGTTCAATCTTTTTGCCGGCACTGGATATTTTTTCTTTTCTGGCGTCACGAATTTCGGCGATTGGGCGGTGGTCATTCATGGGTTGCCCGCGCACTGGTTGTGGCGATCGCTTCTCGTCGTCGCCGGGATAGCTTTGTACTACGGCGCCCTATTGGTGGTGGGCACGGGGCTGGTTCGCTACGTGGGAGTTCCGAGGAACGACCAGCGGCGGCTGCGGAAACTCACGTGGATTCCTTACTTTTCGTCGGTTGTGCTTTTGAGTCTGGCGGGGCTCTTGAATCCGATTGGAATCCAGTTGATGTGGCAATCCGCTCTGCCGGGAGCGGCGGGCGCGCACTCAGGGCTTCTGTGGCTGATGTACTACATTCCGAGAGGGACGGTTCCCGAGCGAGGATCCGAGGGGATTGACAGGAGCTATGCGTGGATCATCGTGGCTTTGGGGTTGTCGCTTGTTTTTGTTTTCGTGTTGGGACGTGGGATTACGGTGCAGTTGTAGTAGGAGAGAGAAAGGCAAAGAGGGAGCGCTGCGGGCGCTATTCCCTGCCCCCGGGTATTTCATCGCCCTCGCGAGGCGGCTAGTCGCGGCGGCGTTTCATCAGTTTGTCGAAGGCTTTGAAATCGGCGCGCGCCTTTCGGGTGGCAAAGAATTCCGCTGTTTGCAGGGCGGAAAGTTTTTCGGCCAAGGCGGTGGCGGCGAACTGGTTGATGCCGGTGCCATCTTCCTTGCTTTGGAGATCGACCGCCCTTTTCAGCGAGACTGGGAGGCGCAGGGGATAGGTTTTTGTTTGTGCATTGTATGTTCCTTTTGAGCGCGTCGCGCGGCAGCAGCAGTGCAATTGTACTCTGTGCGGGGGTACGAGGCATTGTGTGGCTACAAGAAAAGACGAAGCGAGGTTTCTCTCTGCGCAGGCCGACACTTTTGCAGGAGCAAACGCGAAGGAAAAAACGTCGGCCTGCTGCGATCGAAATGACGGTGGGGTGGTGGCCGGGGGGATTGAGGCGGCGTCTGCGGGGGGCTGCTCTCCAGTATTGCCGTGAGGGCGGACGGAATGGGCAACCTTGGCTGGTTACCTTCAAAGACAGGGTTAGGCAAAACGGGAACTGAACGGGGATGGGATGACCATCGTCACTCGAGCCGTGGATCAGCGGAGACCTTGACCAAGTCGCGCTCATAGTAAAGCAACTGCACACCAATTCCTGAAAGTCCTTGAGGCATATTTTTCGGTTCAATGTGGGTGACACGGCCTGCGAATCGGCGGATGCCTGCTTTCACTCCGGTGACACGCTTGGGCATTTTTAGCAGAACTTCGACGGCTTCACCAACACACAGGATGACACTCGTGGCGAAGAAAACGCCTCTGGTGGAGATATTAATTGCTTTAGCTTGATGCACACCTTCGGATGGCGTCTCCATACGATGAAAGGACAGAGGAGTATTTAGCTTGAAGCGTGGAGTTATTCGATGATCGTTCGCGGCCATGCCTTCTCCTTCATGCGCCTGAGAAGGGTATGGCAGGCAGCGTCACCCAATTGACGGAAATAGACGTTGACACAGGACAGTGCGCAGAACTGTCCAAAAGAGAACAGTATGAGTAACGTTAAGAAGATTCTTCCATGTTCAGAAGAGCAAGGGATCGGCGCACCTGGACCTTTATGGGAATTGCTCACAGTCCACTGCCTGGTAAAGGCTGCGGTTAAGGGAGACCGACGCGCAGGCCGAGGTTGTTGGACTTGGTGGTTTTTGGTGATGGGTTAGAGGGTTTTGGAGAAGAGGGGCTTGGCGTTGAGGTGCTGTGTTTCGAGGTAGGGGTCGAAGATCATGGCCAGGTTGCGGATAAAGATCCGGCCCAGTTGGGTGGTGCGGATTTCGTTGGGATCGAGGAGGACCAGGCCGTCATCGCGGAAGGGCGCGAGGCGGTGGAGCTCTTCTTCGAAGTAGCGATCGAATTCGATTCCGAATTCTTGCGAGATTTCATCCTTCAAGACAATCGTGTGGCAGAGGAGGCGGCTGATTACCGCGCGGCGGAGGCGGTCATCATCGGAGAGGTGATAGCCGCGCATGGTGGCGATGCCGCGTTCGTTGACGGCTTTTTCCCAGCTGGGGATGTCGCGATGATTCTGGGCGTAGGCGTCTTGGATGCCGGAGATGGCGGTGATGCCCATGCCGTAGAGGTCGGCGCCGGCTTTGGTGGTGTAGCCCTGGAAGTTGCGGTGGAGGCTGCGATTCTGCTGGGAGACGGCGAGTTCGTCGCCGGGTTTGGCGAAGTGGTCCATGCCGATGTAGAGATAGCCGGCTTCGAGGAATTTCAGGAGGCCGGTGCGGAAGATTTCGAATTTTTGCATGCCTTCGGGGAGATGGCCTTCGAAGGAGTTTTGCTGCTTTTTGAGCCAGGGGACGTGGGCGTAGCTGAAGAGGGCGATGCGGTCGGGAGTGAGCGTGAGGATTTGGTCGACGGTGTGGGCGAAGGTTTCGGCGGTTTGGTAGGGGAGGCCGTAGATGAGGTCGACGTTGACGCTGTCGAAGCCAAGGTCGCGGGCGGATTGGATGAGGGCGGCGGTGAGTTCGTAAGGTTGAACGCGATTGATGGTTTTTTGGACTAGCGGGTGAAAATCCTGGATGCCCATGCTGAGACGATTGAAGCCTAGTTTGCGGAGGGTTTCGAGATGTTCGCGGGAGGTGACGCGTGGGTCGACTTCGATGCCGATTTCGGCGTCGGGGGAGAATTGAAAGTGATCGTGGGTGAAACCGAAGAGGTCTTCGATTTGCGGGGGAGTGAGATAGGTGGGAGTGCCGCCGCCCCAGTGGAATTGGACTACTGGGCGATCTTTGGAGACGCTGCGGCTTACGTGCTCGATTTCGCGCTTTAGGATTTCGAGGTACGGGGGCGAGACGCGCTTGTCTTTTTGGATGATGACGTTGCAGGCGCAGAAGAGGCAGAGGCTTTCGCAGAAAGGAATGTGCATGTAGAGCGAGACGGGCGATTTGGCGGCGTCGGCTTCCTCGTGGACTTTTTCCAGGTCGGCGGGGCCGAAGGAATCGTTCCAAACTGGGGCGGTGGGATAACTGGTGTAACGCGGGCCGGGACGGTTGTAGCGGGCGAGAAATTCTTCGCTGACGCGAAGTTCTTCGCGCATGTTTTGCAGGGTTGGATTTGCGAGCGTCACGGCAAATGTCCCCTAACGCCAGTTCGCCGCGGGCTTGGCTTCCTGCAGCAATGATTGCTGGCCCGTTTCGATGAAGAGCTTGGCATTTTCGATCGGAGTTTGTGGCAAGATGCCGTGGCCGAGATTGAGGATGTGGCCAGTTCCGCCAAGCGCCGACACGGCTTCCTGGGTCGCGCGGCGAATCTCTTCCTCTGGACCGAGAAGCACTGCGGGATCGACATTCCCCTGGAGCGCGATGCGTGGTCCGAGTTGCTCGCGAAGAGCGCGCATGTCCACGCGCCAGTCCACGCTGAGTATATTTGCGCCCGAGCGGGCGACTGCTGGCAGAAGATGATGCGACGATTTCGTGTAATAAATGATTGGGGCGGAGCCTGCGAGGGCGGAAATGATTTCCTGTGTGGCGGGGAGAGCGAACTCTATGTAGTCGCGAAGGGAGAGTTCGCCGCACCAGGTGTCGAAGAGCTGGACGGCGGCAGCTCCCGCGGCGATCTGCGCTTTCAAATAGGGGATGGTGGCTTGCGCGATGCGATGCAAAAGTTCCCGAAAGGTGGAGGGCTCGTGAAGCAGAAAGCTTTTCACGGTGGCGAAGCCCTCTTTGGTGCGGCCTTCGACCATGTAACAGGCCAAAGTCCACGGTGCAGCCGCAAAACCCAGGACCGGGACATCGGCTCCGACTTCGCGAGCTATTCGGCGAATGGCTTCCGGGAGAAAAGCCGTTTCGATTTCCGGATCGAAAAGCTTCAGCCTCTCGACATCGTGTTTCGAGCGCACGGGCTCTGGCAAGTTGGGGCCAGCGTCGCCCAATTCCAGTTTT
This sequence comes from Candidatus Acidiferrum sp., assembly GCA_049794595.1. Lineage (GTDB taxonomy): Bacteria > Acidobacteriota > Terriglobia > Acidiferrales > UBA7541 > Acidiferrum. The sequence goes on from JBARCY010000021.1 coordinate 37,090, forward strand.
AGGCCCATGGCTTCGGCAGGGATGAGAATGTCGGAGAAGACGATAACAGCATCGACGTCGAGCAGGCGAAACGGCTGGAGGGAAACCTCGACGGCGAGATCGGGAGTCTTGCAAACTTCGAGAAAAGCGTGGTCGGCGCGAATAGCGCGGTATTCGGGGAGATAGCGGCCGGCTTGGCGCATCATCCAGACAGGAAGGCGCGGAAGGGATTCGCCGCGGCATGCGCGTAGAAATAAATCCTTGCGATTGAGAGGAGTGGGGTTTGCGGTCATCTTGCGCCTGAAGAAGAGAATAGCAAATCCACTAGATGATTGCAGATAGAGGGATGCGGTTAGCTGGAGATTTGAGGGTGGGCTATACTCTGAGTACCGCTGAAGAAACTGAAGTCAACACTGGAGTTGGTTTGGTTGACGAGCGCGAAGACGCGAGGGCGATAGGTTCGCAAGGCCGATGGAACATTTGTTCTTTATTTTGACGATTGTTGCGTATGCCGTAAGTCAGGGTGGGTATCTCTATTTTCTGACTTCGGGCAAAGAGATCTCCGGGCGGATTGGGTCGGTGTTCCTCGGGCTGGGTCTAATTACGCATTATTTTGCGCTCTTGGAGCGTTCGCGCGGGTTGCATACCGTGCCTTATCACGACCTTTATGGATCGATGTCGCTGTTTGGTTGGCTGCTGGCGTTGACGTATTTGGGCTTGGAGCTTTTTCACCGACAACGCTCGGTGGGAGCGTTTGTTTTGCCGTTTATTTTGGTGTTTTTTGTAACGGCGCATTTGGCGCCAGCGGACCGGTTGTCACCTACGCCGGCTCACGGCGCGGTGTTTGCGTTTCATGTGACATTGAGCATTCTGGCGTATGCGGCGTTCGCGCTTTCGTTTGTGTTCAGCTTGATTTTTTTGGGGGAGGAGCGGCATCTGCGAAGCCACAAGATTGGCGGCGTGGTTTGGCGGCTTCCGCCACTGGAGCTGCTCGAGCGGATGAGCCGGTCGAGCGTGTTGATTGGGTTGGTGTCGATTGCGATTGGAACGGTGTTGGGATTCGTTTGGGTGGACCGGCTGCACGGGGGGTTTTGGTACTACGATCCGAAGTATGTGATAACCCTGGTAGTGCTGCTTCTTTACGTGGTGTATTTCCAGTTGGCGCGGACAGCGGCGTGGCGCGGGGCGCGGGCTTCGAAGTTGTGCATCTTTAACTTTTTTGTTGTGGTGATGAGCTTTACAGTGGTGAATTTGTATTTGTCGCAGAGTCACCGGTATTTCTAGGAAAAAAGTGGATAGCGGGTAGTGGTTAGTACGTGGGGAGCGGGATGGAAATTGTTCTCGTCGGATTGAATCATCGCACAGCGCCTGTCGAGGTGCGGGAGAGGGTGTCCTTCACGACGGAGCAGTCGCGAAAGGCCGCGGAAGAATTGCGGGCGCGGGGGATTTTACAGGAAACGCTGGTCCTTTCGACGTGCAATCGAAGCGAAATTTATGGAGTGCCGCCGGAATCGTCGCATGAATGCGCGCCTGGGTTGTCTTCTTTTCTGAGCGAGTTTCATGCGGTGAGGGCGGACGTGCTCGGGGTGTCGCTTTATCACCATTATGACCGGGCGGCCGTGCGGCATCTTTTCCGCGTTGCTGCGGGGCTGGATTCGATGCTGTTGGGCGAGGCAGAAATTTTGGGACAAGTGCGAGAGGCGTATCGCTACGCGCACGAAAACGGGGCTACTGGGCCGGTGTTAAACCGGTTGTTTCAGGGGGCGCTGGAAGTCGGAAAACGAGTGCGGTCGGAAACGGAATTGGGGACGCGGCCGATGTCGGTGGCATCTGCCGGGGTTAAATTGGCGGAGCGGATTTTTGGGAAGATGTGCGACCGGAGCGCGCTGGTGCTGGGCGCGGGGGCGATCGGCGAGCAGGTGGTCAATCAGCTGAGGGATCGCGGGATTGCGCGGCTCTTTATTATGAATCGCTCGCGCGAGAGGGCTGATGAGCTGGCAGGCCGCTTCGGCGGAAAAGTTGTCGGGTGGGGCGAATGGGAAACGGCGTTGAAGCTGCCGGATGTGGTGGTTTCTTCAGTGACTTCGGAAGAGCCAGTATTGCGGCGGGTGATGCTGCAGGAGGCGATGGCCTCGCGGGGCAACCGGGCGCTTTTTTTGATGGATTTGGGGCTGCCGAGGAACATTGAAGCTTCCGCCGCCGAGCTTTACAACGTTTACGTGTACAACATCGATGACCTGACGGAAATTGTGGAGCAGAACCGGCACGCGAGGGAGAGCGAAGTGCCGCGAGCGGAAACGATCGTGGACGAGCATGTTGGGAAGTTTCTATCCTGGCAAGCCAGCGTGGAATTGGTTGGATTGGTGGATGCGCTGCGCGCGCGATTGCGCGAGGAACGGGCGGCCTTTATTCAAGCACGCATGGGTTCCATGAATCATCTCGGCGCGGCGGAGCGAGAGCGCATGGAATCCTTAATGGACGAACTGCTGGAGAAGCTGCTGCTGGAACCGGCAGAGCGATTGCGCGGAGAAAAAGAACTTCGCCGCAAGATTCAAAACGTGGAAGCGCTGCGTGATCTTTTTCTTTCGCATCGGGAAAAGCCGTGAGGCACTTGCGCATAGGGACGCGAGGCAGCTTGCTGGCGAAATGGCAGGCGGAGTTTGTGCGAAAGCTGCTTTTTGCGGGCGCTGGCGTGGAAGCGGAGATTGTGATTATCAAGACAGCGGGCGATAAACTGCAGATGTCGCCGCTATCACAAATCGGCGGGAAGGGAATCTTCATCAAGGAGTTGGAAGAAGCGCTGCTCGAGGAAACGATCGATCTGGCGGTGCACAGCGTCAAGGACGTTCCCACGGACACGCCATCGCGATTGATGTTTCCTGCGGTGTGCCGGAGAGAGGATGTTCGGGATTGTCTTGTTGGAGCGAATGGGGCGGCGCTTGCGACGCTGCGGCAGGGCGCGCGAATTGGCACGGGCAGTTTGCGGCGGCAGGCGCAACTGCGGCATATTCGGCCGGATTTAGATGTGCGCGATTTGCGCGGGAATGTGGATACACGGCTGCGCAAAGTGGAGAGTGGCGAATATGAGGCGGTGATGCTGGCGAAAGCGGGGCTCGACCGGTTGGGATGGAGCGCACGCATTACGGAGATTATGGCGCCGGAGACTTTTTTACCCGCCGTGGGGCAGGGAGCTGTGGCCGTGGAGTGCCGCGTGAGAGACACGGAAGCGTCGGAAATAGTGGCGGGGTTGGACGACGCCGAAACGCGGACCGCAATTATCGCGGAGCGGTCGCTGCTTGCTGCGCTTCATGGCGGATGCCAGGTGCCGCTGGGCGCTTGGGCGCGGATTGAGCGCGGGGAATTGGTGATGGAAGCGTGTGTATGTTCCATCGACGGACTGCAATATGTGAAACAGAGGGCGACATCCGCGCCGGAGCAGGCAGCGGAGTTGGGCGGGCAGATGGCCAACTTGCTGGTGGAAGCGGGCGCACAGGGAATCTTAGAAGAAGTGAGCAGGCAGCGTGGGTAGCGCAATGGTCTCTCCGCTGGCAGGAAAAACGGTGATCGTCACACGTGCGGCTGAGCAGAGTGGAAAACTGGTTGATGAACTGACCGCGCGCAAAGCCAAAGTCAAAGTTGTGCCGCTAATCTCGTTCGCGCCGCCGGAAGATTTTGCGGAACTGGATACCGCATTGGCGCGGATCAGTTCTTTTGATTGGATTCTTTTCACGAGCGCGAATGCGGTTCATGCAGTAGAACGGCGCAGACGGCAGCTTGCGGGCGATTCAGCTACGACGGAAACCTTGCCGCGCGGGGCTGCGGTGGGGCCAGCCACGGCCGATGAGGCCGAGCACGCAGGGTTTTCGGTAGACTATGTGGCGACAAATCATAGCGGCGCGGGACTTGCTAAGGAATTGGAAGAGGAATTGAAAGGGCGGAGCGTACTCTTGCCACGCAGCGATCGTGCGAACTCTGATTTGCCGGAGGCTCTCCGGCGGAATGGCGCTGTGGTGACGGAAGTGATTGCTTACAGGACGTTGCCGCCAAGCGAAGATGTTCGCGGGCAAATGAAGGAAAGTTTGAAAGAAGGAGTAGACGGCATCTTGTTTTTCAGCCCGAGCGCGGTGTATGGCTTTATAGAGTTAGTTGGCCGAGAACGCTTGACGGCGTTGCAAGGGCGGGCAGTAATGGTGGCGATAGGGCCGACGACGGCAAGGGCGCTGAGCGCAGCCGGGGCGCAAAGAATCGCGTGGGCCGCGGATACGACGCCGGACGCGGTGATTGAGGCGCTTGAAGGACATTTAGCCCGGAGCCGGAAGCGCGGCACTGGCGGAGCAATCGAAGGATGAGCTTTCCTACTGAACGTCCGCGGCGTTTACGGCGAAGCGAAGCGCTGCGCGGATTGGTTCGAGAGACGCGGCTTACAACGGCGGGATTCATCTATCCAATGTTTGTATGCCCGGGGACGAACGTTCGAAAAGAAGTCGGGTCAATGCCGGGTGTGCATCAACAATCCGTTGATCAGATCGTGGAAGAGTGTAAGGAAGTGGAAGCGTTGGGGATTCCTGGCGTGATTCTGTTTGGCTTGCCGGAGTCAAAGGATCCGCGCGGAAGCAGTTCGACATCGGCAGAAGGCGTAGTTCAGCGGGCGATTGAGGCGATTCGGAGGGCGAATCTGAAACTGCTGGTGATTAGTGATGTTTGTTTGTGCGAGTACACGGATCATGGGCATTGTGGAGTGATCGAAAATGGAGACGTCGCGAATGACGCAACGCTGCCGATTCTTGCCGAGCAGGCGTTGTCTCATGCGCGCGCGGGCGCGGATATTGTTGCGCCCTCGGATATGATGGACGGGCGAGTGGCTGCGATTCGCGAAATGCTGGATCAGCACAAGTTTCAGGACATAGCCATTCTTGCGTATGCCGCGAAATATTGTTCTGGATTCTACGGACCATTTCGGGAGGCGGCGGATTCGACGCCGCAATTCGGGGACCGGCGGAGCTACCAGATGGATCCAGCGAATTCGCGCGAAGCCCTGAAGGAAGTCGCACTGGATATCGAAGAAGGCGCAGATATCGTCATGGTGAAGCCGGCGTTGCCGTACCTCGATGTCATTCGACGCGTGCGCGAGGCGTTTGATGTTCCGGTAGGGGCATACAACGTGAGTGGAGAGTATGCGATGGTTAAAGCGGCCGCGCAAAAGGGCTGGTTGGACGAGAAGCGTGTGGCGCTGGAAATCCTGACGGGAATTCAGCGCGCCGGTGCAGATATTATTTTGACGTATCACGCCAAAGATGCTGCGCGCTGGCTGAAAGCGTGACTCTGCCGGCTGAGACTCCATGAGCGCAATCCCTACAAAAATGAAGATAGAACGGCGGCGATCGCGGGAGATTTTCGAGCGCGCGGAAAAGATACTGGTCGGCGGCGTGAACAGTCCAGTGCGGGCGTTTGGCTCTGTTGGCGGGGAGCCGCTGATCATCGAGCGTGGAAGCGGACAATATCTTTACGATGCGGACGGCAACCAGCTGCTGGATTACGTGTGTTCGTGGGGCGCGATGCTGCTGGGACACGCGCATCCCGCTGTGACGCAAGCCATTGTGGAGCAAGCCCAGCGCGGCACGAGCTATGGAGCGACGACAGAGCTCGAGGTTGAGCTAGCGGGAATGATTACGCAGGCGATTCCTTCCGTCGAAAAGATTCGCTTCGTTTCCAGCGGCACGGAAGCCACGATGAGCGCCGTTCGTCTGGCTCGCGGTGTAACGAAACGGGATTTCATCGTGAAGTTCGAGGGTTGCTACCACGGGCATTCGGACAGTTTTCTTTCGCAAGCGGGGTCGGGGCTTGCGACTTTGGGAATCGCGGAATGCCCGGGTGTTCCGCAAGCGCTTGCCGAGTTGACGCTGAACGCGCCCTACAATGATTTAGGAGCGGTGGAAAAACTATTTTCTCAACATAAGGACAAGATCGCGGCGGTCATCATCGAGCCGATTGCCGCGAATATGGGGGTTGTGGAGCCGGTCGCGGGATTTCTTGCCGGGTTGCGTGAAATTACCCGGCGGAATGGCGCGCTGCTCATCGTGGATGAAGTGATTACCGGATTTCGCGTGCATTATGGCGCAGCGCAGCAGCTTGCTGGAGTACAGGCTGATTTGACGACGCTCGGGAAAATTATTGGCGGAGGATTGCCAGTCGCTGCGTATGGCGGGGCGGCGGATATTATGAATTATGTTGCACCGCTGGGGCCGGTATACCAGGCCGGAACGCTGGCCGGAAACCCTCTGGCGATGCGCGCGGGGATTGCCACACTCAAGCAACTTACGCTGCCGGGAGTCTATGAGAGAATCAACGAACAAGCCCGCCGGTTGGTGGCCGGACTACGCCAAGCGGTTGCCGAAACAGGGATTGCAGGGCAAGTGAACGCGGCGGGATCGCTGTCGACGCTCTTTTTCACGGCGGAGCCGGTGCGCAACTACAAGGATGCAAAACGGTCCGACACAAAGCGGTATGCCCGATTTTTCCGGGAGATGCTGGATCGCGGTATCTTCCTTGCCCCATCGCAGTTTGAAGCTGCGTTTGTCTCCGCAGCGCACACGTCCGAAGACATCACGAGGACGATCGCGGCCGCGCGAGACTCCTTGAAGGCCATTGCGGCGGGACCGACTGCTTGATTGCAAAAGGAGAGATCAAACCATGCCGGAAGGTATCGAACTGCCAGAAGGGGAGCACGGAGACAATCCGTTTCTAGTTCCTGTCTCCGTCACCATCTCTATTCTCGCCGTACTCGTGGCGGGAGCTACGCTGCTTAGCCATCGTGCGCACACGGAGGAGTTGCTGTTGCAGGCGCAAGCAACGGATCAATGGGCGTATTACCAAGCGAAGAATATCCGTTTGCATGAGATGCAGTTCGTGACAGACATTTTCGCCACCCTTGCCCCTGTGGATAAAGACAAGGCAGCCGCGATGCACGAGAAGTATGCAAAGGAAGCGGAGCGGTACGGAAGCGACAAGGACGACATCAGCGAGAAAGCCAAGGATTTGGAGAAAGAACGCGATTTCGTGAGCCGGCGCGCAGACCGGTTTGACGGGGGAGAAGGCCTCCTCGAGGTCGGGCTGGTGATTTGTTCGATGACGTTGCTCACGAAGCGGCGAGGATACTGGTTTGCGGGAATGTTGATTGCGGCGGGAGGCGTAGTGTTTGCGCTGACTGCGTATCTGGTGCGCTAGCAGCGCAGCTTCCAGGAACGGTGCGGCTAGGCACTCGCCGGCGGCTGAGAAGCTCGCAATCGCGTCACTTCTTCCATTAGTTTTTCCAGGTGGCCGAGCAATTCTTGGTGCCGGACCTCTTCGGAAGCGGGCCTTTTGCCGACGAAGGAGAGCGTGCCACCGGGTTCCAAGTTGCATTTGTCGACGTCACGAAGGGAGTCGAATCCCTGTTTTCTGGCGGCCGCTTCGAGCTGAGTGGTGGTAATCAGTTCTTTCTTCAAGCGGTCCATTTTCAACTGCCCGTTCTCGATTAAAACATCCGATTGACCCTCAACGATCTGCTCGAGCTTGCTGTGTCCATAGAGGAAGCGGACAACGAGATAGTTGATGGCGAGCAAGGAAGTGGCGCCGATGAGGCCGCCGGAGACGCTGTTGTCGTCGCCGATGATGGCGTTTTGCACGGTATTGGAAAGAGTGAGCAAGACGACGAGGTCGAAGGGATTGAGCTGAACCAGTTCGCGTTTCCCGGAGAGCCTGAGGCTCACGACCAGGAACGCGTAAACGATGATCGGCCGGAGAATTTTCTCTAGCAGAGGAAGGCCGAGGACGAACATATCTTTCCAAATGTCATGCGATGGCACGTTGCCTCCTAGCACGCAGCAGAATTGTGCAGACTCGTGGCGCCCGAATTGAGCGGAAACGAAAGGGAGGTTAACACGCTGCCTGTATGGTGGGAAGAACGGATGGATTACAACGGAGCGGAATTGAACCGTTTTACCTGTACTTCCGTACAGTCATGTATTCGCAACAGCGCGGGACCGATCATCTGGTCAGATATTGCCAATCCGGTATGATTAAATTGTTTCGCAAAACTACTGCCAGTTAGGTCGTTCTAGAACGCGATCGTAAGACGGGGGAGTTCGCATCCTCCGCAGTCCTTTGGGGTACGAAAACGTTTACGCTGGCAGCGACCCTATGTCACAACGCCCTTCTCTCGCTCAAAACATGACGGCCATTCCAGGGCAGCTTCTCGCGTTGTTGGATTGCGCGCGCGAGCTTCTCGTCATTCTCAGCACAGATGGAATCGTGTTACAGGCGAGCGGGGGAGCCGCGAACATCCAAGGGTTGCGGCCGGAGGAGCTGGCTGGACGGGCGGTCACGGACTTTATACATCCGGACGACGTGGGGGATATGCGGGAATGTCTGCGGGGACTTGCCGGTTTGCGGCACGGTTCGCGGAAAGGACGCTGCCGGCTCCGAAGCAGGTCTGGTGAGTGGCGATGGTACGAAGCGACGATCGCACATATTCACGACAGTTCCGCTTTCGACGGATTGGCCGCGAGTTTTCTTGACGTGACGGCGTTACACCGCATGGAGGCGGAGCGGCAGGTTATCTCGGAAGTGGTTCACGCTTTAAATCAGACTGCCAACCTCGATGAACTGCTCGAGGGCATCCACCAGGCGCTAAAGAAAGTTTTGTACGCGGAGAATTGCTTCGTCGCGCTCCATAACCCGAAGGACGACACGTTTTCCTTTCCGTTTTTTGTGGACCGGTTCGATACCGCGCCACCGCCTCAGAAGGTCGGGCGCAGCTGCACTGCTTTTGTGTTTCGCACTGGAAGCGGGATGCTCATTCCGCAATCCGAGTTCGACCGCCTTGTTGAGGAAGACGAGGTCGAACTAGTAGGTTCGCCGTCGCCGGCGTGGCTGGGCGTGCCGTTAAAGACTCCGACCGAGACCATTGGAGTTCTCGTTGTACAGCACTACCAGAATGAGAGCGCTTACGACATGCGCGATCTCGAGTTCTTGGATTCCGTGGGAGGCCACATTGCTCTGGCAATTGAACGGCGGCGTTCCGAGGAGGCGTTGCGCAAGAGCGAAGCAGTGTTTCGGCTGCTTTTTTCGCACAACCCGCTGCCAACTTGGGTGACGGACGACGAAACGCTTCAGTTTATCCAGGTGAACGATGCCGCGATTCGGCAGTATGGCTTTGGAGCGGAAGAATTTAGCCGGATGACCTTGCACGACATTCGCCCCGAAGGTCCACGCGCCGCGGGCAAGGAACAGGCGCAGGAGAATGGTGGCGCAGGCCGTTTTCAGGGCGTCTGCAAGCATCGCAAGAAAGATGGGACGCAATTTGAAGCCGAGGTGATTTCGCATCAGCTCGACTACGCGGGATGGAAAGTGCGGCTGGTCGTAGCGCAAGACATCAGCGAGCGGCACATCCTTGAGCAGCAGCTCCGGCAGGCGCAGAAGATGGAGGCTGTCGGACGTTTGGCCGGTGGCGTGGCGCACGATTTCAATAATCTTTTGATGGTCATCAAGGGGCACACCGAGCTGCTGATGAATGCGCTGCCGCCGGCGGACCGCATGTCGAGAAAAATTGCGCAGATCGATCGAGCGGCGGATCGGGCGGCGGCGTTGACGAAGCAGTTGCTGGCGTTCAGCCGCATGCAGGTGCTGCAACCTCGAGTGATGAATTTGAACGGCGTCGTTGAAGATATGGGGAAACTTCTGCCGCGGCTCATCGGAGAGGACGTCGAGCTTGGGATTCGTATAGCGCCGGACCTGGGCGCTATTCGCGCGGACGCCAGTCAGATGGAACAAATCATTATGAATTTGGCGGTGAACGCGCGAGACGCCATGCCCACAGGCGGGCGGCTGATTATCGAGACTTCGAATGCTGAGCTGGATCGCACTTACAACACGACGCATCCGATTGTGCAACCTGGAAGGTACGTTTTGCTCGCCGTGTCCGACATCGGGACGGGGATGGACGCGGAAACGCAGGCGCACATTTTCGAGCCGTTTTTTACGACCAAAGAACCCGGCAGGGGAACGGGACTCGGCCTCGCGACTGTGTATGGCGTTGTGAAGCAGAGCGGCGGCTTTATTTGGGTGTACAGCGAGTTGGGCAAGGGGACATCCTTCAAAATTTATCTGCCGCGCGTGGACCAGCCTGAAGACAAAGCCAGCTTACCAATAGCTCTCGCGGAGGCGCCACGCGGGACGGAGACGATCTTGCTTGCGGAAGACGAACAGGACGTGCGCGAAGTGGCGCGAGAATTTCTCGAATCGGGAGGATACACGGTCCTCGAAGCGATCAATGGCGCGGAAGCGTTGCGTCTCGCGACTGAGCACAAGGCCGCGATCGACCTGCTGGTGACCGATATGGTCATGCCGGGCATGACCGGCCGAGAACTCGCGCGGCGATTACAGCATCAGCATTCTGGCGTTGGAGTGATTTACATGTCCGGCTACACGGAACAGGCGGCCGCGGAAACGGCGCAGACTGATGCGGATATGCGGCTGCTTGCGAAGCCTTTCAGCCGCGGGAGTATTCTTCGCGCAGTACGGGAAGCCCTCAACGATTCTGCCAGCGTCTAACCTCTGCGTTACTCCAAATTCATTCAAGTGTAATCAGACAATTCTTGGATGTTTGAGGTGCCAATCGGTATGAAGTTGGAACGTGTGCGCAGCCTTTATCACCGCAAAATCGTCTCCGGCGCGCCCCACGAACTGCAACCCAACGGGAAGGTTTTTTTCGGCGAAGCCGCAGGGCACGGTAAGGGCGGGAAGACCGCAGAGATTGCCGATGCCGCCGAGAGGATCGGGAAAAGAAAGATCGGTTTCCAGGTTGGTCTCGAGCGGCGAGGCGGGAACGGGTTGGGCGGCAGCCACCAGGACGTCAAACGAATCAAAAAGTGCTTCGATTTGTTTCTGTAAGATTTCGCGGACGCTAAGCGCGCGCAAATAATCGGCGGCTGAGTATTGTTCGTTGACGTAGCCGGCGAGTTGCCCCAAGGGATCCGCCAATTCGCTGACGTTTCCGGAACGAATCAGCGTGCGGAAGGAAGCGGCGGACTCTGCTGCCACGATAATGTTGCCCGCATCTTCAAATGGGCCCTCGGGGAGGACGGCTGCTTTCGTGCTTGCAAAATATTTGCGGACGACTCTTTCCGCGGCAAGCAGGGCCTTTGCCACACCTGAATCTAATTGTTTCCAAGCATTTGTGAGCCAACCGACTCTGATTGGACGGGCCTTTAGATCTAAGGACGGAGAATATGTGAAGGCGGCCTTGTCAATCGGCAGTGTGCTGCGATCTTTGGGGTCGTGGCCGGCAATCGCAGCGAAAACACGTGCGCAATCTTCGGCGGTTCGCGCGAGAGGACCGATCTTGTCCATCGAAGGTGCAAGCGCCATCGCGCCGTAGCGGCTTACACGCCCGTAAGTAGGCCGCAGGCCGCTCACGCCGCAGAAGGCGGAGGGGCAGATGATCGATCCCCAGGTTTCGCTGCCGATGGCGAATGCCGCGAGACCGGCGGCTACGATAGCTGCAGAGCCGGAGGAAGAGCCGCATGTCCAGCAGTTTGTGTTCCAGGGATTTTTCGCAGCGCCCTGCAGCGAAGCCGAAGCAAACCGATAGCCCATTCCGCCAGCCAGCTCGATCATTGCGGCTTTTCCGATGAGAATGGCTCCAACGCGATTCAAATGTTCAATGACTGTCGCATTGTAGGGGAAGACTTGATCAGCGTAGGGCTTTGCACCCCAGGTTGTTGGGATGCCTTTGACGGCCAATAAATCTTTCGTCGCATAGGGAATTCCGTGCAGTGGCCCGCGATAATGGCCGTGCTGAATTTCTTTTTCCGCTGCTTTCGCCTGAGCCATTGCGATTTCGGGTGTCAAACGCGCGTAGGCGTTCAAGCGAGGACCGAGCTTCGTGCTGCGGTCGAGGTACATTTGTGTCAGCTCGACCGGAGAAAGCTTCTTTGTTTCGATTCGCTTAGCGAGTTCGCTTAGAGGTAGATAGAAGATTTCTTCGGCGGACATGGCTCGTTCCTCTAGGACTTCTCCGCCGGCTGAGCGGTTTTGTGGGAAATAGTCGTTGGCTCGGAATTTTTATCCCTTTCGACGAGCGGTTTTAAGTAGAGCGCTGGGCCATCGCCATTTTCGATTTGGTATGCGCGCAAGTGGTCGAGGGGGGGCTGCGCCACGAAACTTAGCCGCCGTAGCTCGGCCTTTTGCGAATCAGAAAATCGGGAGCCATAAGCCGAGAGGATTGCTTGATAGCGAGCTTCTGATTCCACCAGACTTGCCGGCGGCAGTGGCGGCGTTTCGGAAGGTTGCTGCGGAGAGGACTGTCGGATGGTGGAGTACGTCGTCGTTGCACTTGGCGGCACAAGAGAGGCGGCAGAAACGATGGCTGCGCGCCGGGCAAACTCACGCCGCGAGATTGAAGACCTGCTCTTCTCATCCATGGTAGCCCCCGGCCTAGGATGTATGCTCGAAGCTCCTTTGGCGAAACTACAGAACTGGCAAGTGACCGTCAACTTTGTGGATGGTCACGACGAACGCAAAAGTAACTGCGCGGCCATCGCTCAGTCCAGCCGCGTGAGCGTCTGTATCTGAAGTTCGAGCGCCTGAGTGTACTGCCGTTCGATCTGCATTTCGGTCTGCAATTTCTTTACGAGCAAATCGAGGCGGGCGATTTCCGCTCGCAGTTTTTGAATATCTGAGGCCGTTGCTTGGCGAGCTGCGGGAGCGCCGGGCTGTTGCAAATTGTGCTGGGAAAAGGAGGCGTCGCTCGGGCGAGGCGCAACAAAAGCTTCGGCCAGTGCGCGCGGCCAGATGGAATCCGAGGCTCTTTGGTCCGCAGCGGGAGGCGGCGGGGCAAGCGGCCGTGGCGCAACCGGTGGCGGCGCGAACAGGTTATTGAGAGCATTCGAGGTGCCAGGGCGCTCGACGGCTGGCGCATCTGCTGCCCGTTTTGGCTCGAGCAAGCTCTTTACGCGTCCAATCAGCTCTTGCGGCTGGAACGGTTTGCGAATGAGTTCGTCGGCTTTCACCGCGACAGCTTTGTCGGCCACCGTCTTATTTACGACGCCGGACATCAGCACCACAGGAGTCGCGCCGTACTCGGGATGCTGCTTGATCTGGCTGCAAACGGAATAGCCATCCTGATCCGGCATGATGACGTCCGTGATTACGACGTCGGGCTTGTTCTGTTCAAACTGCGCCAGAGCAGATGCTGCGTCGGCGCAGGTAATCACATTGATGCTCTCGCGACGGAACGCGATCTTGATGACTTCGCGCATCGTCGCACTGTCATCGATGAAATAAACCGTCGGTATTCGCTTCGCTTCCGTTTCTTCCAGCGGTGGAAAAGTCATCGCCTCGCTCATAGCGCTTCCTTGTCCGCCATGTCGCGCTCTCCTTCGTCGTACTCGCGCATGGCATCGAGCATTAGATCCGTCGCCGACCGCAGCACGGTGCGTTGCGGTGAAGTGGTCCCATAAGCAAATTTGTAGACGCCGGAGGCGCCTTGCACGCAGCTCTTCAGAATGTGAAGCACCGCTTCATCGCCGAAAAGGCTGCCGCATTCCGCGTGAGTGATCTCTCCCGCGTCAAAAAAGAGCACCGCGTCAGTTTCGCCGGCATTGACGTGCAGAGCGCCGGTTTGGTGTGCGTGTCCGAGCATTTGCATGACGCCCGTGAGATCGTGGTGCGTCAAGCTGCCGCTGAGGCTGGTGTCCGATTGCGTGAGCATCTGCGTCGGCTGAAAACCTTCCGATTTACTGACGAGGATGCTTTTGATATGCGAGGCGATGACCGCCGGCGCGCTTTGCCGGTCAATGTAGTCGTCGCAACCCGCTTGAAATGCTTCCATGAGGGCGCGCTGGCTGCCGTCGCCGAGGGCGATGATTTGGAGCGAGGCATTCTTCGGATCCGCGTGAATAATTTTCGCGATTTCCAAAGCGCCCATCTCGCGCATATTCGTTGAGCAAAGAATCGCGGAAGGAGCGGCGTATTCGAGCGTAGTAAGCGCGTAGGCCGCTTGGGTGCTCGATACAACTTCAAAACCTTCGCGTTTCAGGGCGTCGCCAAGCCGCTTCGCGAAATACACGTTGCTGTCGATCAGCAGAATTTTGGGTCCACGTTCCGGAGGCATCACGGCCTGGCCTCCAGAACGACGGCAGCCGGCTTAGGGGCAGACAATGCTTCGCCGCCCGGCGTGAGTGCATCCAAGTTCAAAACTTCGATCACTTCGCCGTTGTGTGATATCCAGCCGGCGACGTGTGGAGCATCCGCTTCTGCTGAACTGATCATCTCCGCGTTGATGAGTTCGCAGTCGCCTGTTACAGGAAGAGCCACCCACTCGGATTTGTCTCCGTAGTGACGCACGGCAATCAAATAGAAACGGCGCGAGGTAAGGCCCTTGCCAAGCAATTTCTCCGCGACGTCGCACACCGGGACGATTCGGCCGCGGCGCAGAATCACGCCTTCGAGTTTAGGAGTGCGATGCGGAAAACGAAAGATGCGGCTGGGAGCCACGAGTTCGGAAATTTGCGTGGCAGCCACGGCGAAACGGCGCTCCCCCAGCCGCAGCAAGACGAACGATTGTGCCGCAAGCTCGGCGCTCTGGGTCATTGCGGCAACTCCGGGCCGCCAGTCGGTGCTTCTTCGGCCGGCTCAAGGGGAGGCAACGAAGCATCGAGTAACGCGAATTCTTCGGCGGTCAAAAATCCTTCCGGATTCACAACGGGAATCACGTTTTGATCGAGAGCCGTCAATCCGCGGTACCACTGCCGCTCTTCGTTGCAGTACGCCAATGGCAGGGCTTGCAATCGCGTCATCGTCGCCATCTTGTCCATGCCATCGACCAGCAAAGCGGTGCGCGTTTTTCTCAAGACAAAAACAAGACCCGCGGAAGATGCCGGCAACCCAAAATGGGCGGCTGCGTTGATGACATAGAGCGCCTTGTCGCCGCGCCGCAACACATGCCGCACTTTGCGAAGAGTGGGCTGACTGATTTCCGTCGCAGCGCCCGAGAGACTGTCCACACTGCGGACTTCTTGGACCGAAGCGGATGACACGGCGAAAATCTGGCCGGATACGCGAAACAGGATGATCTGCTCCGTGCGCCCTGCTTGCTGCTTGCCGGGAGGCGTGGCCAGGCGCATCAGCGGACTCCCACGGGAGCAGAACGGCAAATCCCGATCACTCGCTTCTCGATGGCGGCGTAAATGTCATCGATCCCAAGCACTTGATCCACCGCTTTAGCCTTGATCGCTTCCGCAGGCATTCCAAAGATCACACAGGTCGCTTCGTCCTGCGCAAGCACCAATCCGCCAGCCGCTTTGATCGCTTTCGCACCGATGGCCCCGTCGTTGCCCATGCCGGTCAGAATCGCGCCGATGCTCATGGCGCCTGCATAGGCTGCGACCGATTCCATCGTCACATCGATGTTTGGCAAGTAACCGTTGATGCGGCCGCTTGAGGCATCAAGCTGAAGCCGGCCAGACGGGGTCACGCGCAAATGCTGGCCACCGGGACAAATATAAAATGTGCCGGGTTGCAGGGATTCGTTGGGCTCCGCTTCCTTGACGCGAATGCCCGTGAACTCCGCGAGTTGTGTTGCATACTGCGTTGTGAAAGAGGCCGGCATGTGCTGGACCAAAATGACCGCAGCGGGGAACTCGCGCGTGAAGCCTGGCGCCAGACGCATGACCGTCGCAGGTCCTCCCGTCGAGGCCGCCAGGACAACAACCGGAAATCGTTGATCGAGGCCCGAGCTAGAAGCAGGGCGGGGCGCCGCGGGGGCTGGCGCTGTTTTCGGAGCGCCATCGCCATTCGATTTTTGCAGGCTGGAAGCCAGCCGTGAAGCCGTGCGCACAACGCGGACTTTTGCCGCCATGCGTACCTTCCGCAGCAAATCCTCTTTCACACTCTGCATGTCGAGGTCGATGCCGCTGGAAGGTTTTGCAACAAATTCAATCGCTCCGAGCTCGAGTGCTTTTAGCGTGCTTGCAGCGCCTTCCTTCGATTCGGAACTCACAATTACGATCGGCCGGGGATTCGTGGTCATGATTTCCGCTGTCGCCTGCAAGCCATCGACATGCGGCATGTTGATGTCCATGGTGATGACGTCGGGCTTGAGCGACTCAGCGAGGGCCACGGCCTCGCGGCCATCCTTCGCGTGGCCGGCAACTTGTAATTGATCGTCGGCGTTGAAAATCGTTTCGAGCACCTTTCGCATGAAGGCGGAGTCGTCCACGATGAGCACGCGGAATTTTTTGAGTGCGCTGGTGGCCATGGCGGTCTACGCAACCGGTACAGTTGGTCGCGCCTCCGTTCCCATCAACTGTTCCACGGCGGCAATCAGCTGATCTTCCTGAACAGGTTTCGTGAGGAAGGCGGACGCGCCTTCTTTCATCGCGCGATCCCGATGCTTTGCTCCTGCGCGCGAAGTAACCACCATCACGGGGATGCGGCGCGTAGTGGGGCTCTGCCGCAATTGAACCATCAGTTCGTAGCCCGTCATACGCGGCATTTCGAGGTCGGTGATTACCAGGTGGCAACCGTGCTGCGTGATGAGCTCCGCAGCTTCCATGCCATCGGCGGCCAGCTTCACGCGGTAGCCGTTCTTTTCGAGCATGCGCCCAACAAATTTGCGAACGCTGATGGAATCGTCAGCAACAACAATGAGCCGCTCTTGTTCGACGCGATCGATAGCCTCGGATGGAATCGTGCCGCGCGCTACGGCGGTCGAGCCAGGGGCAAAGATGCGCGCCGCGCTGGCGCTAGCCTGCAGCGGGCGCCGCTCCGACGGCTCGTTGGCGACCATACGGTTCAAATCGATCAGCAGAATGAGGCTTCCATCCGGCGCGATCGTTGTGCCGGGGAAGAGTTTCACGCGGCGGAGATACTCGCCGAGATTCTTGATAACGATTTCGTCCTTGCCGAGTACTTCTTCCACGACCAGGCCAATCTGGCGGTTGCCCGCATTTGCAACAACCATGCGGAAATATCCGTTAACGGGCTCGAGCGGTGGCAGGCCCAGATACGTGTCGAGCCGCACGACTTCGGTCACGACGTCGCGAACTTTGGTAAGAAGTTTTCCGCCAACGTCCTCGATTTCGTCCGCACGCAAGCGGCGAATTTCTTCCACGACCGCGAGCGGCAGCGCGAAGTTCGTCACTCCGCAGCGCACAAAGAGCGCCGGAGAGATGATCAAAGTCAAGGGCACTTTCAGAGTAAACTTTGTGCCTTGCCCAGAGACGCTCTGAATGTCGATTTCACCATTCAGCGCGTTCAGATTCGCGCGCACGACGTCGAGCCCGACGCCGCGCCCGGCCAGTTCTGTCTTGACGGGAGCAGTGGTGAACCCGGGGTGGAAGAGCATTTCGCGAAGATCGCGCTCGGTGAGGCGATCCGCGGTTTCCGGCGAAACGAGCCCGCGTTCGATCGCGCTCTGCTTCACGCGCTCGTAATCGATGCCGCGGCCGTCGTCTTCCACTTCGATATAAATATGATTGCCGCGGTGATAAGCGCGCAGAGAGACTCTGCCCAATTCCGGCTTGCCCGCCGCGGTGCGATCCTCGGGGCGCTCGATGCCATGCGCCACTGAATTCCGAACCAAATGCACCAACGGGTCTGAGATCTGCTGGATGATGTTGTTGTCGAGTTCCGTCTCGCTGCCGGAAAGATCGAGATCAACGAGTTTGGCCGCCGATTTTGCGGCATCGCGCACTGCGCGCGAAAGCCTCGAATACAGCGTTCCAATCGGCACCATGCGGGCTGCCGTGATTTCATCCTGTAGGTGGTGCGCAAGTTTTGTGAATTCGTCGATGTCCCCTTCGACGCGTCCAATGAAGCCCTCAAGCTGCGAGAGGACTTCGTTCACGTCCGCGGAGATTTCCGCCATGGACCGCGACAAAATATTGAAATCATCGTACCGGTCCATTTCCAGTTCGCTGAAATCCGACCAGAACGAGGTATCGCCCGAGGCCGCGCTCGTAAGCGTCTGCCGCGCAGTAGATGGGCTCCACGAGCCGGTCTGCCGCGTGGAGCTGATGCGGTTGAACTCATACTTATCCTGGAACTCCCCGACTTTTCCTTGCAGGCGCTCCTTTGAAAAGCTCAGCGTATCGACGAGCCTTTCCAATTCGGCCACACGCCCGACCATACGCGTACGGTTGATCACCAGTTCGCCAACCGTGTTCATCATTCGGTCGAGACGCGACAACGCAATGCGAACCGACTTCGCCGCAACCGCGGCTGTACCTGGGAGCTTGACCGGTTTCTTGGCTGGCGCAGCAATGGGAGCGGCTTCTTCCGATGCCTCGGAGCGTACATCTCCGCCGCCGGCCGGTGTGGCGATCGCGTCCGAATCCTCCACCTCGATCGGTGCAAATTCGGCAATTCGTCCGAGCAGCGAATCAACGCCCGTACGCATTGCTTTTTCGTCGGCCCACTGGCGGTGCAAGGTTTTCTTCAGCACGTCAACAGACTCGAGGCAAATATCAACGACGGCGGGCGAAGGCTCAAGTTCGCCATCGCGTAAGCGCCCGATGAGGTCCTCCACGCGGTGGGCGATCGCTCCAAGCCTGCTTAGCCCTACCTGAGCCGCTGATCCCTTCACGGTATGGATCGCGCGAAAGAGCTTATTGATTTCTTCGGAGTTGTAGTTGCCCTCCAGCGAAATCAGGCAATCGCTAACCACTTGCAAATGTTCTTCGGCTTCCGGTTGGAAGAATTCCAAAATTTCGTCCGGCACTTCGTCGTCCGCGGGGAGCGCGTCAAAATAGGAGCCTGTCGCGGCCGCTACGACTGCTTCGTGGGCAGACGGCTTGGCCGGCTCCGCGTGGGACTGAGACTGAGGATAGTTGAGCGGCGGCGGCTCCGTCGGGAACGCAAAACGATAGCGCTCCTTGAAAGCCGCAATGTCGTCGAGGCTTTCCTTCCCCGTATCGCTGATCTCCAAGAGATCCGTTTCCAACAGGGAAATGCCGTCCGACAGGAATTCCGTCAGTGGACCGTGCAGATCATCGCCCAGCGTCGCGTTCATTGCGTACTGGAAAACGTGCGCAAGTTTTGCCGCGATTTCAGAGAAGCGCGGGAATCCGTAGCTGGCCGAGGTTCCACTCAGGGTATGCGCCGAAATATAGAGCCGCTCCAGATCTTCCCGGCGCGGCGATATCTCCTGCAATACACTTACGTACTCGCGCAAGTACTGCAGGTGTTCGGAAGCTTCCTGAAGGAACATCTCAACGGCTTCGCGGTCCGGCATGCTCACGCGCGTCCCTCCGTTACGAGTTCCGGCTTTTGCAATTCCTCGGCCGTGGGCTTGCGGTACAGGATGCAATCGTTCAGCACGATCGCTTGAAACTTGACAGGCATTTTCGAGATCGACTCCGAATGGCCGAGAAAGAGGTAACCGCCCGGCTCCAGCGTGTCGTAAAAGCGCTGCACGAGCGCGCGCCGCCGCTCCTCGGAAAAATAAATCAGCACGTTCATGCAAAAAATCATGTCCATTCGGCCAACATAGACGGCCGACGCTAGATTCATCTGCGCAAATGTCACAAGCTTCCGCAATCTGGGCTTCACCTGGTGCGCGCCGTGCGCTTGGGTGAAGTGTGTTTCCAATTGTTGCGAGCTTACGCTCGCGAGACTTCGTCCTGCGTAAATACCGCGTTCTGCCCGCTTCAGAGCGAGCCTCCCGACGTCCGTAGCGAGAATTTCCACGTTCCAGGAATCGGAGAAGGTAAGCGCATCAGCGATGGTGATCGCGATGGAATAGGGTTCCTCGCCAGTCGAGCAGCCCGCGCTCCAAATGCGCAGCGTGCGCGGATTCTTCCAAAATTTCTTCACGTGCAATTCCGGCAGTACGCGCTTTTCGAAGGCCTCATACACGCTTGGGTATCGGAAGAAGCTAGTCTCCTGCGTAAGCAGCCCTTCAAGCAGAGCTTCGTATTCGACATTCGATTTGCGCATCGCCCGCAACAAGTCCGTGCCGCGCTCCAAGCCTTTGGCGCGCAAATGTTCCTTCACGCGCGTCGAGAAAAACCGTTCGCGCGATTCGTCGAAGCAAATGCCCGTCCGCTCTTCGATCAGCATGCGGATCTCGCTCAATTCGTGTTCACTAAGACCTTGCGCCGGTCCTTGCCGTTCGCTCATTCCAGTCCCGCTTTAGCTCTGGCCGCTTGCCCGAGCAGAAAATCACCGCTTATCGCAGAGCGCCGGCTGGGACGGGCCGCTCGGTATCTTCCAACGTATTGCCGGACTTTGAGTTTGCACGGAACTGCGCCAACGCTTCGTTCAATTGGTCAGAGAGTTTTACGAGCTGGCTCACCGTCGCGACGGTCCCGCGTGTGCCTTGGGACGTTTGGCGCGTGATGCTCGAAATAATTTGCATCGCGTGTGCTACGCCTTCTGTTCCGCGCACCTGCTGTTTCGAGGCTAGTGAAATTTCCTGCACAAGTTCCGCCGATTGGCGCACGACGTTGGAAATGGCGTCCAGCGCGCGCCCGGCCTGATCGGCCAGTGTTGCCCCGCCTTCCACTTCCTTCGTGCCTTCTTCCATGACCACCACGGCTTCGTTCGTCTCCGCCTGAATGGCTTTGATGAGCGCGGCGATATCTTTCGTCGCGCTACGGCTGTGTTCCGCCAGCTTGCGAACCTCGTCGGCGACGACCGCGAAACCGCGGCCCGCTTCGCCGGCGCGCGCCGCTTCGATGGCCGCGTTCAACGCGAGCAAGTTTGTCTGTTCCGTGATGTCGTTAATGACGTTGATGATTTCCGAAATTTCAAGAGAGCGGTCGCCCAGCGACTTGATTTTCTTGGCCGTCGCTTGCACTGAAGCCCGGATACGCTGCATACCCTCGAGTGTGTCGCGAACCGCGCGATTGCCTTGTTCAGCGGCGTCCAAAGCGCGGCGCGCTGCTTCCGCGCTTGCTTCCGCGTTGTTGGACACCTGTTTCATCGAAACCGTGAGTTCTTCCACCGCGCTCGACGTGTTCGTGATTTCCTGATCCTGCTGCGTCGCGCCGGCCTGCATCTGGTCGGCTGCCACAAGAATGTTGTTCGAGCAAGCCGTAACTTCCATAGCCGCTTTGCGCACGCGCTCGAGCACTTTGGTGAAGTTGTCGAGCATGTAGTTGATCGAGTCCGCCACGTTGCCTAAAGCATCGTTGGTGACCTTCCCGCGCAGGGTCAAATCGCCGCGCGCCACTTGGTTGATGACGGTCAAAAGCTCGGTGATGCTCCGTTGCAACGCGTCGTTCGCATCCTGATTGCTCGTCGCCTTGGAGACTTTTGCCACCGCACGATTCAAATTCTCAGCAATGTACCCAAGTTCATCGCCGGTGGTAATTTCCACCCGTGCACGAGGGTCACCCGCGGCGATGCGCTCGGAAAACTGCGCAAGTTCCTGCACCGGCGTCAAAAGCTTGCTTCCCAGCCGCCATGCCAGGAAGATGGCCATGCCGAGTGCCAGCAAGAAAGCCAGCATGACGGAGCCGCTTGCCCCGCTCGGCAACGCTCCGAAATCAAACAAGGACGCTCCGCCAGATTGCCGCCCAGCGCTGTAAGCCAGGCCCAGCACGGCGAAAAGAATGACGCCATTCATCAGGACCAGCGTCCAAATTGTCGAACTCAATCGCGATTTCATGCCTTCCTCCAAATCTCTACTGCTGCGCCCCCATCCCCTTGCGGCTGGGTCCGCGCAAACTCAAAAGTGCAAGCTCAGATGCTGGGCCCCGGAAAAACCTCGAGCATTCTCCGCAAATCTATGATCAGCGCCAGCCGGTCGTCGTGCCGGAGCATTCCGGTGCAGTGCGGCACATTCTCCGGCGCCTGCTCCAGCAAATCTTCGGCATTCACCGAATACGTCCCGATCACTTCGTCTGCCGCAATCCCAATCCGCAAATCGTCGTGCGCACCTTCGCCACGCAGAGAAGCCACCACGACGTGCTTTGGGAGTAGCCCAGGCCGTCGCCCTTCCGTAATGGCGATATCAATCAGCGGCACTATCGCTCCGCGCAAATTGAAAATTCCCGCCAGATACGCCGGACCAAGCGGCAGCTTCGTCAACAGCGGCCAGTCCAAAACTTCCTCCACGTCCAACACTGGCAAACAAAATCGTTCACGGCCGCTTCGGAAAACGCAGTACTGCGACTCCGGGGGCCGCTCTTCCATCGGCCCAAGAGCTTCGAGCAGGTCGTCCGCATCCGCTGGCAACGGCACCAGGTGAAAGTCTTCATTCATCGCCAAGTCGTCCTCAAAATTCCCCTAAGCAAATCGCCGCACAGCCCGCAACAACTCTTCCCGAGTAAAAGGCTTGGTTACATATCCGTCCGCGCCCTGCTGTTGGCCCCAAAATCTGTCGCTCTCGGTGTTCTTCGACGTGACCAAAATCACCGGTATCGCGTTGTAATCCGAGTGATTCTTCAACTCCCGGCAAACCTGAAATCCATTCCGCTTAGGCATCACCACGTCCAGCAAAATCACGCTTGGCCGTTCATTCGCGATCGCCTCTTCCACTCGCTCTGGATCATTCAACCCCACAAGCCGGTAGCCTTCGTGCTCCAGATAGCCCTCGATCAGCTTCACTTGCGAGGGCGAGTCATCGACGATGAGTACTTTTTTCTGCAGCACCGACATCTCCCCATAATTCTCCGTAGACCAAAGGTGCACGTCAGCAGCCAGGTCCGCAATTCCTCGAGACCCTAGGTCTGAATTGTACAAGGGCTTAGTTATGAGCAGGTTGCAAGGCGTCTAGGTCCGCCTAGTTGCGCGTCGCGGGAGACGCGGGCACTACTTCCGTCTCAGCTTGAGATGCATTCTCAGCCTCCCGCATCTCGCTCGCTAGCGATGAGAATCTCTGCATGATCTCGTTGATACGCATCGCCATGCTGTGAATCGTCTTAATCTGCGCGAGAGACTGGGAAGAAAGTTGGCCCGGTTCCAAAAGAAGCAACTCGGCATTGCCGAGCATCGAAGTCAGCGCATTGTTGACGCTGTGCTTCATGTCCATCATGTAGCGGCCCAGCGTCGCGTGATTTTCGTTCTTGGCCGCACGTCGCTCGGCCTGCTTCGAGATTCGGAGCGCTTCGGCGCGCCGCAACGATTCGCCGGCGACGAGCAGCAACGTTTGCGCCCAATCTTCCCGCAAAGGAATGTGAACCAGCCGCGGATACCGTGAGCGCAATTGTCCTAGCTCTTGGGAATCGGCGGGTACGCACAAAATAATCGCCGCCGCTGGCTCAAACGAACGCAAAACGCCGGACAATTTTCCTTCGAGGACCGGTCCTACTACCACGAGATCGTACGGCGCAGCTTCATGATTTTTCCAAAGCTCGCTGCTAAGAACGGTAATCCCCGGAGCCTGCCGCTCCGCTTGCCAACAAGCCGTGAGTAGCCGGGCGAATTCCGGTTCGTCGGCCAGGATTAAGACGCTTGCGTTTCGCACAGAAAACCTGCTCCCAGGTTGCCCATCCGGCATGAACCGGCTCGAGTCGGAATTTCTAAATCTTTTCGGCCTCGTCCAGCGCCGAGAGTAACCGTTTCGTGCTGATGCCCAAGTTGACCGCGGCTTCCGTGTCCTTCGCTTGCTTGGCGATGTCCACGCGTTCCTGGAGTCGCGAGACTTCTATCCGCGCAATGGAGAGTGCTTTATCCATGGAAGTCGCATTTCCCGTTTCCTTGGCGGATTCCACGGCCGCGGTCACCATCGCTCGTGCAACAACCGCACGTCGCAGATCCTCCGCGGACGGCCCGTCTTCGCTCACGAACGCGGCCACTTCCCACGAAGACATCAGAATACGCGCCGCGCCGATTTTCACAGTGGTCATGGAACGGCCGCGCGTTGGCGGCGTGGCAATCAACTGTTCCCAGATTTTCTCGAGGCACGATTCAAAATCGACGGACAGGGAAGCCGCCGACTTGCTCGCAGCCGACGCGGCGGGTTTCTGTGTGCTTTGTGCTCCTGCTTCAACTTTTCCGGCGCCGCCCCCCAAATCGCCCGGCCGTTCGGCCGCGCGAGGGTTCGCGCCTTTCGCGGCGGGCGCCGCTTTTTCCGGTGCTTTCGGCGCAATCTTCGCCAATGCGCGTTCCACATCCGATCGCAGCCCTAGCAGCTTTTCAAACGTCTGATTCACCGAGCGTTCGGTGTATTCCTTCTGAAAAGGCTGTTTCCACTCGTCGGCTATGTCCCGAATTTTTGCCAGAGGCTCCGCGCCGGAGAGGCCGAAATGCTGGCAATCGATGGTTTTTACCCCCACTGTTTCGAGTTGAGCCAACCCAGAGCGGATCGCGATCAGATCGGCGTGCATCAGCTCAATAAACGTTCTCCGCAGCAGAAAATTGAAACGAACAAACGCCAGCAACGCCGCGGGATCATAGAACATCCCGCCTGCTGTCTCTTTCACTTTGCGGCCCTGCTCGATGAAATTGGTTTTGAGAATTTCCCGGAGGCTGCGGAAAGTTCCCAAAGTATCGATCATGTCTTCAAGCGGTTCGCACCACTCCAGGTGGGTGGCTGGCACATCGCCCAACACCGGTTTCATGACCTGTGCGACGTCCAGCGGCTCGATCTGCTTGTGGTAAATCTTTGGAGGCGCGCAAAGAGCGAAGTATTGCACCAGGAGAAAGTCGATCTTGTCACGGTCAACGTTTGTTTTCGAGGGTTTCTTGAGTTGGCGGTGAATCAGCGCGCATAGACTGTTCTCATTCGCGTTCAGCGTCGTCGTCTGGAGCAGCTTGCGCAATTCATGCACCGCAACACGCTGGTCCATTTCGTCCAGCCAGCCCTCGACTTCGTCAAACAGCTCCAGGTCCGGCTTCTCGGGTAGATTCCTTTTTTCCGCAGGAACTGGAATTTCAAGTTCGAGCTGCTTCGCCAGCGCCAGATAAATTGGAAAAATGGACCGATCCTCGGCCCACTTTGCCTGCCGCGAGTTCGCTGGCTTCGCCGGCGTCGGAGTGTTGAGTGTTGTAGTCGTTTTGTTCACGGCTGTGTCACCCACGCGCAGGGCCCCTGTAGAAACCGGACGGCCACCGCTTTATTTCCTTCGTGATATTGCACGGCGATGACTGTCGCTTCCGCCGGGCATGCTTTCCCATCGCGTTCTATGCGTACCTTGTCATCAAACTCAAGCGGCAAGCTCGAAAGAAAGATGGCATGCTCCGAGCCGCCATATTCGACCACCGTCGCTTCCCGCAAGCGTGTGCTCCCGGACCGCAGTGCAGTGATCTGCACGGGAACGCGAACAGGAGTGGCGCGCGGAAAAAAACGGGCCAACCGCTCCGTGCAACCCTGCTCGTTCGCGGTAACGGCCGCTTCGTTAGGTCGTCTCACGTCGCCTCTCAAGCCGCCGCGCGAGAAACGCGCGTTCGTCACGCTCTGGCACACGAGCTCCCGCCAAGGGACACAACGTCCCCGCAGTAGAGAAGCACGCTGCACGCCAAAGGGATGGAAATGGTGGAGGCTCAGAAAGCGAAGAAAGAGAAAGACTTAGAATTTTCCCGTTCGTCTCGATCGGCTCACGCGTCTCACGCTGAAACGCCCTCGTCTCAGCTCCTTAGTACTTTCGCGTCTCGACGCCGGGCTTGAGACGTTATTCCACCTGGTGAGCGGTTTCTTCGGGGGTATCTTCCGCTTCGCCGGGGCCGGACCTCAGCGGGATGCTGTAACGCTTCAATTTGCGATAGAGAGTCGCCCGGCTGATCCCCAACATACGTCCCGCAAGCGCTTTGTCGCCGTTCGCCTGCTCGAACACGCGCAGAATGGTCATCTTCTCCATTTCCGCGAGCGCCGTAGTCGATAACGACGCCGCATCTTGGATTGTAGCGCCGAAACCTTCCGATTGGTCGCTGCGGATAGCCGGCGGAAGATCGATCACGTCGATGACTTGCCGATCGCCCAGCGTGATTGCGCGCGCAATGCAGTTTTCCAGCTCGCGAATATTTCCCGGCCATTCGTAGTTCAGCAAACTCTTCATCGCCGCGGGCGTCACCTGCAGATGCGAATCCGGAGCATACCGGTCCAGGAAGTGATGGACCAGCATTGGGATGTCCGAGCGGCGGTCGCGCAGCGGAGGAAGATGCACCGTCACCACATTGAGCCGGAAATAAAGGTCCTTCCGAAAAGTGCCTTCGCGATATGCCGCTTCCAGGTCGCGATTCGTCGCTGCAATGACGCGCACATCCACGTTCACCTTTTCGTTGCTGCCAACCGGTCGAACTTCTTTCTCCTGTAATACTCTCAATAGCTTGGCCTGCATTTCGAGCGGCAGCTCGCCGATTTCATCCAGAAAAATGGTTCCGCCGTTGGCTGCCTGGAATAGCCCAGCTTTCGTTTTAATGGCTCCCGTAAACGCGCCCTTCTCGTAGCCGAAGAGTTCGCTTTCCATCAGCGTCGGCACCAGCGACCCGCAATCCACCGCGACAAACGGGGTCTGCGCCAGCGCGCCACGGAAGTGAATCGCGCGCGCTACGAGTTCCTTGCCGGTACCGCTTTCGCCAGAAATTAAGACCGGCGTCCGCGTATCTTTCAGCCTGGATACCATCCGCAGGACATCTTGAATGTTCGCCGAAGTGCCGATGATCCCATCCAGATTGTCTTCCGTGCTCACGCGCTCGCGCAAAAAATCGTTTTCGGTTACCAGTCTGACTTTTTCGGCCATGCGCTGCAGCAGCAGCCGCATTTTTTCCACGCGAAACGGTTTCTCGATGTAGTCGTACGCGCCCAATTTCATCGCATCGACCGCCGATTCTATCGAGCCGTGCCCCGTCATAATCGCGATTTCCGCTCGTGGTAGCACCAGCTTCGCCTGCTTCAAGAGGCCGACTCCAGAAAGCGTCGGAAGCTTCAAATCGGTCAGAATGAGATCGGGAGCGTCAGCGTCCAATTTCGCCAGCGCCGCTTCCGCGCTTTCCGCTTCCGTACAGGCATATCCCAAGGTATTTCCGATGGTCATGCACAGCTTGCGGATGCTCTGTTCGTCATCCACGACCAGCAATCGTATTTTTAAGTCGTCACTCATGGTTTTCCGAATGTTTTCTCCACAATGGACATTAATTGGTGTACACGGAACGGCTTTTCGATGCAAGGCGTCCCGCTTCGTGCCAGCAACGCCTGTGTTTCGCTGTTGGCAGTGTCACCGCTAATGAGAATGATTTTTGCCCCCAGCTCCGGCCGGTTTTTTTGGATCCACGCGTGAACCTCCGCGCCATTTATTTCACCGGGCATTCGAATGTCGGAGATCACTCCGCCATACTGCCCTCCGGCAAGATGCTTCAGTCCTTCCGCGCCCGAAGATGCGTTTACCACCGCGTATCCCTTGCGCTCCAGCGCCGCTTTGAGAAACGCAATTACGGATGGCTCATCTTCAATTAACAAAATGGGGGCCGCCTTTCCGATGGCCGCGGGTAATTTCATCGTCCGGCCTCTTTCGCTGCCATGGCAGGCAGTTCCGCCGCGATTGGAATCCGCACCACGAACGTACTCCCACCGCTTTCCGCGTTGTTCCAACACAGAATCTCGCCGCCATGCGCTCGGACAATCCCATAGCAGATGCTCAGCCCCAGCCCCGTGCCCTTGCCAGGCTGTTTCGTTGTATAAAAGGGATCAAAAATATGCTGCGGATCTGCGATGCCGGTGCCGTTATCGGTAACCACCACCTGCACGCTATTGCCGCCCCGCTCCGTACGAATCGCAATTCGCCCGCGCCGCCCCGTCTCCTGCACCGCGTCGTACGCATTGTTCAAAATATTCAAGAACACCTGCTGAAGCTGTTGCGCGTCTCCAAGAGCCGGCGCGAGAGACTCGTCGAATTCCTCTGTCACTTCAACGCCATGGCTCGCAAAATCATAGCTGCGCAGCTTAATCGTTTGCCGCAGAACGGTGTTCACCTGTACCGGCTCACGTTGTACCGGTCGCTGCCGGGCGAAACTCAGCAAGTCCTGCACAATATCCTTCGTTCTCTGCGTTTCTTGCAAAATAATCTGCAAATCTTCCCGCGCCGAAACTGGCACTTCCGGATTCTCCAACAGCAGGTCCGTAAAACCCAAGATCGCGGCCAGCGGATTATTCACTTCGTGCGCCACTCCGGAAACCAATCGCCCGATCGTCGCCATCCTTTCTGAGTGGGCCAACTTGGCTTGCAGCAGCACTGCGTCCGTAATGTCCGTCATCACTACAACCACGCTATTCACTGCGCTCTGCTCGTCGCGCATGGGGCTGAGGCTGATCGAAAAGTGCCCCATCGATCCGTCGCTTCTTCTCACCTGCAGCTCCAGATTCTCCACTTGCTGTCCGTTAGCGGTTGTCTCCAGCGCCGCTTCAAAGTCGTTCCGGTGCGAAGGCTCGACCCAGTCGACAAGCCGATGCCCGATCAATTCATCTTCGCGATAGCCCGCCTCATAGCACCGCCGGTTTGCATAGCTAATTAGTCCCGCTGTATCGAGCACTAGAATCATGCTCTGCGTGGTATTCAGAATCTTCTGGTTGAAGTCCCGTTCCCGCTGCAATTGCGATTGAAACGACTTCTGCTCCGTCACATCCAGCATCAGCCCGCGAATCTGCGCGATACGCCCTTGTGCGTCCCGCACCGCAGTAATGTTTTGCAGCGTGTGCAGCAGCGCCCCATCTTTTCGCCTGAGCGTCTCTTCATAGTTGCGCAACACGCCGCGCTCGGCTAGCGCCTGTAAGAATCTTTCTCGAGCCGAAGGTGCCGGATAAAGGTGCGGGCTCACGTCTGCCCGCAACATTTCCTCCCGCGATGCATAGCCCAGCATGCGCACCATCGCATCGTTCACGTCCAGAAATCGCCCGTCCGGCGTGGCGAAAAAAAGCCCTTCCTGGATACTGTCAAACAGCTCTCGATACTTCCTCTCCGCTTCGCGCCGATCCGTTATGTCCTTCAGAACGTGGATCGTCCGCGTATCGTCTTCCGCCGCTCCGGGTGCTCGTGAGGTTGACACCAGAAAAATGCGCTCCGCCGAAGCCGCCACGTACTCTTCGCGCGCCCGCTGTGTATCCCGGCAAAAAGGACAGGGAAGATCGCTCCCCGTTTCCGCTATTTGCCGCAATCCGCTCATCGCCTCGCCCACCAGCGCAACCGGTGGCACACCAAGATGCGATGCCAGCGACCGGTTCGTGCGCACGATCTTCCACGCGCGATCATGCACCACGATGTAATCGCTAATCGCATCAATATCTTCGACCCATTGCCGCTTGGACTTCTCAAGCTGCGAGAACCGCCGAAAATTTTCCAGCGAAAGCGCCGCATGGCTCGCCAAAGCGTGCAGCAACTTCTTCTCCTTGCCATCCAAACTCTTTCGCGCCCGCAGCAGGCACACCATCCCCAGCCGCTCCCCATCGCTGGCGCCGACAGGCACAAATACCGCGTTCATCGCTGCCGTCCAGCCGCCCTGTGTTGCGTCCTCCTCAGGCGGCAATGGTCGGATAGCCGCGGCAGCTCGGCTCTCTCGCGCCGACAAAATAATCCAGCTCTTGAGCCCCGCGCTCATCCCTGTTCCGCCAGCCGAGTACAGGTCAGTTTCACGCCCGCGAAAGACAGCTACTCCGCCCCATGCCGCGTTGAGCATCCGCGCCGCTCTCCCAGCAAACCTTTCCAGAAATTCCGGCAAGTGCCGCGACTGCGCCGCATCAACCGCCAGCTCCATCAATTCTTCCGCTTGTTTTGAAGAGGTTGGCACAAGATCGGGCTTATTTAACCGAGTGTTTAAATGCGAGGTCCGGTTGGTTTTCGTGTTCCGCATCACGGGTTGGGGGTGGACGCGCGTCTCAATTTGAGTTCAACCGTTCACTACCACCCTAGCGAGCCATCTCATTCTGAGTCAACCGCCGTTCTCAACGAGGTTGCCGAATCGTCCACTCACCGCTCGGGTTCTCCATCCCCGTCGTCTCAGCCTGAGACCTCGCCGTCAGCAGACGGCTCCCCCTGAGACACTCCGGATTCCAAAAATAATTTCTCCCTCCCTCGGACAAACTCTCTATCTCTTCATTCTAAGCGACTTGTCCACTTCTGAGCGCGTAGTTCACTCGGCCAAGAAGCCGTCGCCAGCATGGCCCACGACGTGCCTTTCCTCCCATGGGGTTTTCCCATACTTAGGAGGGGTGGTGTCCATGAGATCCGGATGGAGTCGGACAATCCGCGCACTTGCAATCGCTGTCTTCGGCCTCGGTTTGGTGGCTTCCAGCTTTGGGCAGTCGGGAACAACGGACGAGGGGAAGCGCAAAGTCAAAACCAGGGTTGCCCCCGAATATCCGGAACTCGCCAAACGCATGGGCGTGACCGGCAAGGTGAAAATCGAGGTGGTCATTACGCCCGATGGCCGCGTCAAGAGCACTCGAGTAATCGGTGGGCATCCGCTGCTGGTGCAAGCTTGCCAGGACGCGGTGAAGGAATGGAAATTCGCGCCGGTGCCGCAAGAGACCACTCAGATCGTTGAATTTGATTTTAGCGGGACGAACAACTAAGGAAATCGCAGAAAACGGCAGGAGTGGCTTGGACTAAGCCGCGCCACCGGGGGAGTGGAGGCATTTTGCAATGACCATCGGGAAGAGACTTTATTTAGGTTTTGGCGCAATTCTGATCATTCTGGGTCTGTTGTTCATCGTCAACATTGTCGCCGGCTTCAGGGAGCAGTCTGCACGCACAGACGCCAAGGCCGCGGTCGAAAATGTTCAAACCATCGAGCACGTGCGCTACCAGATCATGTTGAACCGCCACAACATGGACAACTTTCTCCTGAGTGGCGATCCCCGCGACGAAGAAAAAGTCAACAAGGGCTTCGGCGATATCAACGACTTGATCAGGCGCGGCCAGTCGCAAACCACTAATGACAGCGTCAAGACTGCCCTCATCCAAGTCGAAAGCACCGAAGCAAGCTGGGCCGACAATTTTGCAAAGCCGCTCCTTGCCAAGCGCCACCAGGTCGATTCCGGCGATGCTACCGTCTCCGACCTGCAGATTTTTTATCTCCAGAAAGACCCGGCATCCTGGCTTACAAAATCCTCGGCGGTCCTCGATCAAACTATCTCGGACGTCACGAAGTCGTCGGACGAATCCTCGGAATCGGCCAAACGTGCCAGTTATATCAGTTTTGGCTTTACCACTTTGGGTACGCTCATCGCTTGCATTGTCGGGATTTTCGCGGCCATCAAGACCGCCAAGTCCATCAGCGAGCCGCTCACTCACCTCATCACCGTCGCGCGCGAAATCGGCGATTCCGGCGACCTCGACCAGAACATCGATATCCACCGTAACGACGAAATCGGCGCGTTAGCGACTACCTTTAATAATATGGTCGCCTACTTGAAGGAGATGGCCAACGTTTCCATGTCGGTCGCCGAAGGCGACTTGACCGTGGAAGTTGTGCCTCGCTCGAAGCGCGACACTCTCGGCAATGCTTTCCTTCGCATGTCTCACGGCCTCCAGGAACTCGTTCGCACCACGCGCGATTCCGCCGGCCAGGTTTCTGCGGGTTCCAATCAAGTTGCTGGCGCGGCCGACGAATCCGCGAAGGTCAGCGTGCAAGCCTCTTCCGCCATTGAAGAAGTCACCAGCACCATGCACGAAATGAGCATCAACGTGCAGAACGTTGTGAAAAACACGCAAGTGCAGGCTTCCAGCGTCGCGGAAACTTCCGCCTCCATCGATCAGATGGTCACTTCCATTCAGCGTGTCGCGGACACCGCAAAAGTACTCCTCGATATCGCCAATCGTTCCCGCGAAGAAGTCGTCACCGGCATCCAGACCATGGAAAAGGCCACGGACGGCCTCAATCGCACCAACAAAGCCATTCAATCCTCGGCGGAAATCATCAACATACTCGGCCACCGCGCCGATGACATCGGCAAAATCATCGAAGTGATTGATGACCTCGCCGAACAAACCAATCTTCTCGCGCTGAACGCCGCCATCGAAGCGGCCCGCGCGGGCGAACATGGCTTAGGCTTTGCCGTCGTCGCCGACGAAGTCCGCAAACTAGCCGAAAAATCCACGCAGTCCACCAAGGAAATCGCCGACCTGATTCAAAGCATCCAGCGCGAAGCGCGCCAGGCCGTCGAAAACATGGAGCGCAGCACGCGCATCGTGGAAGAAGGCCTGAGCCTCGGCAACGAACTCGGCACTGCGTTGCACAAGATTTCCAGCGTGGTCACCGAAGTCTACAAGTTCTCCCAGGAAATCGGCGCGGCCACCAACGAACAGTCCGTCGGCTCTTCACAAATCGCCAAAGCCACTAGCCGCCTTACCGAAATCACCCAGGAAATCAATTCCGCCGTCGAAGAGCAGGCTTCCGGTGCGCAAGCCGTTGTCCGCGCCATGGACAAAATGCGCGAGCTGGTGCAACAGTCCGCCTCCAGCTCCACCGAGCTTTCCGCCGCCGCCGAGCAAATGCTCAAGCTTTCCCGCAACTTGCTCGACAGCATGGACCGTTTCGTTCTGGACCGCTCCGCTCCGGGCCGGGGCCGTCAAGCAGAGCAGTCCGCTCCACGCCGCGGACATCAAGGTTCTTCGCGTGAACGCGAATTGGAATACGCCGAGCTGGCTCGTTCCTAGGGAGGCGGAGATCGCTCGATGGAAAAGGAATTACAAATTGTCGGTTTCCGCATCGGAAATGAAACGTACGGCGTGCGCATCGCTGCCGTCCGCGAAATAGTCCGTGTTCCGGAAATCACCTCCGTTCCCAGCGCTCCGGACACGGTCGAAGGCGTCATCAATCTGCGAGGAAAGATTATTCCCGTGATGGATCTTCGCAAACGGTTTGGCCACACGGAAATAAAGCCAGACAAGAAAAACCGTATTTTGGTTGTCGAGCTTGACAACAAGTTACTCGGTCTGATCGTCAACTCCGCTTCCGAAGTCTTGAAGATACCGCCTTCGGAAATTGCGGCCCCGGGCTCCGTTTTCGCCGATGGAGAGTCCGGCTACGTCACCGGAGTTGGCAAACTCAACGGCCGCTTGATCATCTTGCTCGATATTTCCAAGCTTTTGCATCGGCCGGAGCTCAAACGACTCGAGGAGGCCGCGGAAACCGTCGCTACCGCAAAGTAACGCTGTGCTCATTCGTATCGGGGCCAGCCGAACTGCCGGATTGCCGCTCATTTCATGGGAACCCTGACAGCTCAGATCCAGCTTACGGAGCCTGAACTCAAGCTTTTGCAGACCCTTGTCTATCAGGAATGCGGAATGTTTTTTGACGAGCGCCGCTCTCATTTCCTGAAGGACCGTTTGCAGCGCAGGCTCAAAGCCTGCCAGCTTGATTCCTTCTACAGCTACTACCGCTTGCTCACCAGCCGGGAAGGCCGCGCGGAGCTAGCTCTGTTGCTTGAAAATCTCACCGTCAATGAAACAAGCTTTTTCCGGAACAAACCGCAGCTCGATCTCTTGCAGAAGCGCGTGTTGGAGGATTTGCTCCGCAAAAAGCAAGAGCGCCGCGACTGGAACCTTCGCGTTTGGAGCGCTGGCTGCTCCGCTGGCCAGGAGCCTTACTCCGTCGCCATCCTGATTTGCGATGCGCTCGCCTACTACTATTTGCGCAACCCGCTTCCTTTCGATATGCCGTCTCCCAAGCCGCTGATTCCTCCGCCCTGGAAGCTGGAAATCGTGGCTTCAGACATCAGCTACGCCAGTCTCCGCGTTGGCCAGGAAGGCGTCTACACAGAGCAGCAAATGGAGCCGGTGGACTACACCTGCCGCTTGCGCTACTTTGAGAAATCCGGCGACAAATACGCCATCAAGCCGCAGCTAAAGCAGCTTGTCCAGTTCGACTTCCACAATCTCAAAACCGAATTTCTCCCGCGCCGCAATGACATCATTCTCTGCCGCAACGTGATGATCTATTTCGACGAAGCGGAACAAAAGCGCCTGATTGAAAAGTTCTGGCATTGCTTGAATCCCGGCGGCTACCTTTTCGTCGGCCATGCGGAAAGCCTTTTCGGTCTCACGCAGAAGTTCCGTATGGTGCACGAAAATAACGGCACCGCTTATCAGAAAGTAGAGGCGAATTCTTGAGCAAGGCTCCCGAAGACCGCAATCCGGAGCTTCGCGCTATCTTTTTCGAGAGCGCGAATGAGCTGCTGCAATCGCTCAATGAGGCGGGGCTCGATCTCGAGGCGCGTCCAGCCGACGAAGAAGTCATTCGCCGGGTCCGGCGCGCCGTGCATACGCTGAAGGGCGATTCGGCGGCCGTCGGCTTTCACAAATTAAGCCAGCTCGCTCACGAGCTCGAAGATATCCTCACGCCCCAGGTTGCCCAGAAACATGGAGCGCGATTCGCCGAAGTGGTTCTCGCGGCCGCCGATTCTTTCGAAGCCATGCTGGCCGCCTATCAGCGCGGCAAAAAGCTTCCATCGCTTGAGACGCTGCACGGTTTGATTCGCGGCCTGCTGGTTGAAAAAGCTCCCGCCGCCGAAACTCCGAAATCGACCGAGAGCGTTCCTGCAAGTTTCGCCTGGACTGAATACGAGCAGCTCATGATCTCCGAGGCGGTGCACCGCGGCGAATCCGTCTATAACGTCGCGCTGCGCATCGACCCGGACAGTCTCATGCGCGCCGCCGCCTTTCAACTCATTCGAAACGTCTTGCATGGCTGCGGCACGCTCATCGCTCTGCGCCCCGAAGACAATCTTGCCGCCGCCAGCGTCGAAATTGTCGAGGCCGCCATTGCCAGCGGTCACCCAGAAGACGCCGTTAAAAAGCGCTGCCGCATTCCGAGTATCGTTTCCGAAGTTCGCGTCGTGCGTGCTACCGCCGCCGAAACTCCCGAACATGAATTACTCGGCGATCTTCTCGACGCCCAGGCGTCCAAGGTTGTGGCAAGCGCCTCAGAGCACGCCGACGCCAGCGAAGCCCTGAAGCCCGGACAAGCCGTTTCGGCGGTCGCCACCATGGCCGAAAGTTCTCTCCGCGTCGATGCCAGCCGCATCGATGCCGTCATGAACCTCGTCGGTGAGCTAATCATCGGCAAGTCCATGCTGCATCGCGCTCTCACCGAATTTGATCAGCGCCACGCGCGCGATCCCGTCCGCGCTAAACTCGCCGATGCTCTGGGTTTTCAATCCCGCGTTCTCGACGAACTCCACAAATGCGTCCTCAAAATCCGCATGGTGCCCGTCGAACAGCTCTTCCGCCGCTTCCCACGCGTCGTGCGCGACGTCGCCAAGCAGTGCGGCAAGGATGTCGCGCTGGATATTTCCGGCCAGCACACCGATCTCGACAAGGGCATTCTCGACTCCCTCGGCGAACCGCTCATGCATCTCGTGCGCAACGCCGTCGATCACGGCATCGAGCCTGCTGATGAGCGTCTTACCGCGGGTAAGCCCGCGCGTGGCACCGTTTCTCTCAACGCCTATCATCAAGGAACGCAGGTTGTCATCGAAGTGCGCGACGATGGCCGCGGCATCGATCATGCCCTGGTGCGTCAGCAAGCTGTCAAGCAGGGCATCGTGAAGCCCGATGAAGCCGCTCGCCTCACGGATCAGGAAGCGCTCAATCTGATTTTCGAGTCGGGTTTCAGCACCGCCTCCGAAATCACCGAAGTTTCTGGCCGCGGTGTCGGCATGGACGTCGTCCGCAGCGTCCTTGACAAATTAAAGGGCACGGTTCACATTTCCACCCAAAAATCGCGCGGCACCACTTTCCAACTCCGCGCCCCGCTGACTCTCGCCAGCATTCAGACGCTTCTCTTCCGCGTGGGTGGCCGCCTTTATGCGGTGCCTCTCTCTTCCGTCGTCGAAATCTCGCGCATCAACGAGCAGGAAATCCATTGCATTGACCAACGCGAGGTTCTTCGCCTGCGCGATCAGATTCTCACACTCGTCCGCCTCGAGCATCTGAGCCGCTTGCGTGCGCTTGACTCCGAGCCCCAGAAAAAGAAACACTTCGTCATTGTTATCGGTTCGGCCGAAAGGCGTTTCGGCCTTGTCGTGGACAGCATGGTCGGCGAGGAAGAGCTGGTGATTAAGGCTCTCCCCAATGACATCGTCGCGAGTGACCTCGTCAGCGGCGCTTCCATCCTCGGCGATGGCACTGTCGTCCTCATCCTGAACGTGCCCGCGGTCCTCTCGCGGCTCTCGCGCTCCGCGCCTTTGGGAGCCATCGCATGAGCGCACGCATCAAAGTTCTCGTCGTCGATGATTCCGCTCTCATGCGGAAGCTGATTCCATCGATCCTCGCCCGTGACCCGGACATCGAAGTCGTCGGCACGGCCATGGATGGCGCCTTCGCCCTGAAAAAAATCGAAGAGTTGCGCCCCGACGTCGTCACCCTCGATCTTGAAATGCCTCGCATGGACGGCATGGAAACTCTCCGCCTCATCATGCGCCGTGCTCCCATGCCGGTCGTTCTTTTCAGCACTCATTCGAAAGAAGGCGCCTATGCCACACTCAAAGCCCTCGCTCTCGGCGCCATTGATTTTGTCCCCAAGCCACAAGACGCTGCCGCTGGCCATCTCGATTCCATCGCCGAGCTTCTGATCGAAAAAATCAAGGTCGCCAAGCGCGCTGCTGGCCGCAAATTGCCCGCTGCGGTCGTTTCCGACGATCCTCCACAGCACAAGAAGAAGCCGGCTCACGCCGCGATTCCTCCAAATCGCATCGTCGCCATCGGCATTTCCACTGGCGGGCCAAACGCGCTCCAATATGTTCTCTCTCAGATTCCAGCGGAATTCCCCGCGAGCATCCTTGTTGTTCAGCATATGCCGGAAGGATTTACGGAAATGTTCGCAAAGCGCCTTGATGAATGCTGCGCTCTCGAAGTCCAGGAAGCTCGCTCCGGCGATCTTCTCGTCGCCGGTCGCGTCCTCATCTGTCCCGGCAATCGTCACATTATGGTTCGCCGCATGCCCCGCGGTGATATGGCCGTCCTGTCTGACGGCCCTCCTGTCAATGGTCACCGCCCTTCCGCGGACGTGCTCTTTCATTCCGTCGCTCAGCAATTCGGCCTCACCGCCATCGGCCTGTTGATGACTGGCATGGGTGAAGACGGCGCTGAGGGCCTCGGCGCGATCAAAAATTCCGGCGGCATGACCATCGCGCAAAGTGAAGACACCTGCGTCGTCAGCGGCATGCCTCGCGCCGCCATCTCCAAAGGCTACGCCAACAAAGTGATTCCGCTGGACAATCTGCCCGGCTTCCTGGTTCAAAACTACGGTGGCGATCGCTCCAGCGCAGAAAAATTCGACAAGAACGAGAAAAACGATAAGAACGAAAAATCGGAAAGGACACCCGTTTCTTCCCATCGCACTTAACACCGTGCCGGAAGAAGGAGAAGGCCATGCAACAATTCGCCGCTCTGTTACGGAAAGACAATCAACCCGTTCGCTACCTGGTGGTGGACGACTCTGTCTTCGCTCGCAAGAACATCATCAAGATGATTGAGATGTTCGGCGGCGAAGTCGCCGGTGAAGCCGGTGACGGCCTCACCGCCATTGCGGAGTTCAACCGCACCAAGCCCGACATCGTGCTCATGGACATCACCATGCCGCAGATGGAAGGCATTGAGGCCGTCGAGCGCATCGTTCGCCAGCATGGCGACGCGCGTATCGTCATGGTCTCTTCGGTGGGCTACCAGGAAAACATTCTGGCCGCTCTCCAAAAAGGGGCGAAGCACTTCGTGCAAAAACCCGTCAAGCCCGAAGTCCTTTACGAAATTCTCCGTTACGTTCTCAGTGACGATCCCAACGCCGTTGGCGCGCCCGTCGCCTTCGCAGGAGAAACACGCGCATGAGAATGGAACTCATCCAGCCCTTTATCAACGCCGCCGACGCCGTCTTCGCCGAACTGGTTCAGGCGCCGACCAAAATTCTCGATCTCACCATGGACGAGGACACCTATCGCCGCAAGGGTGTCGCCGCCCTCATCGCCATCAAAGGTGACATTGAAGGCCGCGTCATTCTCGATCTCTCGCCCGAAGTCGCCATGAAAGTCGCCAGCCATCTCGCGGGTTCTGATGTTCCGGATAGCGAGCAGGTGGTTCGGGAAACCGTCTGCGAGCTCGCCAACATGGTCATCGGCAATTCCGTCACGCTTCTCAACGACCAGGGTTTCCGTTTCAAAGTTTTTCCCCCGGAAATTCACATGAACGAAGAAGGCCTCGCAGGCAGCGCCGACACCGAAGCGATGGTCATTGCCGTTGAAACGCCATGCGGCCTCGCCTATCTCAACATCTCCATGCATTACCTGCATCGCCGCCGCCACGAACGCGACTCCGCCGCCATCAATGTAGACTAAGAGGGAACTACGTATGCATCGCCCTAAACTGGCACTCACCCTCCTGCTGGCTGGGTCGGTCCTGATTGTAGTCGTATTGATCCAGGTAGGATCGCGTCAGAAATCCGGGTCGGCTCCTGCGCCCGCTGTAGCTAGTCAGGCGAAGGCCGTCACACTATCCCCACGCCTGCCTGAGCCTAGCCGCTATCAACTGACCGAGACAGGGGTTCAACTTCTCAGCAACACACTGGATGGATCCCACGCTGCTCAATGCTACCGGGCATATCAGCGATATCCACAGGCACAGTCAGTGAGCGGTTATACTGATTTTCAACAGCAATACTGGAATCTCTTCTCATCTCTCCGAGAGTTGAAGCGCTCATCTTATCCGACGAAGGACCGTGCGACTGCCAAAATGCTGGAGTTTCAAAACAGAATATCTCAAGTGGACCAGCGCCTTGTGGAAGACCCACAATGGAGCATGGTGGAGGAAGGTTGCAGGGGATTGCTAGAGTAGTAACCCTGGTCTAACATTTCATGCGTCCATCGGCGGTCGTATGTACGCCGCACCATGTCTATACAATCCCACCGACGGAATCGCCTGCGAAAACACTATCCGTATTGGCACAAAAATCGCGCCGCTCCCCGGCGTAAACGGCACCGCCACTTCCACCCGCGATCCTTCTTCGTATTTATTCCGGCTCCGAAAACTCAGCCCGCCCTTCGACAAATCCTCGCACACCGCCACTTCTTCCTGAAATCCGCGCCTCCGAATGCACGCCAAAACCCGCGCTCTCACCCGCGTCCGGTTCCGCCGTGGAATCACGCGATCCTCGATCGACTGCGGTTGCGCCGCGCCCATTTCCGGCGTCTTAACCTCCGACTGCGCCTCGATCCAGATCGAAGGCGTGTCGCAATGTTTGCAAAGCCGCGCCACGCACCTCCTCACTTCAAATGATTTCAGCTCCAATTCGTTCAAGTAAACGACTTCGCGCCTCTGGCAAAAACCGCATTCCATCAACAGTCTTGCCAGTGCCTCCTCCGCATTGCGCGGAGAAGGGAAGTCTATGTCCCAAAAATCCGCCCGCGGATCCGACAGGTGAATCGCATACAAAAACCCCGCCGGCTCATGATCAATCTCTGCCACCACTCGCGCCCGCGCCGTCTTCACTTGATCGCCTTCCGCGCGCCGCAGTGTAATCTCCTGTCCCGCCGTCAATCTCTCCTCCAGCCGCAGCACGCCGCCATTGCGGCTCACGAGCAGCGTCTCTGCCGTGTGCTTCGCCGCCCCGCCGTTGCTCGTCGTCCACGACGCTTCTACGGGCATGCGGAAGCTCACGCGGTCGCTCTGTCGCAGTCCGTCGCTTCGCATGGTTTCGTTTAGCATCAGGGAACTCATCCATTTTAGGATAGCACTCCCACGCGCGCGCCCACTTTCGCATCTCTTCCCTTTGTCGTACCAACTAATAGTTCGTTCTCTTCTCGCCCGCGCCCTCACCGTCTCCCCCTGTTGCCTCTTTCGCCCTCCTCGCGCT
>JBARCY010000022.1:0-8058 GCA_049794595.1 Candidatus Acidiferrum sp.
GCACTCCGGAGGGCAGGCCATGTCCTTCGAGATGTTTCCAGGTTGCGCCATCATCCGAGGATTTATAGAGGCCGCTGCCGGGTCCGCCGCCGATGACGGTCCACGGATAACGCCGTACTTCATAAAGAGCTGCGAACAGGACGTGCGGATTCGAGGGATCGAATGTTAGGTCGATGGCTCCCGTCTTCGTGTCTTTGTATAAAACTCTTTGCCAGGTTTTACCGCCGTCGCTGGATTTGAACACGCCGCGCATTTCGTTGGGACCAAACGCATGGCCCATCGCCGCGACATACAAGACGTCGGGATTCGTAGGGCTGACGAGGATCCTGGCGATGTGCCGTGAATCTTCCAGGCCGATATGCGTCCAGGTCTTGCCGGCGTCTAGAGACTTATACATCCCGTCGCCATAAGCGATATTTCCGCGCCAGCAGGATTCGCCCGTGCCGACGTAGATGACGTTCGGATCTGAGGGAGCCGCGGCGATTGCGCCGACCGACATGATTCCGGTTTTATCGGTCATCGGAGTCCATGTGAGGCCACCATTCGCGGTTTTCCAGACACCACCAGCGACCGATCCGAAATAATAAGTCTCGGGATCACCGGCAACTCCGGTCACGGCCAGCGCGCGTCCGCCGCGAAATGGCCCGACTTGGCGCCACTTCATGGCTTTCAGCGCATTCTCATCGAGCGTTTGCGCGCAAAGGGCCGTACAAGTCAGCCCAAAAAGAACCATCACTACGGCAACCGAACAGACTCTCGTCACACTTCTCAGACCACTCATCGTTTTCGCCCCCAAAAAAACTTTTTGTTGCGCCTGTACTACGGCAGGTAGTATCCGTGAGGCCGAATGGTACACCCTGCTCCGCAATTTTCGCCAGAAACAGTTGTTGAATTCCGCCCCCTCAGTTCTCGACGCACGACAGAGTGCTTTTGGGTACAATCCCCGCGTGGCAAATCCGCCCGTTCCGAACTCTTCCACTCCTGATTCGCCCTCCATTCCCACGACCGATAGCGCTCCATCAGTTTTCAGTTTCGACTGGCTGCGTCACGCCACTTCAGCCGAACGGAAGTCCCTGACAGCCGGCGGCCTGGGTTGGATGCTCGACGCAATGGATGTGTCGCTGTATTCGCTCGTCCTCGCGGTTCTGGTCGGCGCATTCAACATGGACACCAAGACCGCGGGGATTCTGAGTTCGGTGACACTTGTGGCTTCGGCGATTGGCGGATTCTTTTTCGGATTTTTGGCGGACCGCATCGGGCGCGTCCGCTCGTTGATGGCTTCGATTCTCGTCTACGCGTTGGCGAGCGCTGCATGCGGCTTCTCGCACACAATTCCGCAGCTGGTCGTGTTCCGATTCGTCCTCGGGCTGGGAATGGGAGGCGAGTGGACTACAGCCGCGGCATTGATCGCGGAAACGTGGCGGGCGGAACACCGCGGCAAGGCGCTCGGATTCATGCAATCGTCCTACGCGATCGGGGAGGCGATCGCGGCGCTCGTGGTGATGTTCGTGCTGCCATGGTTTGGATGGCGAGCGGTTTTTTTTGTCGGCGTGCTGCCTGCGTTTCTGGTTTTCTGGATTCAAGCCAAAGTGCCAGAGCCGGAATTGTGGAAGAAGCGGACGGCGCGGCAACAAAAGGTTCCCTTGAGAAAGCTGTTTGCGGAAGGAGTTTTACGCAACGGAATTCTGGCCACAACAATGAATGCCTGCACCATGTTCGGCTATTGGGGATTGTTTTACTGGGTGCCCGCGTATTTGTCTCTCTCGCCGGCGCAAGGCGGGCGGGGACTCAGTATGGTGAAGACAACGTCGTTTTATCTGGTGATGTGCTTTGGAAAATGGCTGGGGTACGCCCTGTTCGGTTTCTTTTCGGATGCTTATGGACGGCGCAAACCGTACTTCTT
Source organism: Candidatus Acidiferrum sp. (assembly GCA_049794595.1). GTDB lineage: Bacteria > Acidobacteriota > Terriglobia > Acidiferrales > UBA7541 > Acidiferrum. The sequence goes on from JBARCY010000022.1 coordinate 1,904, forward strand.
GTACTTGCTGATCGCGGCAGCGCTTGTGCCAATTTATGGAATGTCGCGAAGCGCGTTTTGGCTGCTGGTCCTTGGGCCGTTTGTGGCGTTTTTCGGCACGGGCTACTTCTCTGGCTACGCGGCGATTGTTAGCGAGCTCTTCCCGGGCGAAATTCGTGCCACCGCCATGGGCTTGAGTTACAACATAGGCCGTGGATTTTCCGCTATCGCGCCGTTCGCCGTTGGCGCGCTGGCGTTGCGATACGGGATCGGACCTGCTTTCTTCCTGCAAGCGGGGGCCTTCTTGACGGCGGCGCTGCTGGCGCTGACTCTGCCAGAGACGCGCGGACAGATATTGGATTGATCGGAGCAATTGACTAAGCGACCGCGGACCGCGAATGAATGCGCGCACCATCTTCGCTGAGCGTGAAGTTCAACGCGAAATAAGGAGCCTGCGCGAGGATTTTATGAAATTCGTTCTCGTCCGCATAGGGCCGCCGGGGCACGCGCCGCGCAAGAATACTGATCTCCAGCGGATCCTTCGCGAACGGATAGGGCTGTACCGTGACGAAATTATTCCCCGCAGGCTGCAAGTCCCAATCCGCTTCGCTGCCGTTTCCATTCACCGGCACGGCATCGATCGTCGATCCGTCCAATGGCGCAAGACAGAAATAGAGCGATAGCCGATCGAGGGCTTCCAGGCGCTGAAGATTCTCCTTCAAGGCGTGGTCGTCCGCAAAACGCTTCATCACCGGATCGGCGCGAAGGTCCACCTTGAGCCGCAATTGCTGGAGCCTCAGTCGCTGGAGGAAGTCCGTGACCAGGGACGACTCGTTCGACTTAACGTATTTGGCCGAGAACCCGGGCAAGGTCGCGCGTGTCCGATCATAGAGGCCCGAGGCATGCATGCTCACGAGCAGTCCCGCGTAGCGGTCCGCCCTGACCACGCGTTCGATACCCCGCTGATAGAGCGCGATGTGCTCCTCAGTCGGAATCGACATGAAGTTAAAGGGACAAAAGGTCTTGGGATCGATCTGCGGTAGCAGTTCCCATTCCTGCCAGCCGTTGTCATGCTCCGCCGCCGCAAGGCAGAAAGACTCAAAAGGCTCCGGCCGGCTGAAGAGTTTGTTCCCCAGCGCGCGCGCAAAAAATCCGGACAACATGGCATGGTCGGTCTGACGGATCAGGATCAGCTGATCGCCCTGCTCTTGAATGATCATGGCGCTGCCCTCTTTCGCAGCGGGGCCTCTTGTTCGCGCCTGCTGGGAAGGCGGAACTTGCGGCCGCGGGGATGGCCGATTGTGAGTCTGAATACAACGCCATTATGCTCCCAAGAATCGCCACATTCCAGCGCTATCGTTGATGTGGCGGCTCGTGGCCGATTCCCGGTATCATGGGCAGAACCACTGCGGGAGTGGCGGAACTGGCAGACGCGCAAGACTTAGGATCTTGTGGCCGAAAGGCCGTGGGGGTTCAAATCCCTCCTTCCGCACCAACGTCTTTTCGTAAGTTTTTCGCTAACTTTTAGGAAGAGCAGGCATGGAGCGCAGTGTTCGCGACATCGTGAGCCTTTACAACCCGGCCAGCCCGCTGGAAGAGGCCTGGACCATTCCCGCGCCGTGGTATTTCGATCCGCGCATCGCGGAATTGGAACGCGCAAGTACCTTCAGCTCGACTTGGCAAGTGGTCGGCCGTGCGGATGAGGTGCGCCACGCTGGCCAATTTTTTACGGCGGAGTTCGCGGGCGAACCTCTTGTCGTTGTTCGCGGAGACGACAGCCAGCTTCGCGCTTGCTACAACGTTTGTCGCCATCACGCAGCCGCGGTCGTCACCGAACCCAAGGGTTGCGCCAAACAATTCCGCTGCCCCTATCACGGCTGGACCTACGGCATCGATGGCGCGCTGAAGGGCATGGTCGAGTTTGACGGCGTCTGCAACTTCGACCGCGCAAAAAATGGATTGATCCCCGTCCGTGTGGACACCTGGGAGAATTTCGTTTTTGTGAACCTGGACGGCCGCGCTGAGCCGTTGCGCGATTTTCTCGGCGTTGTGCCCGAACTTGTGGCCCCACTCGAGCTCGCAAAAAAATTACACTTCTTCGACCGCCGCGTTTACACGCTAAAATGCAATTGGAAAGTCTACGTCGATAACTATCTCGATGGCGGCTATCACGTGCCCCACGCGCACAAAGGTCTGAGCAGCGTCATCGAATACACCAAATACACGATCGAAAATTTTGAGCGCGCTTGCTTGCAATCGAGCCCCCTCTCGTCGGACTCCTCCTCGGAGGCCGGCGTCGCGGCTACCCGCCAGGGCCGCGCATTTTATCTTTGGCTCTATCCCAATTTCATGATCAACGCCTACGAAGGCGTGATGGACACGAATCTGGTTCTGCCTCTCGCTGTCGACCGCTGCGCCGTCATCTTCGACTATTATTTTGCCGACACCAGCGCGGCCGCCGAAGCCCGCCACAAAGAGAGCATCGCCGTAAGCGAAAAAGTGCAAGACGAAGACATGGCCATCTGCGATTCCGTTCAGCGCGGCCTCAGTTCGCGCGCCTATGTTGCGGGACGCCTCTCTGTCCGCCGCGAAGCCGGCGAGCACCTCTTCCACCGACTGCTCCACGCCGACTTCACCGCTGCTCTGAACCACGCGGCCGCGGCGGATTGACGCTCTCAACAGCGTCGCCTATACTCTTACTTTGCGTCGCAGGCTAAGTTCTTACCTGTCTGACCTCATCTGAGTGCATGTTCGGCCGCAAAGTGGCCGTCAAGCTTGGGTTTCCGCAAGATACCAGGGCGCATGCCGTCGAGATCAGCGACTATTTTCACGAAGACCCAAACGCTGCCGGATCATTTTTCTAGGAGAGGATTGTTCCATGGCTGAAGCAACTTGCCGCCGCGAACTGGATCTTGAGATTCCCGCGGAAGAAGTAACGAAAAAGATCGAAAGCGTGGCCAAGGAATTTGCCCGCGTCGCCCGCGTACCGGGATTTCGGCCGGGCAAAGCGCCCGTTTCGCTCATCCGCAGGCGATTCGCCGAAGACATTAAGGGCGAAGTGCTGCAATCGCTCGTCCCGGAGCGCGTCGGAAAGGCCGTCTCTGAACAAAAGCTGATACCGGTTTCGCAGCCACAAGTCGAAAAGCTGGATTTTGCCGAAGGCCATCCGCTGAAGTTCCGCGCCGTCTTCGAAGTCCTCCCGGAATTCGAGCTTGGCAGTTACAAGGGCCTCGAAATCGAAATGCCCGTCATGGACCTCACTGAGGCGGACATTGCAAAAGCACTCGAGGAAATGCGCGAGCGGGCTGCCGCGCTTGCGCCGGTCGAAGGACGCGCCGTCGAAAACGGCGACTATGTGCAGTTGAAGTTGATGGGCACTCCCGCGGGCGGCGGCGAACCTCTACGAGCGGACAGTGTCATGTGCCACATCGGCGCGGAAGAAACGATGGAGCCGTTCAACGAGAACCTGCGTGGCGCGAATGTCGGCGACCATAAGAACTTTGATGTCGCCTATCCCGCCGACTATCCCGATGCCAAGCTTGCCGGAAAAACCTACAGCTATGGCGTTGAAGTCCTCGGCATCAAAAACAAAAAGCTTCCGGAACTGAACGACGAATTTGCCAAAGACGTAAGCGATGCCGCTACGCTCGAAGAGTTGAAAAAGAAAGTCTCGGAAAACCTGGAGCACCAGCGCGATCACCGTCAGAAGGATCTGCAAAGAGAAAAGGTTCTTGCCGAGCTGGTAAAGCTGCACAACTTCCCTGTACCCGATTCGCTGGTCGAGCATCAAATGGATGTGCGTCTTGAGCGCGTGGTTCGTTCTCTGGCCGCTCAAGGCGTGGATCCCCGAGCCGTGAATGTGGACTGGGTTTCCCTGCGAAAGCGCCAGCAGGAACGCGCCGCCGATGATGTGAAAGCCGAACTCATCATCGATCGTATCGCGACCGCAGAAAACATCGACGTGACCGAAGAAGAAGTCCAACACGAGCTCGAGCACATGGCCACTCATAGTGGCGAATCCGCCGAAGTCGTCCGCGCTCGTTTGACAAAGCAGGGTGCGCTCGATAGGATGAAAGCTAAGTTGAGGAGTGACAAAACTCTCGACTGGCTCGCGCAGAATGCTCAGGTCAAAACCGTCGCGGCAGCAAGCGCCGCAGCGGCAGATGCAAAGTGAAACATTCCGGTCGCTCAACCACCTAAATGAAAAATTTCGAAGATCCTGAATATCGCGGTACAACGCTCGTTCCGATGGTGGTCGAACAGACCAGCCGCGGCGAACGCGCCTATGACATTTATTCCCGGCTGCTGAAAGAGCACATCATTTTTATCGGCACGCCGATTGACGACCATGTCGCCAATCTGGCCACCGCGCAGATGCTCTTCCTGCAGGCAGAAGACCCGGAAAAAGACATTCAGCTGTACATCAATTCGCCGGGCGGCTCGATCACCGCGGGCTTTGCGATTTATGACACGATGCAATTTGTGAAGCCCGATGTTGTGACCACCTGTGTAGGCCAAGCGGCATCCATTGCAGCGGTTCTTCTCGTCGGTGGCACGCCGAAAAAACGATTCGCTCTACCTCACGCGCGCATCTTGATTCACCAGCCGTGGATGTCCGGTCTCGGCGGCCAGGCCACCGACATCGACCTCCATGCGAAAGAGATTCTGCGCATGCGCACGGTCATCAACCAATTACTTTCGCAGCACAGCGGCCAGTCCGTCGAGAAGATCGAGAAAGACGTCGAGCGGGATTTCATCATGAATCCCGAGCAAGCCAAGGAGTACGGCATGATCGACGAGATTATTTACAAGCACCGCTAAAGGACGGACGCCGTATGGGGCGGCGCGCGGCGCAGCTAGTTCCTATAAGTTAGTATCGTTTCGAGTTTCTCTTTTGCTCCGGGGAAAAATCGGCCTAGAATAAGGATTAGAGACTCCGTCGAAGCCCAGCGGAGACGAGGCCTTCATACCAGTGAAAAAATTCAACCCAGACGAGCCGCTGCGCTGTTCCTTTTGCCATAAAACGCAGGAACAGGTCGAAAAGCTGATCAGCTCTCCATCGGACTATCCGCGCGCCTACATCTGCAACGAATGCGTCGGTGTTTGCCAGACTATTCTCGAAGATGAAAAGCGCGAACAGGCGGTTGCGCCCGCGCGCAGGCTTCCGCGTCCGCCGGAGATCAAGCAATTTCTCGATGGCTACGTCATTGGGCAGGACCGCACAAAGAAGAAGCTCGCCGTCGCCGTCTACAATCATTACAAGCGTATCTTCCTGAACAAGCAGCCTGGCGACGTCGAGTTGAGCAAATCAAACATTCTTTTAATCGGCCCCACCGGCACGGGCAAAACGCTTTTGGCGCAGACGCTCTCTCGCATGCTGGACGTCCCCTTCGCCATCGTCGATGCCACGACGCTGACCGAGGCCGGCTACGTCGGCGAGGACGTCGAAAACATCATTTTGAAGCTGCTGCAAGCCGCTGATGGCGACGTCCAGAAAGCCCAGCAAGGCATCATTTATATAGATGAAATCGACAAGATCGCCAAAAAGGACGAGAACCCGTCGATCACCCGCGACGTGAGCGGCGAAGGCGTTCAACAGGCTCTGCTGAAAATTCTGGAAGGCACCATTGCCAACGTGCCACCCCAGGGCGGCCGCAAACATCCACATCAGGAATTCACGCCGGTTGACACCACGAACATCTTGTTCGTTTGCGGAGGCGCTTTTGTTGGCCTCGAGAAAATTATCGAAAAGCGCGCCGGCCGCCACTCGCTCGGCTTTCATACCGACGCCGCGCCATCCACTCCGAGCCGCCGCAACACCGAATTGCTCGAGCAGGTTCAGCCCGGCGATCTGATTCGTTATGGCCTGATCCCAGAATTTGTCGGCCGCTTGCCCGTCGCCGGCGTCATGAACGACTTGGACAAAAATGTCCTCGTGCGCATCCTGACGGAACCGAAAAACGCGCTGCTCAAGCAGTACCAGCGCCTCTTCGAGTTCGAAAATGTCCGCCTGCGCTTCACGGACGACGCTCTCGACACCGTTGCCGAGCTCGCCATGCAGCGCAAAGTCGGCGCTCGCGGCTTGCGCATGATTCTCGAAGACCTTATGCTCGAACTCATGTACCACCTCCCGATGCAGCGCAAGGTGCGCGATTTCGTCGTCACTGCGGAAATGG
>JBARCY010000023.1:0-5384 GCA_049794595.1 Candidatus Acidiferrum sp.
CTCTCCTCGCGCGCTCCCGGGCGCAGCCTGGCCATCCAGATCCGCCAAGCTCTGCTGCTCGGTCTTGCCTACAACCTCTACCGCCTCAGGCCCACCCCACGCCTGTAGGATGTCAACAGAGCCATCAGCGTTTGCAAGGCACCTTGTAGATGTTGCATCTAAAGGAGATAGCCTGCCAGTAGCAGAAGACTCTTCGAGGCTTTGCGTCGAGGAAGGGTGAGGAGATAGCCGGACCGGCCCCCTACCCGGGGTGTGACGAGAAGTGTGAAGTAAACGCATGAGGGCAATGGAGTTGCGAGCGTTGCTGTGCGTTGGATGTTTACTGGGTGTGGAAAAAGTGGGAAGGATTTGGGCGACAGAGGAACTGGAGGTAGAGGAAGTAAAGGATCTGAAGGAAAGAGAGGGGGCGAAGAGGCCCGAGGAGGAGATGGACGGGTTTTGCGAGAAGAACATGGAGGATCGTAGCAGTGAGTTAGCTAGGGAGTAAAGGTATTTACAGGGAATGGTCGAAAATGAGGGTTGAACGGCTATTAGGGGAATTGAACGGCGGGGTTGGAGGCGCAAGAAGAGGCAAAACTCACGGACGCAAAGGCGCCGCACGCGGCGGCCTCAGCCACGGATGCACCGCGCGATTGGCTTGCTAATGGTATCGTATGTGTTACCATTAGCTATGGTCGAAGTGCGCGAATATCTTGACCGGGCGGGACGCAGTCCTTTCGCGACGTGGTCGGACCGTCTGAACAAAGAGGCGGCGGCAAAGGTGGCAGCTGCTCTGGCACGCATCCAGCAAGGCAATTTTTCCAACGCCAAGGGCGTCGGCAGTGGAGTTTATGAGTACCGCGTTGATTTTGGCCCAGGCTACCGCATTTACTTCGGCAAAGACGGTGACACACTGGTGATCCTGGTTGGCGGCGGCACAAAGAAACGTCAGCAGAACGATATCGGGCTGGCGCTCGAGCGGTGGAAAGACTACACGTTGCGAAAGAAGCAGCCGAAAAAGGTGGAATGAACATGGCTCTGACACGAGATTTCAAGGAAACCATCCGCGCCCGCGTCAAACGCGATCCCGGCTTCCGCAAGGCGCTTCTCCGAGAGGGCATTGAAAGCTTTCTTTCCGGTGACGTGGAAACGGGCAAGATCATTCTTCGCGATTTTATCAACGCCACCGTCGGCTTCACGAAATTGAGCGACGTGACCCATCGCTCGGCGAAGAGTCTGATGCGGATGCTCGGTCCCCACGGCAATCCGCAGGCGCGCAATTTGTTTGAGATCGTTGCCTATTTGCAGCACGCCGAGGGCGTACGTTTCGAGGTCCGCTCCACGCGCGCCGCGTTGCGGAGAAAGAAGCGGGTGGTGCGACCGGGAACGAAACGGACTGGCTCCCCCAGTCTGAGCCGATGATCAAGTGGACAGATGTTGCGAAAGAGGCACAAATGAAAAAGGATGAGAAGAGTGCCCACCCAAGGTGTCTCGTCACGCTAAGTGGCTGCGACCTGCCCGAGCCCGACGATCGGACCACTTGGTCCGCGCTTGCATGCGGCGTGGCGAGTAACGATTTATTTGTCGGGCAGCCGCCCCTGAGGCTCAGGGCCGCGGGGCACTTGATCTTTGCGCTTGCCAGCGGGCGAGCAGAACTAGAGAAACCGCCGAGCCAACAGTGAGAAGCGCCCCCAGGAGGGTCGGATGGAAGACTGCGGTCATCCCCGCGTTCACCATGATGAAAATAAGGCCAATAAAGAGTACTGCAATCTTCCCCTTGCGAAAAAAAGCGTAGGTAAGCCCGACGCTTGAAGCTAGGAACAAAATACCTGGAAGGTACTTTTGCTCCCAAAGGGCGGTACAACCCATGATGAACAAAAGCGTGATGACACATCCCACAAAAAGAAGAAAGGCACTTCGAGGTGTTAGTTCTTCAAGTCCCATCGCAATTCCTTAGCAAACAGTCGCGTGCCGCGTATGCTGGTTCTGCACCTTAGAATTTTTGGCTATTTGACTCCTCCTAATCTAACGCATTATGGTAATCACAAGCGTGCTTTTGGCATACACTTTCGGTAAGCTTAGACCGTGAAGCACGTAGCGATTGACCTTCCTGATGAACTCGTCGAAGCGCTGGCCTCGAAGGGACAGGATTTGCCTCGGGCCGCCCTCGAGGCATTGTTGACGGAAACTTATCGCGAAGAGAAAATTTCTCACGCGCAGCTTGGACGGCTGCTCGGATTCGCGACGCCCATGGAGGTCGACGGCTTCCTCAAGGATCGGGGCGTCGAGCTTGAATACTCCGCCGACGACCTCGAGCGTGATCGCGAAACGCTGAAGCGACTCGGGGTGTAAATGCGGGCGGCGATTTCCGACACCGGACCGCTCAATTACTTTATTCTGATCGAAGCCACTTGGATCCTTCCGCGACTATTCACGTCTATCCTGATAACAACCGCAGTCAAGGAAGAGCTTTCACATCGAAAAGCACCTGAGGTAGTGCAAGCATGGGTCGCACAGCCTCCGTCATGGTTGTCGGTAGCGTGGCCGAAGCCGACCGTCATTCCGGGGATTTCCTATTTGCACGCGGGCGAACGTGAAGTCATCACGCTCGCGCTGGAACGGCCAGAATCGCTCATCCTGATGGACGACCGACGCGGCAGTGTTGAGGCCAAGAGGCGCGGCCTGGAAGTGATCGGCACGCTTGCCGTGTTGGATACGGCTGCGGGTCGCGGATGGATCGATTTGGCGGAAATGTTCGCCCGCCTTCGGGTTAGTTCGTTTCGATCACCTCTCGGCCTGATGGCGCGCATGCTGGAGCAGGATGCCCGTCGTGAAAAGTAGATTTCCCAAAATAGTCGGCCGGCGCTAGTGATTGGAGGTGATATATACTCCGGCGCGGCGAGAGCCCCGAAGATTGGGCGCGGGGCGGAAGATATTTAGGAGATTAGTTGGGATGAGAGACTTGGACCGGCGAGCGTTTGTTGGGGCGGCGTTGGCGGCGTTTCCGTTGGCGGTGCTGGGGCGGACGGGCAAATCGGCGGCAGATGCAGCGGGGGTGAAGGCTGCGTTGGTGCTGCACGGGGAGGACCGGGAAGGCTTGCATCACCACATCGGAGTTAGCTCGACGGATTACAAGGTGACGACGCGGGACAGCAGCGGGGCGCTTTTTATTTTCGAGCACACCCATCATACGAAAAAGGGCGGGCCTCCGCGGCATCTGCACCACAACGAAGATGAGTGGTTTTACGTGATCGAAGGAGACTACATCGTCGAGGCCGGGGCGGAGCGCTTCCAGCTTGGGCCAGGGGATTCGATACTCGGTCCTCGAGAGGTGCCGCATGTGTGGGCGTTTGTCGGCGACACGCCCGGCAAACTGCTGATTACTTTTGCCCCTGCCAACAAGATGGAGGCATTCTTTCGGGACAACGCGAAGCAAATGAGCGGCGGCAAATATGCAAATGAGGCGGAGATGTATCAGGCCTATGGAATGGAGCTGCTCGGGCCGCCGCTTTCGCTGGGATGAGGCTGTTGGGGTAAAGGTAGCGTAGAAGTGAAATTGGCGGCGAGGGCTTGCGTGTGGATGTGCGCCCTCGACATGGCTCTACATCTTCCACGGATTGACTACGGTTAGAAGTAAATCCTCAAAATGCTGGGTATTGCGCGTGGCGAGCGCCGCGCGGTTTGCGAGCACAATCCCCGCAATCATGGTGTCGCGCACTTCGATGGAGCGGCCTTTGCGCTTTCGCTGAGCCATAACCTCCGCGGCATGCATTGCGGCTTCGGCGTCGAAGGAAGCGATGCGACCTTCGATCATGCCTTTGAGCATCAGCTCGAACGAGCTGATCAATGCATTCTGGCGCCTGCCTTTCGGCATGGTCTGCAAGCCAAAGCGAATTTCCATTACAGTGATGGCCGTGATCCAAACGGACGCCGCAGGCTGCCTGTCCAGCCACTTCACGACAGGTATTTCCGGCTCCTTCCGCATTAGAGCGGAGATGACGTTTGTATCGAGAACAATCATTTTTCAAAATCCGCTGATTGGATCTCGATGTCTCGCAGCTCGCGGATTTCCTCGCTCTGCTTAAGCCCGTCGCGACAGAAGAGCCGGGCAATTTCCGTTCCCAGCAGCCTTTTGGTCTTGCCTTCGCGCTTGGTGGCGTCGCGCAGGATTTCGCGGACTTCTTCTTCGACGCTTCGGCCGTGGCGCTTGGCGCGGCGGCGGAGTTTTTCCTTGACTTCGTTTTCGAGCTTGCGAACAACGAGCTGTGCCATGCCTTGGATGATATCATGATATCGTCAGATCTGCTGTGCAAATATTTGACGGCACGCTAGGCGCGCGACTTACACCGGCTCTCCTAACTCGGCGGAGGCGGTCGTCAACAGAAGGATGATCCTACTCGGTTATTCTTCCCAACTCGGTGTGGAAGCGATGTTTGCTTTCGTCGATTTCGAGGCGATTCTTGAGAACGAGTTTTGCTTCCTCTGCGGCGGCGCGCAATTCGGGATATTTATTGCCGTCGATTGTGGTCATGACAGCACTGGCCAGGCGCTGAAGGGAATTTTCCAATTCCGTGATGCGCTTGACGACTTCCGGTGCCGAGGTTTGCGCCTTGACGTAGGTGTCGAGTGCGACTTCGCCTTCAATCTTCTCGACATATTCGGAGATGGCGGTTTCGCCGTCGTTTACGGGATGGACGACCTGCGGAACGACACCGGCGAGCGGGTTGATGTTCGGCATAGGCGGATTATATATCAGCTGAAGCGTTCATCCTCGGAAGGATGACCCAACATGGTTGATTGCGGAGGAGTGGATGCGAATGAGGATGGATAGTTGGGGAGGAAGAGGTTCATGGCGGCGGCTGCAGCTAGGGCTGCGGCCAGGATCGTGAGTAAGGAAGTGTAGGAGCCGGTAAGGTCGAAGGCGCGGCCGAGGATGACGGGGCCGGCGGCTCCGGCGGCGGCGTAGAAAGTCCAAGTAATGCCGTAGAGCGTGGAAAAGGAGCGCAGGCCGAAATAGCGAGTGAGCAAATAGGGCGTGATGGCGGCTTCGCCGCCGGCGCCGACGCCGATGAGGGCAGCGGCGAAAGAACCAAGCGCAAAAGAGTTTGCGCGGGCGAGCAGGAAAACGCCAGAGGCGGTAGTGAGAGTGACGACGAACGCGACGCGAGCAGCGAAGAATCGGTCGAGAAGCCAGCCTACACCGATTCTGGCCAGGACGCTGGAACCGCCGAGGATGGACACGCAAAGGGCGGCGTCGCCGGGCGAGATTCCGCGGTCCGTGAGCAGCGCGGAGAGTTGAGTGATGGCTCCGTTCATGCTGATCGAACTGACGAAAAGAACGGCAACGATAATCCAGAAAACGTAAGAGCGCAGGCCTAGCTGCCAGGTCACTCCAGAATGCGCAA
>JBARCY010000024.1:0-1521 GCA_049794595.1 Candidatus Acidiferrum sp.
GACGACGAGAACAAATGTTAGAGCTACTTCAAGAGTGACAAGAACGTTTCCGAGGCGGGATTGCCGCATGGAATGGGCCGCGCCGAGATTTGCGCCGACACCTTCTTTGAGGGCTTCGTTGGGATCCATGCGTGTCGCGCGGCGTGCGGGGACGATGCCGAAGAGAATTCCTGCCACGAAGGAGCTGAGGAGAGAGAACCAAAGAAGAGTGGAGTCGAGGGAGATCTCGTTCAGTCTGGGCGTGTCTGCAGGAGCAATAGTGCGGAAGAGTTGAACGCCAGCTGCGGCCAGGCCAATTCCCAGTGCCCCACCGATCAAGGCAAGCAGGCAGCTCTCGACGAGACCCTGTCGGAGAAGACGTCCGCGCGACGCACCCAGGGCAGCGCGCAGGGCCATTTCGCGCTGGCGGCTTGAACCTCGCGCGAGGAGCAAGCTGGCGAGGTTAGCGCACGCAATGAGAAGAACGAGAGTGGCAGCGGTTAAAAGCATCAGGAAGGCATCGCGGGCATCGGCGACGCTATCGGAAAGTAACGGTTCGACAGAGAAACGGAAGCCTGCGGCGAGCGCGGGATAGTCCTTCATAAGTTGATTCGCGACAGCGCCGAGCTGGGCGTTTAGTTTTTCGATTTTCTCACCGCGACGCATTTTGCCGAAGGTCTGAAGCATGAAAAAGGTTGGGTTTTGGAGGTCAGCGGAAGACGGAGAGAGGGGAAGCCACGCCTGGTCCGACGAGGGAAATGAGAATTTCGGAGCGGCAATACCCACGACAGTGTACGGCGCTTTGTCGAGGACCAATGTTTTGCCAAGAACGCTCGCGTCGGCGCCAAAACGCGTGCGCCAGAGCGAATCGCTGATGACCACAACATGGTTCTGTCCAGGCCTGGCATCTACTTCGGAGAGCAAGCGTCCGCGCTGAGCGGTGGCCCCCAACTCCTCAAAAAAGTCGTCGGTGACGGAAGCGACCGAAAGGACAGCAGGTTCGTTATTTCCCAGGAGAGTTTTTTCCGTTTCCACGTAGGCGGCAGTCTGTTCGAGGGCGGAAGCTTGCGAGCGGATTTTCTGGAGGCTGAGCCAGGAAAGGCCTAGTGAAAAAGTTGGGAACATGGCGGAGTGCGTTGAAATATCAACAATCCGCCCGGAGTCTTTGTACGGGAGTGGGCGAAGAATGACCGCGTTAACGATGCTGAAGATGGCGGTGTTAGCGCCGACGCCGAGGGCGAGCGTGATAACCGCTGCGAGCGTGAAACCGGGGCTCTTGCGAAGCTGGCGGAGGGCGTAACTCAAATCCTGGAGAAGCGTTTCGAGCAGATTGCCGCGGAGGGATTCGCGGGTTTGTTGTTTGATGGATTCGAGGCCGCCGAAATCGAGCTGGGCGCGGCGGCGGGCTTCTTCACGAGACACTCCGCTGGCGACATAATCCGCGATTTGTTTTTCGAGGTGGAAGCGTAGTTCGGCGTCGAGATGTTTTTCGGACTGCTCTTTGTGGAAAATGCGGCGAAACCAGTGCACGGAGGCGCCTCC
>JBARCY010000025.1:0-5868 GCA_049794595.1 Candidatus Acidiferrum sp.
CAGCGCCTGTGCCGCGAATTGGACCGCGCTCGAACATCGCTTTGTGTGATCGCGAGCGATCAACGCTTCGTGCGATTGCCCTGCGGTTACCTGATTACGGACGATCACCCAAGCAATCGGCCGAATCGAACAGCGAGCGACTGGTGGACGGGGAAGGATTCGAACCTTCGTAGCCCGCAAGGAGCGGCAGATTTACAGTCTGCTGGTTTTAGCCACTCACCCACCCGTCCCGCGAAATCAAAAGGACGCTAACTGCTTGTCCCCAAAAACTTTTTCAGCAAATCCTCGCGCTGCAAAACAAAAACACAAAAAGGACTCGTGTCAAAAGACACCAGCCCGTTTATTTTTACTGCAAGGATTTGCTCCGCCTCACTCCCCTGCAAATTCCTGGTGGAGCTGGCGGAGGGAATTGAACCCCCGACCCTCTGATTACAAATCAGATGCTCTACCAGCTGAGCTACGCCAGCGTCGCTCAAACCGAGTAATAATAGCAGAACGGGCACAGGAATTGCAAGGGGGTGAATCGAATTTGGAGCACGTCCGGGGCCAGGTCTGTGGAAAAACAGTTTCCCTGTGTCGCACTCCTAGCGGCTCTATCTTTCGATTCCTCTATAGTTTAGCATGAACGCCGCGTTTCCGCAGGGGGGCAGAAGAAGAGTGACTCCAGGTGCGCATTTTGGCCTGAAAATCTTGCCTTGCCTGGGTCTGCATTTTTCGGGCAGAAACGCCCATAACCTCGAGTCTCAAGAAATTGCAAAATGGGCGTCCACTGGATGAACAAGCAGAAAATTACTGGAGCAATTGCCGCGGTAGTCGTGGTCGGGGCGGGACTGTTTTACGGCTACCAACGTTGGAGCGGTTCCCGCTACGACTCGCGCAACGATTTGCTCGCGCAAATGCCCGCGGATGCCAGCGCTGTTCTCTTTGTTGATCTCGACGCGCTGCGGCAATCGCCATTTCTGGCGGAACTATACAGGTGGGCGCCACAGACTAACGCTGACGCGGACTACACGCAATTCGTGAAATCCACGGGATTCAATTACGAGACCGATCTGAACCGCGTTAGCATCGCCGTTTTAAACGGCGGCAACGAGACAACTCTTTTTGCCGTCGCGGAAGGACGCTTCGACAGAAAAAAGATTTCCATGTACGCGTTGCAAACGGGAACCCACGAGAATCGTGGCGGCCGAGAGATCTTTTCTGTGCCTGCCACCGCCGGCACGCGACGGATTACATTCACATTTTTGCGAAGCGGCCGCATCGCGCTGACGAACGGTGCGAACCTCGAATCATTCTTGTCTCGAACACCGGCAGACACGGACACACAGGCCTGGCGTGAGCGATTCCGGCGGCTCGCCGGTTCGCCCCTATTCGCCGTGGTTCGGCAGGACGGCGCTGTCGGCGCGGCATTAGACGCGCAGGCGCCCGGCGGTTTGCGGTCACCGCAGCTCTCGGCGCTCATCAACCGGCTCGAATGGATCACTGTTGCAGGAAAACCCGACGCTGACCGGTTGCGCGTTGTGCTCGAGGGGGAAGGCGCCCCAGACGCGCCTACGCGCCAGTTGTCCGACGTCCTAAACGGTTTGCTGGTGCTGGCACGAGTGGGGCTAAGCGAGCCGAAGATGCGGGAGCAGCTACAACCCGACGTGCGCGAAGCGTATCTCGAAATGCTGAAGAGCGCGGATGTTTCGCAGATTGATCGGGGCGAGACAAAATCGGTACGTTTAGTCTTTGATTTGACGCCCAAGTTCCTCGAAGCAGCACGTGCAGCCATGCCAGCGCCGCCGCAAGGCAAGGTTCTGCCAAACAAGAGGCCCATCCGGAACTGATTGAGCGCAAGAAAAATGCCCCTAAAAATCGGGGCACGACAGATTCACGGAAGAGGCCGACGCCAGTTAGTCGCCCACCATGCTTCCCTTCATGTAACGCCAGGGGTTTACCGGCGCATTGTTCACGCGGACTTCATAGTGCACGTGGGGCCCGGTGGAGCGGCCGCTGATGCCCGTGTAGCCGATGACCTCGCCGCGCTTCACGCGCGTGCCAGGCACCGCCGAAAACGACGAGAGATGCGCATACCAGGTGGTGATGCCGAAACCATGGTCAATCACGACCAAACGCCCATAACCGGAATGGTTTTCCGCAATGTTCACAATGCCGTCTGCCGTTGCATGAACGGGCGCGCCATAATCCGTGGCTACGTCCACGCCCGTATGGAAAGCACCTTCACCGCTGAATGGGTCGAGCCGCTCGCCGAAGCCGTCCGTGATGTGCCCCATGACTGGCCAGATGGAAGGCGTGTAGCTCGAGTCCGCAAAGCTCATCGCAGGCATGAGTTGCATCCCGCCGGACGATACGGCGATGACCGCCGCGTTTCTCTTCAAAAAGGTGTACTGCTCGATGGAGCGGTCAAAAGCATCTTCCGGGGTCGCTTCGCTGTCGGTCGTATCAAAAGCCGCGGGGTGATAACGGAGCACGCCATACGTCATGGCCACTTCGGTGGCCAGAGACTGGAGAGAATCGAGGCGCTGGTTGGTATCGGTAACGGTACTCTGGAGTTGCTGATACTGCTTCTTGAGATTTTCCTGATCGTGGCGGAGAGCATTGTAGTTGCCGACCTTCCAAAGCATGCGCGAATAAGAACCGACGGCGACTGTGACGGTGACAGCGCCAATCAGGGCCAGGGCGGCGAGCCCGTGCAAGAGGTACGCCGGCACGATCAGCTTCTTGAGCTTACCGGGCGTCGTTGCAATGTAGAACGTATAGTTCTTGCTCGTAATCACGTTCTTGACCCTCAGGCCTGCTAGCTAGTCAAAAGCGGGCTAAGTACCCTGGCACCCGCGCAAGAGAACCACTTTGAAACTACATGGAACCAAATCTGAACCGTAAGCCTCGGTCCGCGACCTTGCTCATACTAAATTCTGTAGAGGTGCCCGTCAACCCTGTATTTTGCTGGTCGAAGAACAGGGTGTTAAAAGCCGACCACCTGTCCGATCGTACAGGGTGGGCACGGAGGACTCTATACATCATCTCGGGGCGCTTGCCAATTCCTTTATCGCCGCCCGCAACAAGTAGGCTGGGAGCTATACTCAACGACCGCTATGAGAAAAGCAGTGCGCCAAGTCAAGAAGGGCCCAAGCCAAGGGGAAGCTAGTCTTCTGACGAGGATTGAAGAGGTTGTCTGCAGAGTGGGAATCCACAAGAATCGCATAGGATTGGGAATGGGAGACGATGCGGCGCTGATCAGTGGCAGGAGCGGCTACGACGAAATCCTCACTTGCGACTGGTTTCTGGAAGGCACGCATTTTCTGCGAGATAAGCATCCGCCCGACGCCATCGGGTGGAAGTGTCTGGCAAGGGCCGTGAGCGACGTGGCCGCGATGGGTGGAGTTCCGCGCTGCTTCCTTCTCAGTCTGGCACTCCCCACTACGCACACCGGCTCCTGGCTTAAGCGATTTCTCGGAGGGTTAGGGCGGGCCTCCAAGCGATTTGGCTGCGAGTTGGTCGGCGGCGATACGACGCGACGCAGTGAAATCCTTATTAATATAACGGTGGTTGGTGGGGTGCGAAGAGGGAGAGCTGTATTGCGTTCTCGAGCGCGGCCGGGGGAAGCACTTTTTGTCAGTGGTCGGCTTGGGGAGGCGGAATTGGGCTTCGAGTTAATCCGCAGGAGCAAAGGGCGAGTCGACAGCCGCGATCCAGTCTTGAAGAAGCATCTCTATCCGGAACCGCGCTTGGCGTTGGGCCACTGGCTCTGCGAAGAGCGGCTGGCTGCGGCAATGCTGGATCTCTCTGATGGCCTTTCCACCGATTTGACGCGGCTCTGCGTGGCGAGCAGCGTAGGGGCACGCGTCGAAGCCCCGCGGATTCCAGGCGTGCGACTGCTTGTGGGAAAGCAGACCAGCGGCCGCGAACCACTCGTCCTGGCTTTGCACGGTGGCGATGACTATGAATTGCTGTTCACGGTGCCGCGACGCAAATTGAGGCAAGTCCCACGTTCTTTCCACGGGGTCCCTATTACAGAAATCGGTGAAATCACCCGGGAACGGGCGGTGCTCCTGATCGACGAGAAAGGGCATTCATCGCCGCTTCCCAACCGCGGCTGGGATCCTTTCCGAAATCCCTGATCATCGACAATCTTCGCATCGCATTTTGCGGTAGCCTCGTCATCGATTGCTCTTCCCGAATATCACTGAGTTCCTCCGTGGGTCGAAATGGTGCAATCCTTATGGACAGTAAGAAACCTGTCTCCGCTGCTGCCCCATTTCCGTTCTACCGAACAATTGCTCCAAGCGTGCAAACTAACTATCTTCATCTACGAAGTGTAAGCGGGCCCTTTTCTCCCCCGACCCTCCTCGCTTGACTTGCAAAAAAGTTCCTAAACCTGATCTGAGGAGGGCTCGTGCAGAAGGTCTTCAATCTTTTTGTCCTGGCTTTGGCTTTTTCCTTACCGGTCGCGGCGCAAACTACCATCCGCGTGAATTGCGGCGGCCCAAATTACACCGATTCGAAGGGTCAAGCTTGGAAGGCAGACTTCGGGTTCGACGGGGGCGCTGCGGGTTCCATCACGGGCGCCGTTGCCGGAACGTCCGATCCGATGCTTTACGAAGATTTTCGGAAAAATCCTACGAGCTATTCCTTCCAAGTCCCGAATGGACAGTATCAATTGAACCTGTACTTCGAAGAGGCAAACGTCAAGGCTGAGAAAATCAGCGCCCGCGTCTTCGACGTGAGCGCGCAAGGCGCAGTCGTTTTTTCTGACCTCGACATCTTTGCCTCCGCCGGCGCAAACGCCTCTCTCATCAAATCCGCGAACGTTTCCGTCGCAAATGGGACGCTCACGATTGGTTTCGCGCAGGTTGCCGGCCTCGGTCCCGAAATTAGCGCGATCGAAATCCTGCCGGCCAGCAGGGTCGCGACGGGTCCAGCACTGACATTGAACTTCACATACCCGGACGGCACTGCGGTCTCGGGAACGCTAAACTACACAATCTCGTCTTCCCTGCTTAGCTTTCAAGGCAGCCAAGCGCTCGTAAACGGCGCCGCGGAATGCCAACTTTTCGCCAACCCCAGCTCGATGGGAATTAGCACGCAGTTTCAGGTGACCCTGAGTTTGGCGGACACGGCAGGGGACATCCTCTGGCAAATGACCCTGGGAATGAACCCCGCGCAGGTGAATCTGGGAGGGGTAGCAAGCTCATCGCTCAATGTGGTCGTTCAAAAAATATAGCGAGGTATTCAGGAGTCCCCTATCTATAGCCTGGGTGACACGCCCGACGTCGTCGCGGGAGCTGTCGTTTTAGTGGGTGGCACTGGCACCGGAGGCTTTGCTTTGGGCTCGGCAGTTTCGTCGGATTCCGGCGCGGTGTCCGGCGTGTCTACATTGATTTTGTGTTCGATGGCTTGCTGCTCGAGCGGGATGACGTTGGCGAAATCGAGCACCGGCTGGCCTTCTAGCGAGGTCTTCATAAACTCCAGCCAGAGCGGCAACGCCGCACGCGCTCCGGTTTCCTTTTTTCCCAGGGAGATTTGCTTATCATCGTAGCCGACCCAAACGCCGCAAGTGATCTGCGGTGTAAAACCCATGAACCAGGCGTCCGTGTAATCTTGCGTCGTGCCGGTTTTTCCGCCGGCGGGGCGGCCGAGCGCCTTAGCCTGGACACCGGTGCCGAACTTGATGACCTCTTCGAGCATCGCGGTCATCGTTCGCGCGACTTCGGGTGAAATAACGTCATGCACTTCCGGATGGGCTTCCTCGAGTAACGCGCCGTCGTAACTTGTCACGCGGCGAATCATGTGCGGGTCAATCCGAATGCCATCATCCGGGAAAACCGTGAAAGCGGAGACGTGCTCGATCAGCCGCATGTCCGC